>JAMPGU010000004.1 GCA_023663865.1 Clostridium sp.
GCAGCTTTTTATTACTTCCGCCTACAAAGCCCTCACCTTGATTTGCATATTCAATCGCCATTTCAAGAATTTTATGCTTGTCTACTAATTCTTTCTGTCTCATTATAATTACCTTTCAAGTTATCCTATTTCTGTATTTTCTGCAGACCATTTGTTATAATCGTCCAAGTCATATGTAGCAGTACCATGCAGTTTGTTTTTATTAGTCACTTCTTTATTGGCATAATTATTCTCACAAACTTTAAGAATATTTTCTCTTTTGATGAGCCAGTCAAATGAGCAATTTGCCCATTTACCATTTCTGCCGGATAAGTAATCAGATTCTTGAACTCTTTTAAAATACTCTTCTACTGATAAATCGTATTTCTTCAGAAAATTAACCAAAGTATTAAGGTGCGTTTTTCTTGTATCCGTCAATGCTCTAATCTTTGGCAGACTTGTACAAATTGAATTAAAAGCATCTGCAATTCCTTTATAATCTATCGTCCTTGCTTTATAACACTTGCAATCACATATATATCCGATATCATCCATAAATACATCATCTATTCCTGCATCACATTCCACTTGATTTCCTTTTTTACAGGTATAACAGATGTCATTTTCACCAATATTAATTTTCATAATATACTTCCTCTCTTGACAAAAGGCATTATATTTGATACACTAATCTCGCGTGATGGTATTTTTATAATGCCTTGGCAGTTGGCTTCGGTCAGCTGCCTTTTTTTATTGTCTTATTTCATTCATTATTAATTCGTCGTACAGCTCTTCAACTGCATCTGTTGCCTGCTGCTTGGCTTCATCATCCAAATGACGAAACTTTTTCAGCATTTTATTCATACTGCGCTTGCTAAGCACATCCAGTATGTACCCACCAACTGCAAATGCTCCTAGAAACATTGCTATAAAGATTAACCACTTTATCATTTCTTCACCTGCCTTATATGCTTGTCCACCTATTAACGAAACAGCAGGATTAAAGGTAACTGCCAGCGCTTACCACCATTGCGCTGCTTGTGTCAAAGAGAGGATATTAATTTGTTTGAACCCGGAATGTTCGGTGGTCCTGCTGCTTCGCTAATAGGTAGACTGGTTATTTAATTATTGAGTTTTACCGCCTTGCTATTCAAAACTTTTCAAATAGGCTTGCAACAGTTCATCATCATTGCCCATAACTCGAAGCGCTGACTTTATCAATTCAGGTGCTGATTTTTTCAGCCTGTTCTGATTCGGAGTACCATGGAAGATTACTTTTGCTCTGCCGTTCAGGACAATGTATTCTTTTGTATCAGTATTTTCCATGTGTAACACCTCTTTGCTATAATGTATTGATTGAACTGCTTGTTTAATTCCTGCTGTTAAACTTGCATTTTTAATTTGGTCTGAACAAATAATCAAGCTCATATTCAGGAAACAGATTTTCTTTGTTTCATCCTCTCACCTCCGTATTGCTTCATAATGCTGAATGCTACACATTTTGTGTAGTTTCAAAGCAAAAAAAAGTTTCTCTAAGGTCAACACCGTAATACTGAGCGAGTATATATTTAGCTTCATCTCTTGGCACTCTAATACCTAATTCATAATTGGATAATGCAGAAGTAGTAAGCCCCGTAGCCTGCGCTACTTCCTTGCGTTCAAGGTTTTTGTCATCGCGCAATTTAAGTAACCTCGTACCAATTATTTTAGCCTTTTGCTTAGTTGTTAATTCAGTTTTCATATCCGTTCACCTCCCTACACATTATGTGTAGCATCTTGAATATACCACACTCTTTTTAATTTGTCAACACATTTTGTGTAATTTTTTCTTGATTTCTTACACGCTCCGTGTTAATATAGTGTTAGGCAAAGTTTATGAGGTGCTAATATGTTTAATGAAGTATTGATAAATTTAAGAAAAAGTCAAGGATTAACACAAAAAGAATTGGCTGATAAAATAGGAGTATCTGCGAGTGCCATTGGAAATTATGAACAAGGGACAAGAACACCTGACTATGAAACTTTAGAAATAATAGCAGATTTCTTTAATGTTCCATTAGATTCTTTGTTTGGTAAACAAAAAGAACAATCTTCTTTCATCTCTGATGATGTATTAAAGTTTGCTCTATTTGGTGGAGATAAAGAAATCACTGATGCACAACTTGAAGAAGTTAAGCGTTTTGCAAAGTTTGTTAAGGAGCGTGAGAATAATGAATAATGACCTTTATGCTCTCGCTGAACAGCTGGGCATTGTGGTCTTATCATTTCCTCTTCCTAATTCCGAATCAATATCATTAGAAAGCGGCGATAACTGCTATATAGGTATTGATGACAAGCAATTGGATTCGAGCAAAGAAGAACGAGTACACATGGCGCATGAACTTGGTCATTGTGTTACCGGTTCATTTTACAATGAATATTCTCCTGTTGATAACAGGGGGAAGTGTGAAGCCACAGCAGACCGCTGGGCAGTAAAAAAACTCATCAATAAAGATGAGTTCAAGAAGCAGATAGAAACTGGCATGGAAGTATGGGATTTAGCCGAATATTTCAATGTTACAGAAGATTTTATTAGAAAGGCATATCATTTGTATTTTGAAGTGCAAATGGTTTCTTGAAAAACAGGAGAGAGATTTGGAACGTTTAAATAAAGGAAAAAGCTTAACAAATTTTGTCAGCGATTATACAATTATAGACATTGAAACTACCGGTCTTAGCCCACAGTATGATGATATCATTGAACTTGCTGCTATAAAAGTAAGAAACAACAAGGTGATCGAAACATATCAACAATTAATTAATCCGGGATATCTCATTGGGGAATATATCACAGATTTAACAGGTATAACAAATGAAATGCTTTCAGGTAAACCAAGCCTTGATAATGCTATTGATTCATATATAAACTTTTTATCTGACGATATATTAATCGGTCACAATATTAATTTTGATGTCAATTTCATTTATGATAATCTATTAGAGTTAAGAAACATAACATTTTCCAATTCTTTTATAGATACAATGCGCTTTGCAAGGAAACTTTGTAAAGAATTAAAACACCATAGATTAGTTGACTTAATCGAATTGTTTAATATAGATGTAGATTATCAGCACAGAGCTTTGGCAGATTGTCAAACTACTCATTTAATCTATAATCACCTTGAAAGAATTGCATTGGAACAATATAATTCACTGGATGATTTTTCTGATTCATTTAAACGTAAAAGCAATTATAACTATGCGAAAAGCAGTTATAAAACTCTTCTTGAGATACAGGCAACTACAGATGAATTTGACGAAACCCACCCATTATACGACAAAGTGTGCGTATTTACCGGAACGCTTGAAAAGTATTCAAGAAATGACGCGGCTCAAATTGTTGTTAATTATGGCGGAAAAATCGGTGCTGGTATAACTAAAAAGACCAATTATTTAATTTTAGGTAATAATGATTATTGCAAAAGTATTAAGGATGGTAAAAGTTCAAAACAGAAAAAAGCTGAGCAGTACATACAACAGGGATGCGATTTGATGATTATAACAGAAGATGTCTTTTATGATATGCTAAATACGAAATAAAAGGGAGTAACCTTATGAATGAAATTGATATTTTTAATCAAATCAAAGATAACATTAATAAGAAATATTTGAGTGTTGTCAATTTTGAATTAGTGAAATCTAAAACAAAAGGTATATTTTTTATTACAATTAAAGCATCACCATCACCTTGGCGCCTGGATGCAAGCGAGAAAACACTGGCTAAAATAAAAATAGGTAAAAAAGTTAGTTATATTTCATTTGCCACTTGTTGTGAAAATGAGTTAAACAAATATTCTATAACTTATAGCAAAATCAAATCAGAAAATATGTTGAGAGTAACTATTGATGAATTCTCTGAAATATCACCTGAGAACATAACTAAATTATTTACCAGTATTATGCTTAATGCTTTTAACTTTCAGTCATTTGGATGCTGCGGTAAATTTAAAGAATGCGAAAAAAATGGCATTTGTGTTCATGATGACATACTCTATTCCACCGCTTGCCAATATAGAAAAATTATAAGTAGAGGTGTTATTAATGAGAGTATCTGAATTAAATATAGAAGAATTAAAGGATTTAAAGAAACAATTAAAATTGCCAACAAAAAAAGAACTGGTATATTTTGAGCAGATGTCTCATTTAAAATTCAAACCGCATAGAGTTGTCGACTTTGAAATTGTAAAAGAATTTCCAAATGCACCTAATTCAATGATTTTAAAGATTCTTTTAGAAAATGACAATACTGTTAATATATTAAGTGATTACTTATCGGAAATGCAAAAAAGCAACTTTATTGAAATTGTGTCTAAATAAAAGGAGATAAAAATGGGATTGTTTAAAAAGAAAACTAGCACAGATAAATTAACAGTTAAAGGTGTATACATTTCCGGATTGCCAAGTAATTTCATTACTAAGAATATATTTTGTTTAATTCTTGATGAAGAATCAGGCATTTTACAATTTAAACGAGCATTAGAGGATGAGCAAAGTGTTAATTTATCTCTATCAAAAATAAAAAGCCTTGAAATTATTTCAGAAGATGAAATCAAAGAAAGCAACGGAGTAGGTAGAGCTATTGCCGGAGGATTACTGTTTGGTCCCACTGGTGCTGTTGTTGGCGCTGTTACTGCAAAGGACAAAAAGAAAAAAGTATATTATGAAGCACTTAACTACATCAGCAATGGTGAAGAAAAATCAATTATATTTCAAAGCGGTGACCTTAATTACTTTAAATTGAAAAAAATCTTAAAAGCAATTATTGAACAAAACGATCTGCAACCAAAAACAATAGAATTATAAAATCATAATAATTTGGAAAAGAAACATTATGGACAATGAAACGATTCGTACTATATTTACTTGTTGTGCAACTCTAGGTGCTGTAGTCATTACACAATTATTTACATATTTAAATTCAAAAAGTAATAAAAATGACTCAATCTACAAACAACAATATGATGAAATATTTGCTCCTATTCATAGAACTTTGTTTTTTACACCATCACAAAATGTTACTGACGATTTGGAAATTATAAGCAACATTATTTATAAAAATTATAGTTTAGCTTCTGACGCACTAATAGAGGAATTTGGAAAATGTTTTGATAATAATGAAATTACATTTGAATTTGAGACTATCATCCGATCTGGATATATTTTATTAAGAAATAAACTTGGATATACAAAGCTAAAGATGAACAAAAATGAACGAAAAAAGAGTGCACAAACAATAATCACTAATAAATCTAAGATTAGAATATTAAGAACAATCACCAGAACAATAATTTACATAGCCATTTGTATATGGGTCGTTATAGCATCTGTTATAGCAATTTATTTTAAGTTATAAAAATAACCCCTCGACTACGCCAATAGCCAAGAGGTTAATAAGTAGGTTGTGATACAACTCTACCCAGCAAATAGATTGTATCACACCTGCTGCATTTTTGCAACAGGGTATTTTTTTACCCTTTTATAAGCATATCTTTATATAAAGGAGCGTTGCAGGTGGAAGAATACAATATTAATAGTATAATAATGTACTTGCGTAAGAGCCGAGCCGATTCTGAGAATGAAACAGTCGAGGAAGTACTCGCAAGACACGAAACAATATTACAGGAATATGCCCTTAAAACATTCGAGCATATCATCCCTGCTGAAAATATATACAAGGAAGTTGCATCAGGTGAAACGATTGACAGCCGACCTGAAATAAAAAAGGTGCTTTCAATGGCTGCTAACTGTGATAACTACAAAGCCGTACTTGTGGTAGAGCCTCAGCGTTTAACCCGTGGTGATATGCTTGATTGTGGCACTCTGATTCGTGTATTCAAATACAATAATATAAAAATAATAACTCCATCAAAAACCTTTGACCTGCAAGACCAATATGACCTGAAGTATTTTCAAATGACTTTGCAACAGGGCAATGAATACCTTGAATATATCAAGTTTATTCTTAATCGAGGCAGAATAGCATCGGTTAAAGAAGGATGCTTTATCGGTCAGCATCCGCCCTATGGATATGATAAGGTGAAGAAAGATAAAAAATTTACACTTGTACCAAATGAGCAAGCCGATATTGTCCGCCTTATGTTTGACCTTTATGTTAATAAGGATATGGGATGTAATCAGATAGCAAGCGAACTTGACCGCAGAGGAATTAAACCTCAGTATAATGAATATTGGTCGCCTGCTTCTATTCGTGAAATGCTCCGCAATCCTACATACATAGGCAAGATAAGATGGAACTATAAAAAGACTGTCATTTCAACTGATGAATACGGAAATGCCACAAAGAAAAGACCAAGGGGCAAATCTGATGACATTATAATTGTTGATGGACTGCACGATGCAATAATTGACGAGGAACTATTCAATATGGCACAGGATAAGTCTGCACGAAATGCACGCTCACCGGGCAAGCATAAAATACGAAATCCCTATGCAACTCTTTTAAAATGTGGAAGTTGCGGACGCTCTATGCTTTATCAAACATTTAAGAATAAAGATGGAAATTATAGAAGCAATCCCCGATTATGCTGTAATCAGCAATCACACTGTCACACGCCATCAGTCGATTATTACGAGTTTGAAAAAGCGTTTATATCTGCATTGAAGTTTCATCTTGCAGACTTTGAGTTCAAACTAAATAATGATGACGGTGGCTCTTCTGCTCTTCAACAGTCAATTTTGAACACATTAAAAAATGACCTTGACTCTTTGGATAATCAGCAAAGCAAATTATATGATTTTCTTGAAAGGGGTATTTATAGCGAGGATGTATTTTTGAAAAGGAATGCTGCATTGAATGACCGCCGTACGCAACTGATTAAAGCAATTGCTGCCCAAGAAGAAGCAGTTCCTGAAACTGTTAATTATGAAGAAAAAATATATAAGCTGTCACAGGCAATTGATATACTGCAAAATAATGATTTGCCTGCTGCTGATAAAAATAAATTCTTAAAGAGCTTTATCAAAAGAATAGATTATTATAATGACCTGCCAAGCAAAGGCAACCGCTTTATTGAAAACAGATTCAGGCTTGAGGTTTTCTTTTTATAGCTATCACTTCTAACATTGTGGTGACAACGAACTAGGTCATTTGGAGATGATTGCCACAATTGTTCATCAGTTAACTAGGAACTTGACAGAAAAGCAGATTGAGGATAATCCGAGCTTTGCAGCTTATTTTGTGGATCATACAAACGGCATTTATCCTACTGCTGCCAGTGGTTTCCCATGGACGGCTGCGAGCATTGGTGTTAAAGGCGATACCATAGCGGATTTGAACGAGGACCTTGCTGCTGAGGGTACGACATTGTAAGTGCAACCAATAAAATAAAAGCACTCAAAACCCGCATAAACAGGCGCCTTTTTGAATATCTAAAAGTTGTACAAGCCTTTTACTGTTGCGATTGCATAAGAACAACCAACACACAAATTTTATGATAAATCAGCTTTTCGCAAAAGAACACCGAGTACAATTTTGTACTCGGTGTTTGTAATAGAATTGTTAAACTAAATCTTTGATTTTCTCGTCCATTTCTTTTTTTGTTAATGAACCACCATTAATAGAATTAGGTGTAATACTTTCTGTCGGAATACTGCCATTAATTGTTGTTGAATTAATTGAATAGCAATCACTTGTTTTTATTGAGTAACCAGCTATTCTTCCAGCATATCCAATTCGTAAATTATCATCTTTATCTTTTGTTTGTGAAACAATAATGTTATTATAATTATAACAATTATTAATATTTCCACTACCATAATATCCACAATAACCAACTATGCCGCCAGCATAAGAGGTAAGATATATTGTTGTATTATCGTTCGTTTTTGCACAACTACTAATATTGCCGTAGTTAAGACAATAAGAAGTATTGTCACTACTTGTTGCACCAACAATTCCACCAACATTACTAGTTCCCGCAAAACTATTATAAGCACCTTGATGATTAATAACATTACCTGTAACATTACCGTAATTAAAACAGTGGTCAATATAACCACATTCACCTGATATTCCACCACAATAAGCAAATGCTCCTGACGTTGACCTGATATTACCATAGTTTTTACAACTTATTATTTTACTACTATTTACATAGCGTGTGCACCCTGTAATACCACCACAGTATACAATCGAATCTAATTTATAACGACTATCTTTATTTGCATTAACATATATTTCAGTATTATTATTACAATTTGAAATTGTATTTCCAATACCTGATATTCCACCAACGTAAGCATCTGAACAATTTATTACATTTATTTCTCCGTCAACAGAACAATTTGATATAGTTGATGAATCGCATCTGCCAGCAATACCGCCTACAGACAATGAAAATGAACATAATTGGTTTGTCCAATAAGAAGCATAATCTGTTGTTTCTTTATTGATATTATATGAAATATTGCTTAAAGTTAAATTTTTAACAGTGGAATTTTTTAAGCCAGAAAACAATCCAAAACTATCTTCTGTAACTGATACTGTGTTATTATTTAAAGTTAAATTTGAAATTTTATAATTACCACCGTCATATACACCCGTAAAATAATTATCTGTATACGTTGGTTCATGATAATTTGCACTACCCACAGCACCGCCCCAAATAGATATTGCATTACCAATGGGTTCCCAATTACCCCAATTAGACATATCAATATCGTTAATCTGAATATAATGAGCGGATAAATCATTTCTGATAGCATTTAACTGCTCAGGTGTTGATACCTGATAAGGATTTGCTTCTGTTCCGTTACCGCCTGCAAATACAGTATCACTATTGGTATTGTCCTTAACTAAATACTGCCAATCGGCATAGGTTAAATTGCCAAAGGTCATTATTGCATTTTGTGTCGCGGTAGTATAGCCTGTTTTTGTAAATTCAAGGTCATATGTTCCGTTTTTGCTGATGTTTATTACATATTCACCGTCTGTGTTTGATGTTCCGCTTGAAACATATTCACTTGTTCCGTTTACAACTTGATATGCCTTTACTTCAACATCTGCCAAAGGCTCTTTGCTTTCACTGTCATAAACATTGCCTGCAATTCGCATTGTTGCACGGTTTAATAAAATATCTTCTTTCAGAACAGTCCATACATTTGAGTCAACTGTTACATCTGTTGTATATGTTTCGTAGGAATATTCACTTGTTGCACCAAGTTCACCGCCAATATTTAATGTGTATTTACCTGCTGGAAGTGATAAAGTAAAGTTACCGTTTTCATCTGTCTTAGTTTTTTCAATAACTGTTCCGCTTTCATCAAGTGCCCGAACTTCAACATTTTTAATAGGTGTGCTGTTGCTTGCTTCTTTTACACAACCACTAACAGAACCGTCTTTTTGTTCCAAAATAACTTTATTTAATTTTGAATAATCATCTGCATTTATTGTAATACTTTTCTGTTTATAATCATTATGTTCAAAAGTAAAAGTATGTTCACTTAAAGGTAATGATAAATCAAAACTAAATTTTCCTGATTTATCAGTTTTGCAACTTATATTTAATTCTTCACAGGATATTTTTACATTTGATATAGGTGCATTATCAGTAACATCTATTACTTGTCCTGTTATTTGCTCAACTGTTGGATTTGTTGAAAGTTTGAAAGAAGTATCATTGCCTGTTAATATTAATTCTGCTGGATTTGAACTTTCAATAAAGCCTAAATTGTACCAAACCTTATTCCAAAAATCCAATTGATTATATACATCAGAAGTTAAATAAGGGTCATGGTCTCCATGTTCCTGCTTTGCTTTTTCAACGGCTTTTTGAATAGTATCTCCTTTAGTTAGTCGCTCTGATATTGTAGTAATCATTTCACGATTATATTTAGAAACAACCTCATTTTTGAAGCACATAACTGCTTCTGCACCTTTTTCTTTAAAAATATCTTTAATTAATACATTGTCGTCACCACCATGACAAGTTCCTAAATAAATCACCGTATTATTAAAATCATTTTCTGAATAATACTTATCAAAAAATGCTTGAGTAAGCACATAGTAACCACCGTTATCGATAATAGTTTTTCCTAAATCTCCACTCTTGGTGTATTTTTCGTTCTTTTCAGGTGTCGCAACTTCTGAAAGTGAAAAAACATATCCATAATTTTCCCAATTTCCACCGTGGCTATCAATTATAATAATTCCATAATTTGATAATGATTTCATTGTTTCAACAGTAACCTGTTGGTCATCATAATTACTTAAAAAGATATAGTTATCATTTTTCTTAGACATATTATATGCAGCATCATCAAATGCTGTTGTTTTTAAATCACTATAACAAGGTTGTAGTGTTGCTATTTTTGATTTGTATAAAGATGTCGCATTATAGGATTTTCTTGCATTTACAGACCGTAGTTTATTAATTGTAGTATTACTTACAACTAAATCTTCAAATGGAATACCAACAGTTATTCCAAAATCGAAATTGACCATAATATTAAAACCACTAAAGCCAAATTTTTCAATGTCTGAACGGTTTTGAAGATATTTAACTATTTCATTATAACAATTTTCTGCTTTAGATAATGCCAGATTTTCATTATTATTTTTTTCATCTTCGCTTATACGGTATTTATCTTTTATATTAGAAATATCAATGTAAAAATCATCAATTGTTTTCTGCTCAATATCTGTTCTTGGAGCTTCATAATAAAATGGTCGAATATTCTGTTCTTGTACCTCTTCATTTCTATAATCTACAGAACAAAGAACTGTTTTTCGTTTATCCGAAAACATAGAGAAAGTTCCAGAAAAAATATTATCATTTTCTATTGTATCACCATTTATTCCATTGTTATTTAATACACCAACTAATTTTTCATCAATATATAAATTGATATTTGTATTTGGATTTACTTCACCAGAGTGAACCTCAAAATAAAATGTTACATCCGTTTTTTCTCCAACATTACAAGAGTCTTGACTTAAATATAAACGACCTGTTAATGTGTTAGTATTATCAAATAAGTATTTTACATTAGCAGAAATAGTGTAATCTATATTATCAACTTTAATTTCTTCACTAATTGTAATAGTTGAAAATTCTCTGTCATCTGCATATGCTTTGTATGAAGTAAAACCAATCACTGATGTAACAGCAATTACAAGGCACAATACTGATGAAATCGCTTTTTTAGTTCTCCTTGTATGTACAATCAAACAATAAAACAATCCTGATACACTAAAGAAGAATATAACAAAGAATACAGCTAAAAGAGCATAATCAGTACCAGTGTAAGGGCTTTTTCCATTTTTGCTATTCTTAACAGAATTTGTTTTTTCTGTTGTGGACTGTGATTTGTTATTGTTGTTCGTAGTTGTTTCTTTTACATTTAACGGAGTATTAACCTTTGTTGTAGTTTCCGTTGTGCTTGTTGTACTATTTTGTGTAGTAGTTTCCGACGGCTTTGTATTTTCTGTAGGATTAGTAGTCGGATTTGTGGTGGATTCTGTTGTTGGTTCTGTGCTCGGTTCAGTTGACGGCTCAACAGGTTTAGTTGGTTCTGTTGGATTTGTTGTAGGTTCTGTTGTTTGTTCTTCACCTTTAACAAGTGCCGTTAATTTGAGTGTAATATTTTCTCCAGCCTTAAGGTCAATATCCTTTGTTGATGTTTTCTGACTACTGTCCTTTAATTCAAAATTATCAGGTAGCAATGCTTCAATAGAAACATCTTCAACAGTAAAGTCATTTGTATTCGTTACAGATACAGTGATTTCAATATCTTCATTTAACGAATAACTTTGTTTGTCTGTTGTCAAGCTGACCTGCAAGCCGTCTTGTTCGGTTGCCTGTGCCAATGCAGTTATACTAAAGCTGAATAAAGTTATCAGCATTACAAGTATAACCGATAGGCATTTTAATAATTTTTTCATTTTGTCCTCCTTGAATTCACACATCTTGAAATAGATAAATGTGCATAGATTTTGATATAATGCAGATAATATTTGTAAGTGTATTTTTTCGTGAAGTTTGTTACTTGAAGAAAAAGCGGAGACAATCCCAGTATTTATGGGGATCTGTCTCCGCTTTGACCATTTTATCTGACCACTAAAAGCAAGCTGCCATTTTTTCCATACTTTGTACTTTAAGTTCATAGGAAGAATATACATATCTTTCTAATGTAAATTTAACTGTTGAATGTCCTAAAATTTCACTCAATGTTTTTATATCCATATTTTGTTCCACTGCTCTTGTTGCAAATGTATGTCTTAATGCGTGTATGTTCCTGTCCTGCAAGCCTGCTTTTTTCAAATGTGCTTTGAATTTATATTGAAATAGTCTTGGCTCTGTAAAACGATTGGTCTGACCTGTTAATAAATATGCGTTGTTTTGATATTTGCAATTAAATTTTTTCAGTAATTGATATAAAAATTGGGGTATCGGTATATCTCTGATTGATTTATAGCTTTTTGGCTTATCTATAATAATTCTTGTTTTGCTTGTGTTATCTTCTGTATTCTGCACTCGCTGTAATGTTTTATTGATGTGTAAAACTGAATGTGCCATATCTATATCGTTCCAAGTCAAAGCACAGAGTTCACCTATGCGTATACCTGTATAAAGGCATATTAAAATTCCGAGTGTTTCAAGATTTATATTTCTTTTCAGATATGAAACAAACTGTATTTGCTCTTCAATAGATAATACTGAAAATGGCTGTTGCTCTGACTTAGGCTTTTGAAAATCAAGGCTTATTTGTTTGCAATAGCCTTTTTTATTTGCGTATTTCAATATCTGTTTCAGTATGGTGCATATATCCTGTATTGTTTTAGGTGATAAACTACCTTTTTTATCAAGTCTGCCGTTGATTGCTTTCTGTCTGATAAATACTGTTATATCATCATCTGTCAAATCGTTTGCAGTCACATTTTTAAAACAAGGTAAAATGTGCTTTTGCACAATATGGTTATATCTTGCATAGGTCGATTGTTTTATATAAATTTTATTATCTTCAAGCCAGTTATTACAAAGCTGTTTTATTGTTGTATCAGATATAGTATTTTCTGCAATATATACACCTTTGCTTTCTTTCATCAGGGCTTTCACTTCCTGATAAGAATAGGCATATACAGAATGATATTTTTCTATTTTATTTTGTTTATTGTATATAGGCAAACGCCCCTCCCAGCGTCCGTCCTTTCTTTTGCGTATATTTTCACCTCGTCTTGACATAGATACACTCCTTTCAAATCTGACCAAAATATTGACCACGAATAAGTATGAAATGTCATATTTTCAGCCGTATTTTTCAATTTATTTGACAAGTGTATTTTACAGGATTTCAAAAACGGCATTTTTTATTGACAAAATACAGAAATATTTGTATAATTTTTGCATAATGTGTTGATAATTAGTGTTCGTCAAGTAACAAACTTCACGAAAAATAATCAACGCTTTTTTTATTTATATTCACTTTTGAATTATAGTATGTTATCGGACAGGCTGAAAAGGTCTGTCTTTTTTGTTTTTTATGTATTTTAAGGTGTTCAAAAAGTGTTCTGATTAAGTAAGACACTGCATATAGATTAAAAGAAAAATAATATGCAGTAATCTTGCTTGTTTCAGACAGTTAACAGGGCGTGGTCTCGGCTGTTTGCACCCGAGACCACGCCCTGTCATCGTGTATATATAAATATATACGAAACATGCAAGATAAATAATTAAATAAATTAATAAAAATAAATAAACACAATAATAAAATACATAAAAACAAAAGACAAAAAATAAGATAAATAAAATAAAGAAAGTGTGATTGAAATAAATAAGTAAAGTAGTGAGTGTGTGAGTAAAGAGGGATTTAGATTTGTAGAGAGAGATTATGAGATACTACGAGAGATAGACCGCTGGAGAGTAATAACAGGCAGACAGATAGCAGAGATAACAGGATTTACAGGGCAAAGAGCCTGTGACAGACGATTAAACAAACTGATACAAGCGAAATACATAACAAGACAAAAATACTTATACGGCTTCCCAAGTATATACAGTCTGACAAACACAGGCAAGACAATCATACAAGCACCTAAGGCAACCGCACAGATACGATTAGAACAAATCATACACGACAGTTATGTAACGGACACGGCAATATACATAAGCAAAAAATTTGATATACCCTTTTCAGATATTACAACCGAGAAAGAATTACACAGACAAGACGGATTTTCAAACAGAAAGCACCGACCAGATTTTGTATATCTACATAACAGCAAAACAATCTGCGTTGAGGTTGAACTCACTATGAAAGCTAAAAACAGATTTGAAAAGAATATTACAGCTAACTTTGAAAATTATGACGGTCAATTATGGGTTGTGCCTGATATGAAATGCAACATTGCTAAAGTCCTGATTGAACATCAAGACATATACCCTGATATTTCAATTACACCATTAAATGAGGTGATAGCAAATGAATAGTATAATTACTTTTATTTGGAAACGGAGCAGAGCAATACGGCAATCTGATACTGATTACTGTAATCCTGATTTCTGCTTTTGTTATTCTGATTGAAACAAAGAAAATGTATATACTGCGACAACATTTTAATTTTTGGAAAGAGTTGAAGAGCTTGCACAAAAAACAGAGATACCCAACACCTGATAAAGACAACAGCACTTTTATAGGCTTTAATCACAAACGAGCAATCTATATATCTGATAACTGCAAGCATTGTTTTGTATGCGGTACAACAGGAAGCGGTAAAACGGTTGCACTTGCTAACTTTGTTCAGCACGCTACGGACAAAAGATTGCCCCTTTTACTTGTTGACGGCAAGGGTGATTTAGGCACAGGCTCTTTACTTGAGATAACGAAACAATTTACAAATCAAAAGCTGTATGTAATCAATCTTTCTGATCCGTTGCACTCTGATAAATACAATCCCTTTAAGAATGCAAGTCCGACTATCTGCAAAGATATGCTAATTAATATGACCGAGTGGAGCGAAGAACATTACAAGCTGAACACAGAACGATACTTACAAAAATTAGTGATTATGCTGTCACAGGCTGATATACCTTTATCGTTAAAAACGATTATTCAGCACATACCGACTGACAGATTTAACAAGCTAAGCATGGAACTTGTTAAAGCAGAAATCATCACAAAACAGGAACACACCTTAAATTTAGAAATATCTAAATCAAGCGGTAAGATTGCAGAAAGTGCCTGTGCTCGTTTCAGCACCATTGCAGAGAGTGAACTCGGCATATTGTTTGATGAAAACGGAATTGATATATACACGGCAATCAAAGAAAATGCAGTTATACTCTTTGTTCTAAATCCTTTGCTTTACCCTGAACTGTCACCCTTAATGGGCAAATTGATTTTAATTGACGCAAAGAAAGCTGTCAGTAAATGCTTTGGTACGGATTTACAAAGAGCATTTTTTATATTTGATGAAATCAACAGCTATGCTTCCACTGCTCTGATAGATTTAATCAACAAATCAAGGAGTGCCAACATTACTTGTGTACTTGCCACACAGAGCTTATCAGACCTTGATTTTGCCTGTGGTGATTCTTTCAAGGAACAAGTTATTGAAAATGTAAACAACTACATTGTATTAAGGCAAAACAGTGCCGTTAATGCTGAACACTGGGCGAATATTTTAGGCACAAGGGCAACAATAGAGGTTACATATCAGCTTGAGCAACAGGCAAGGAATACCAACACAACAGGCTTAGGCTCGGCAAGACGTGTAAGAGAATTTCTATACCACCCAGACGATATAAAAGCATTAAAAACAGGCAAAGGCTTTTATTTATCAAGGGACAGCAATATACATTGTCCTGTTACAATCAACAAACCATTTTAGAGAGGTGCACAATGAAAAAAATATCTTTTGACAAATTTGCAAAATTCTTTGATAAAAATGCTATATATATTTTTTGGAGCATAGTCAATTTCTTTTTAACCTTTTTTATACTTGGTGCAAACTGGGGCAGTTTTATTCTTTGCATATTCATTTACGCAATATCATTAACTATTGCGTTATCGCCCTTAGGTGAACAGATTTTACGGCTGATAAACGGAGTGCGAAGGCTATATACAAGACGAGAAAAAGACTACTTAGTACCGCTTTTTGAGGAAATATGCGAAGATGTAAAGGAGCAACACCCTAATTTACCCGACTTGGAAATCTGCATTATTGACAGCTTAACAGTCAATGCCTGTGCAATGGGCAGACACACAATAGCAGTTACAAGAGGAGCGGTTGAAACCTTTACAGAGGACGAATTAAAAGGCGTATTATTACACGAAATCGGACATATTGTTCACGGAGATACAAAAGCAACATTATTAAATCTGATAGGCAACGGACTTTTTTCTATAGGTGTAATTTTTATCAAATTAATTTTACTGATATTTGACTTATTATTGTTGCCATTATTCAATGAAACAAAAGGAATAACCGTATTAATAACATCGTTTATCAGATTTATATTCAATATTCTGTTATTTGCTTTTACATTAACAGGCAACATTATTTTGTCAATCAACAGCAGAGGCAACGAATATTCAGCAGATTACTTTGCCTACAAAATGGCATATGGGGAAGAATTAATCAGTGCATTATATCTACTGCAAAAAATGAGTTTAGGCGAAAATATGAAACTTGTTCAGCGTATGCAAGCAAGTCACCCACATATTGCAAAACGTATCGGCAGACTTGAGCATTTAGAGGATAGGCAGTAACCATACTATCCCATACCGCCTTAGTAACCAAGTTGCAGACAGAAGAAAAAGCAGATTGTATTTTACAAAAATATGGTCTGCTTTTTGCTGTCTGCATATATTGAATGTCAGGGGTATGGAATATTCAGTAAAATTCATACAAGCTTATCATACCTCATAAAATTGTTATGAGGTGAAATAGCTATGAAAGAAGACGAGAATAATCATGTAAAAAATGTATTTAAAACTAATGATGAAATCACAAAAAAACAGGCTTTCAATGATAAATGGATTGAGATAATTAATCTCTGTGAAAAGGAACAATAAAATAAAGTTATGAAACCCATTTACAAAATCGACTGTTTCGTATACAATAATTATGCGAAATAGCTGATTTATCAAATCTGTATCAGAGGAGATGAATTACTATGAAAGTCGCAATATATCCTCGTCTGTCTGAGGAGGACAGAGACAAGAAAAATGAGACAGACGAAAGTGAAAGCATTCAAAATCAAAAATCCATGTTAATTGAATATGCCATTAATCAAGGCTGGGAAATATACGACATTTATACTGATGAGGACTACACAGGAGCGGACAGAAACAGACCTGAATTCAACCGTCTGTTAAAGGATGCAGAAGCCCGAAAGTTTGATATTGTACTTTGTAAAACACAGTCAAGATTTACAAGAGAGCTTGAACTCGTTGAAAAGTACATACATGGACTTTTTCCGCAATGGGGAATAAGATTTGTCAGTATTGTTGACCACGCCGACACTAATGTTAAAGGCAATAAAAAAGCAAGACAAATTAACGGATTGATTAACGAATGGTATTTAGAAGATTTATCAGAAAACATAAAAAGTGTTTTCAATAACAAAAGACAAAATGGTGTACATATCGGTGCATTTGCTTTATACGGCTATCAAAAAGACCCTAACCAAAAGGGGCATTTGATAATTGATGAAGAGGCTGCACAGGTTGTAAGAGAAGTATTTACACTATTTGCTCAAGGCTACGGCAAAACAAATATTGCACGAATACTTAATGATAGAGGTATTCCCAATCCGACAGAATATAAAAGGCAAAAAGGATTGCGTTATAAACAAGCAAGTTCAAAATCAAGTACATTATGGAAATACTTTGCAATATCAAATATGCTGACAAATGAAATATATATCGGCAATATGGTACAAGGAAAATATGGCAGTATTTCATACAAAACAAAGAAAAACAAACCTCGACCTAAAGAGGAATGGTATGTAGTAGAAAATACTCACGAACCAATTATTGACCGTGATTTGTGGGACAGGGTGCAAGCCTTAATTAAAGAAAAAAGCAAACCATTTTCAAACGGACAAATTGGACTTTTTGCCAGAAAAACCAGATGTATGTACTGCGGTTATACTATGCGTTCCACTAAGCAAACAAGCGGTCAGCGATATTTGCAATGCCCTACAAGACATGTTTCAAAAGAAGCTTGTCAGGGAAGTATGATTTCAGTTGATGTTCTTGAAAGAGTTGTTTTGAAAGAACTGAAAGAATTATCTGCAAAATATATTGATAACGATTATATTGCAGAAAATACTGAATTCAATAACAGAATCAACGAACAGATAGAGGTTAAGGAAAAATCCATTTCTGATTATCAGCAAAAAAGTAATGAATGTTCAGAGGGTATAAAAAATCTATATATTGATAAGGTAAAAGGACTTATTACGGAAGATATTTTTATTGACCTGACAAAAAATTTACACGCTGATAAAAATCATGCTGAAGAAATGATACTGACACTATCAGAGCAGATAGAAGAATTAAGACAAAAATTAAATACTTCTCAAAGTAAACAGGAGCGTATTAAACAATACACCAATGTTGAAAAATTAACCCGAGAAATCGTTGACACAATGATTGATTATATCGAGATTGGAAAACGAATTCCAGGAACAAGAGAAAGACCGATTAATATTTATTGGAATTTCTGAAAATCCCTTAAAATCAAGGTTTTTCAACACTTTATGCAATGGTAAAAGATTAGACTTAAAAAATCGTACCAGAGCAGAAGGCACGCGTAACATACGATAACATTCTGCGTCTTGTAGACGATCCGGATATTATTGAACCTATCAAATTCCTGCGTGAACGAGAGATTGTTCATTACCAACGCTTCGGTGATACGCTACAGCAATCTTGTAAACCAAATACGACTGATAACTCAAAAAGCGTTGAACATACATTTATGCTCAACGCTTTTCTTAATCATTTATTTCGTTTTAAAATTTCATTATCCATAATCCATTTTAGGATATCCACATTGGTTTTAGTCAAATGCTCATACTTGTCAAATTTTCTAAAATAGGCAATGCAGATAGTCTGAATAGAATAAATTACATAAGGTATTGCCTGCTTTTCCTCATTCTCTAACGGAGAAATTCTTTCATAACCACATATCAGTTTATTCAAGATTTCAAACCATAAAAGTTTATCAATATTTTGATTTGAAAAGCATTCCGATAAAATTGCTGTTGCACAGTAGCAAATGTCAAATATTCGTATATTAACCTCACTTAAATCGAAATCCACAAAGCCTTTAAATTCTGTATTATCAAAGACCATATTTGACGGATTTATATCCCGATGAATGAGCTGTTTAGTCAGACTATCGTAAAGAACCTTAAATCTGTCAGTAAAATCGTCAATATCTATCAAATCTTTAACCTTAGGTAAATTTGCTTTCACCTCTCTGAGAACATCTGCATAATTATAATTACTATCATCAAAGGTTTGCAATGCTTTATGCAGTTTTGCAATATTCTCGCCGATACAAAATGCCAAATCGATATTATCAAAAATATCCTCACATTTTAGTTGTTCACCTTTTATGCGTTTAGTGATGATAAAATATAGTTCACCATTTTGAATATAATCCTCACCGTTAATTGTTTTGACTAATTCAAATGTTGGTATATCTGCATTCATCATTGCCTTTGATATACTTATGTTTTTCTTTATATTGCCGAGATTATTTGTGAATTTAATAACATAATCACTACCGATAAAATAAGCATTATCACTCTGTTTACCCGTATTTTCGTTATAAATATTCGTTATCTTTTCAAGTTGCAAGCCCCACTCAGCAAGCAATTTCTGTACCTTATTTTTCGAAATCATAATATGCTCCTCCTGCAAAATGTTAATCCTGTAAGGCTTATTGCCTTTATAGGATTTTATAAATTCTGAGGGTGAACAATTAAATTCTCGCTTGAATGCCTTATAAAAACCTGCATAGGTTTCAAAGCCATAATTCAGTGCGGTATCAATTTTAGTCAACCCTTTTGACATATCATAAACGGCATATAACAGTTTTCTGCGATTGATGTATTCATTCACGGACATACCGACAAAGGATTGAAACAGCCTGCAATAATGAACATGGGAATATCCAGCCATATTGCAAAGCTCATCAACCAATATTTCTGCTTTAAGATTATCTTCAATATAGTCAAGAATCTGCTGAATTATATTACGAGTATTCATCATTCCCCTCCTCTCGTTAACACTTGCAAGTGCAGTTTTATACTATCACATATTTTTTCCGAAACATTTCCTATTATATCAAAATGACATTTGCACACCGTAATAATATCAATAAGCCAAATACAGCTTTATTCTAAAAAGAGCAACGCCGAGAGTACATTGAACTCTCGGCATTTTTATCTAATTCGTAAAATCAGGCAGGTCATCAAGCGTTACTGCGTATTCGCTGTTATAGATTTCATTCAGCTCATCCTTTGTATTTGTATCAACTAACCATTTGGTATGCCAGATCATAAAAGAGCACCAAGGTGTTTCCTTAAACTGCTCAATAGTCGGTATTTTTCCGCACTCGTGAAAAATCAAAGGCTTAGTGCCATTGGTGATTTTCTGCACGATTTTATGCAGTCTTTCCTCTGCACCATTTTCCTCAACCTCATAGCTGTCCGCACCAGCAATATCGCAATATTCATCACCGGGATACCACTTTGCAGGCTTGCCCATATATTTATTTCCATTATGAGAATATCCGAGCACCCAGATAAGATTGTTAAGCCCAAGATCATTGGTGAAATGGTCATACATCATTATCCACAGTTTTTTGAAATTCTCTGCACCGCCTTTACCCCACCAAAACCACTTTCCGTCAAATTCATGGAATGGCCGCCAAAGAACAGTTACACCATTCTCCTGCAATTTCTGAAGTGCCCTGCCTGCATTATCCATATTCGCAATGAACTTTTTATTTTTTTCTGTTCCCTCTGTCAGTACTGCATCCCAGTCCGTGATTTCATCATTTTTACAGTCATCATAATTTCCCGTAAAATCAGCACCGCAGTGCCAGCAGATTGTTACAAGACCGCCCTTGCTCCACCAATCAATACTACGCGCAACAACACCATCAAAATCATCATTCATAAAGTCAAGCCCACGCATTGCAGGCAGCTTGCCCGTGGCACCAAGGATATAATTCATTTCATAATCAGGTCCGTCAACCCAGGTCGACTCCTGCTGAGCGGTAATAATCTGATTACCATAAATTTCACATATGTAATCATATACAGCAACAGTCTGTGCATTTGCATTCGGATTGCTTAATTTCATTACAATGTTCTCGCTCTCACTTTTGTTCATACTGCAACTGCACAAAACAAGTGAAATGCAAATGAGTAGTGCTGTAATTCCTGTTATCCTTTTTGTTTGCATATACCTCACCAAAAACGATCATCTCGTCAATTAACAGATTTCAATATTGAAATCAATTATACTTCTATCTGCGTTTATTTTAGCTTTACCCCCAATAAATACAACAAATCAATGGCTTGAAATTGATCTATCACTGCACCTCTTATATCCTCTGCAGTAATTGCAATTCTTTCTATTCTGCTTGTTGATAAGTCAATATCGTTAAAACTTGTTTTAAAAATTTTTGACTGCGTTAAATCAACATTATCAAAAAACAAATTTTTCACTTTATTTTCTTGAAAATAACTGTTATTCAGTACTGTACTCTTAAATAATAGATTCTCTATACTATCCATTGAAAAATTGGAATAACTTGCATTTGATTCTGTAAAAGCAACATTATGTAATCTGTTTTCTATGAAGTTACAGCCAAAAAGTTTACTATTCGTGAATTCACATCTTATAAAAGTGCAGTCACTAAATTTTGTATTTGAAAAATTACACCCTTTGAAAATTACATCAGTAAAAGCTACTTTCTCAAATACTCCGTTTTGCAGACAAATATTATTGAAAATACAGTTTTCAAATTCAATATCGTATATATTTAAATTATCACAATCCGCACTTTCAAAGCTACTGCAGAATACTTTTTCATATTCAAGCAAAGTATCTAATACCCCTTGCCTCATATTTTCCGGGTTAATTATTTTGGGCTTAACAATGTTCACTGCTCTTTCTCCAATATTTCATTCTTCTTTGCAATAATATCCTGTGCTGCTTTGCAGGCAGGGCAATCGCAATATTTGATTCCGTCTGCCTTTAATTTTTCTGCGTGAGTGATTTCGTCAGCTTGATTCTCTCCGAAAATCTCTGCTCCTCTTTCTGATTTGGCAAAGTTTATAAGGTCATCAATCGGCAGCAAATCATCTTCAAGCTCAGCAATATAATCTTTCACTACCTGAATTTCATTATCTGTTTCGACTGCATTAAGCCACATATCAGCAGCATCTCTCGCCTCCTGACAGCAGCAGTCAACACTTAACATTTCGTGTGTTTTTTCAGTTATGTAATCTATCAATTCTTTTTTCATAAATTCTCCAAAATATAATTTTATAGCTTTAACAAGTACAAATATGACTTCCTGTCAGGATAATCATAGTCAAACGGCACTTGTTCTTTGTTGATTCGTTCAAAGCCTGATTTTTCATAAAATCTGTGGGATGCTGTTGCTACAGATGGTGTATCAAGCAATATATTTTTTATATTGTTTTGGTGAGCAAAACTCAATAAATTTTCATACAAAGCCAAACCTATCCTTTTGCTGCGCCAATCTTTTCTAACAAAAAACTTTTTTAAAACACTGTTTCCATTACCTTTATTCATCAAAGCAATGGTGCCTATAACCTCATCATTTTCAACAGCAATCCAAAATTCTCCGCCATTCTTTTCATAATAATTATGAATATTTTTTAAATCAGGTTGTTCTTCAAGGCTCAAACTTATTTTCGCTTCATTATTCTGAATATCCAAAATCAAATCAATAATTTGTTTTTTATATTTTTCATCATATTTTAGAATCACCATTGATTTGTCACTCCATTTTCACTTACAGTTCTTGAACAAATCGTATTTATAGTTTTATACTTTAACTTTATGCCAAATATTAATTTCTTCCTTTGTAGGTGGTTCAAACACAGCTTGGACTTTATTTTTCAAATCTTCCGTAACATAAAAATTATGGTTATTATCGTTTTCCTGCACTTCGATATTTCTTTTTTCAATATTTTTATTCCAAGAAATATCATCAATCTCTATATAATGCCATTCAATTTCTATGTTATTATCGTTAAAGTATTTTGATATTTGGCTTCTTATAGCTTTCGTCCAAAATCCCCAATCCAAAATAACATTACAATCTATTTTAACTAATTCCACAGCTTTTTTCATTAAATAGTTATTTGCTCTGTTAGCCCTATCTTCATATTTATCGCCTTGCTCATTGTCAAATAAAGCATACGTTAATTCGTCTGTATTCAAAACAATTGCTTTTTCTTCATTTTTTATCTGATTAGCATAATATGATTTGCCGCTTGCTATTTTACCACAAATAAGTATTACTTTTGCCATACAATTTTCTCCACAATTACCGATTTCCTGTTTGAATAAAGTCAATCAATTTTTCTACATCATTAAAGTCGTCATAGTCTCCGTTTATTCCGTCACGATGATAAACAATCCCCTGCTGTTCGTTTCTTTCAAGGCAATCAAGCAATGCATCCTTACCATATCTTTTTACAAATTCCGTAAAAGCATAAGGCTTTATTTTACTTAATAATCCTTTTCTGCAGTTCTCGTTGCATTCAAAGCAATGCTCAAATCCTTTTTCTATAGTGCATTTTCTGTTTTCGCACCAATCTTTGTCGGGGCATTTTCCCGAATTACAACCATTACAAGTAATATTTTCAGAACACAAGCAACAAGCAAGACCACATCTTGCAATCCCTAATTCTCTTTTCATTTTACCCTCAATTATAATTTTTTATAAAAAAGCATTTTGATAATTTTGGATTTGTTGTGTTTTTCCTCACAAACTCTAATTCATAATTATTTCGTCTGTAAAATTCTGGTGCCTGGAATTCATAGGTTGTAAGATTAATATTTTGAAATCCCTTGTCCCTATGAAATTGTTCAACTCTTTTTATAAGATTTGTACCAATACCTTTACCACGATAATTTTTGATAACAACAAAATCATTTATATGCACCTCATTATAATAAGAATGACCTGTTATAACACCTACAATTTTCTCGTCATCTTTAGCAACAAACGCAAACGAATTATAATTGCAAATCAAATCGTTTTCATTGGCATATTTATTAAATTCACTGTCGATAAATTCAGATATAGAGTCGTCTGTTTTGTTAATAATTTCAATATATTTCATTTTTACCTCATTTTAAATTAGCATTAATATCTTTGATTATCTCTACAACCTCAATATCACCATTAACCAATATTTCTTTTATAGGCTCCTTGCCATATTGATTAGGCTCGTTGTGCCAATATCTTTTGGCAAGTAATAAATTTTCTTGCTCGTTTAATGTTGCATCAAAGCAATTGTATGAATCACCAACAAATTTATTGCCTTTGATTTTAAGTTTTACTATCGAATATGTAGGTCTACCCCAATTTATAAATGATTCTGCCCATTGCTCTGCCTCTACAATAGTTTCAGAAACATACAGGCAACGCATTCTTGACGGAGATTCAGGACAAATTGCTTGTCTTACTTTTTCAAGTGCTAACTCTCGGAGTGCAACTCTTGTGTGATGCTCAAGTGTTTCTGCATCAAATTTATTAGGATTAGAATAAATCTGATTAACTATATTCAATTTCTCATACACTCTTTTATGAATACCATTATAATGTGTTTCATCAAAAATAATATGTTGACCGACATACATAGGCTTGTCCGTTACAGTATGATAAGCGTAAAATTCATTTTCATCATATTTTAAAATTTCCATTTATTACTCCGCCTTTGAAAACAGCTGATTTTCTTGTCATACTCCATTATAAATTCAACTCTGGATAATCCTTATCCTTCCAATAATTCCACTTTAATTTTTCTGCTTCCCATTCGGTATGGTCTGCATAGTACACAATCATTCTGAAAAGGTAGAGCTGACATTTGTCTACCTGAAAACCTTTATGTAAACAATCTTGAATATAAAGTTTCTCAGGATCCTTACCCACTAAATCCTCAACACAGGTAATGCCGATATTCATTAGTGATTCTTTCGTTCTTTTACCTACATTGGGTATTGTTAATAAATCTGTTTTCATATTCTGCTGTCCTATTTTTCTATTTGTTTATTTCCGTAATATTGCATCAAAATTAGAACTAATGCACTGCAGGCTAAAATTCCGTCCATAATTCCTGCAGGGAGCAGAAGCATCATCAAAATCATTGTTATAACACAGTTTATTACAGAGAGAGTTAAGCCCCACATTCTGTTTTTCAACAGACCGACTGCACCGATAACCCTGATTACACCATATATCGCACCCATTATAATCATCATATACAGATTGTCCTGAAAGTATTGCAGCTTGAATGAAAAATACTGTTCTATATCAAATTTATCACTGCCGAGTATCAGAGCAGGAATAACGGCAAGGCATCCCCCTATCTCCATAAAAGCACCGTGAATAATCATTAATATTGCAGCAATTTTATATTTTTTCATTTTTTTGCTCCTCTTTATAAATTTCCTTTTTTACAATTCTATATCAACACTATAATCTGCTTCTATTAAAACATAATCACAGCCATATTTTTTACACATTTCAAGATTGTAAATGTTATCCTTTAAAACATTTTCCTTTATGCAATCGCAGTCATTACCACGATTTTCAATAATATTTGCATATTTTTTATATCATCAAAGTGCTTTTCAACATAATTCTCTGTCATTACAATGCAGTAATATTTGATATTCTTTAAGTATTCTTCAGTGAAATCCGTTGCCCAATCAAAAGGTATATAACAGTCCTCAATAACAAGATTTTGATTATTTTCAATCGCTGTTTTTATCATTTCTTTAACAATATTCCAAAGGTATGGTGTCAGCTTTTCATCATCATTAACAGTGAGATTTGTTTGTCCGCTTCTGATAAGCCCCATTTTCAAATGGTCTATTGACAGATAGGGATATTGATATTTTTCCAAAAGCTTTTGAGCAAGCTTTGTTTTACCTGTATGCGATGCACCTGCAATTAAAATTATCATAACTGTTCACCTGTTATTGTTAGTTATCTCTTTCAACGCAATGTCTGTATTATACTTTTTATTGTTTATTTTCTCTTTAAGTTCTATTGTGCTTTCAACATCAATATCATAGCAATTTGCAATTGCCAAAGCATAATAGATTACATCCCATATTTCTTCGTCAATTGTGCCTTTGATATTGCCAGTATCTTTATATAATTCGTCTTTTCTTATTGCTTTTGCAAGCTCGCCGACTTCTTCGGACAGCTTAAGGAAATAATCCTTTTTCAGCTCAGGTCTATAATCTTTTGCCTTGATATATTTCTGAAGATATTTAACACTTGTTTTACCTGTCACAGCACATCACCTCTTTTATATTTATAATTCAACTTCCTTTTTGAAAAAGAATTCTAAGTAATTACTCTATAAATTAGAATTCACCTTACATATCCTTATCTAACCAACTGCGAAAGGGTTTGTTCCATGAGCCTATCTCAATCAAATTACCTTCTGGGTCGGCAATATAGCAAGTACGTTGTCCCCAAGGTTCTGTGGTAGGCTCTAAAACAGATGTAGCACCTTTTGAAACAGCGTCGGCAAAGGTCTTATCAACTTCTTCAAAGGTGTCAACATAAAGGGCTATTTCAAAATGGGCGTTTATACCTTTTACATATTCATATTTCCTGCTTGTCATTTTTTCAAAATTTTCTCTACCATAAAGCATAAACAGCGTATCATCTTTTATAAGATACACATTTCTAGCATCCTCGGCTTCTTTAATTTCAAATCCAAGCACATCACGGTAGAAGCGTATCATTTTCTTCATATCTTTTGCAAATAATCCAAAACCGTCTAATCTCATAATCTTTACCTCCAAATTTGTTTTATCAAACTCTAATTATTATTCAAATTCTTTGACATACAATCGGTCTGTTTCATTGCTATAGTTAACAATATTCCTGAGATAGCGATATCCATACTTTTCGTACAATCCTCTATGTATTGATGGAATATATGTTTTGTCAAATCCGTTTTCCTTTGCATAGTCATTTGCAAAGGAAATCAGTCTTTCACTAATTCTGTGCCCACGATAATTTTCCGACACAAATATACCTGTTACCCAAGGATATATTTCAGGCAACGGATAATAGTCTTCCTTTCTAATGTAAGCTATGCCTACAATCTGACCATTTATCATTGCTGCAAATGGAGTTTCCCAGTCCGTAAATGTCCACGCACGAAGTTCACCTAACATATGGTCTTTTACATCTTCCCAAGAGAAATTTTCAACAAAACAGATTAGTTCATCTGCCAAATCTGTGCCCTTGTCCACCTTTTTTATTTCCAATGTTTGCATACAGATAAACCACCTCACAATCTGTTTTATCAGTAATAATATAATTTGATTATACCACAGTAAATGATAAATTTATATAAAAACTTTAATATGCTGTTAATTTGTGATATAATAAAAGCGAAATTTATAGGATGTGATTAAATGGCTGATGAAAGAAATTGGCAATTTGAATTAACTGAATATATCAAACAGGGTGAGCCTGACCGAGCAGAGCGAAGTGAGGCTTGGAAAACTGCTATCGGCTTGCAGGATGTTGACGGGCTGAAAACCTCTGAATATCTGCTTGACACTGCTAAAGAGCACATTGAAGGCAAGATTGATATTGCCACTGTTCAAAAGCGTGTGAATAGTTATTACGAGCAACAAAGTGTTAGACAGACGATTGAGGACGGAACTGAGGAAGCCGACAAAGTTGCTGCAAGAATTGCAGAAATGCTGAACGAAAATACTTTTCAGTTTTCACCTGCAGAACTTAAAGCAATTCACAGGAGATTGTTCTCCGATATATTCAAGCGCGCAGGAGAGGTTAGGACTTATAACATCACCAAGAAAGAGTGGGTGCTTAAATGTGATACTGTTTTATATGCATCCTTTGACAGCATAAATGATACACTTGATTACGATTTTTGTATTGAAAAAAAGTTTTCATACGAGGGTTTATCTGCCGTCGAATCTGTAAAGCATATTGCAAAATTCACAGCAGGAATATGGCAGATTCACCCATTCTGCGAGGGCAACACAAGAGCAACAGCGGTGTTTATTATTAAATATCTAAAGTCATTTGGTTTTGATGTTAACAATGATTTGTTTTCAAAACATTCATGGTATTTTAGAAATGCTCTTGTTCGTGCTAACTATAACAATGTTAAAAACAGCATAACTGCCACAACTAAATATCTTGAAATGTTTTTTGAAAATCTGCTGCTTGGTAAAAATAATGAACTGAAAAATAGATACTTACACATTGATTTTCAAAGTGACATTCAAAGTGACAATGGCACTAAACAAAATGTCACTTTAGACGAATTAGCATTACTTAAAATCATTTCTGAAAATCCGTCAATTACACAAATTCAGCTCGCAGAAAAATTAGGAGTAACGGACAGAACCATTAAACGAAAAATGAAACTATTGCAGGAAAAATGCCTAATTCAAAGAATCAACGGCAAACGTAATGGCTATTGGAAAATATCGGAGAATCTCAAATGAATAAAAACTTGTATTTAATTGGCGGTACAATGGGCGTTGGTAAAACAAAAATTGGCAAATTTGAAATTGATATTTTTGTTACTATAGCAGAAAAAATAAACATAATATATGAGTGCGGCAACAAAGCAACACTGTTAGCCCATTTGAGTGGGTGTGAATTTGCATTATAAAAATGTAGAACTGGTTAATGTAGAGGATATATATGAGACCAAGTGGATAGCACTTATGAAATCCAAGTTTACAGCATCAAATAAAAATATCACCAAGTTTGCACTGGGGATAAAGGACAAGCAAGGTGATATCATTAAAATCATCACTCTGTTTAGCTACTATAAAAATACTTAATATGATAAAACAAAAGCGTTGGTTTGACCAACGCTTTGTTCTTTATGTAAGAGTTAAGATTTTTTAATCAACATACACCATTCTGCAATTGAGAAGATCAGGAGAATGTGTATTGTGTGTTACGAGTATCACCGTTTTATTTTCGGTGATTTCGTTTATAAGCTTTGTGGCAGAAAATATGTTTTCCTTATCAAGGCCGGTAAAAGCCTCGTCAAAAATGTATATGTCTGCCTCCACAGCTAATGCTCTGGCAATTGCAGTTCTTCGCTTCATACCTCCGCTCAACTGGGATGGATATTTATTTTTAAATTCGGATATTCCCAAAGACGAAATAATCAAGTCCGTTTTATCACTGTCAGCAAACATTCTAATGTTCTCTTCAGCAGTCTTAAACGGAATAAGTCTGTCCTCCTGAAAAACAACGGATATTTTTGCATCATCACGAATCAAACTGCCGGATGTAATTTTCTCAAGACCGAGTATCAGGCGGAGGATTGTGGTTTTGCCTATACCTGAATCACCCCAAAGGCATATTCTGTCACCGTTATGAATTGTTAAATTAAAATTCTTCAGCACCTGCTTGCTGTCGTATGAAAAGGATACATCTTTAAATTCAATCATCGTTTCTGCTCCTTCCATACAATTTTAAGAAGATATTCCATAGATATACTCAGAATAATGATTGTCAGCGTGATGGCGAAAACCTGCTCGTAGTCGATGCTTGTCTTTGCACGTGACAGCAGTGCACCGAGAGTCCTTGTGGGGCTTGTGATGATTTCGGCTGCAACGCCTGCCTTCCACGCAATGCCTAATCCGGTTATACATCCTGTTCTCAGCTGCGGCAGTATAAAAGGGAGCTTAATTTTCGTTATGATATGCAGCTTGGGCATATTGTAAACGTTTGCCATTTCGACAATATCCTTGTCTATGGAGGAAAGTCCTGCATCAACATGACTCCAAATGATTGGAAGCACCATTAAAAATGAAATGAACGACGGGAGTATTCCTGCAGGTATCCATAACCATGCCACGATTATAAATGCAGCCACGGGAACGGCACGCACCATATGAAGAATCGGCGATGACAAACGCTTGAATAAATTTGAATGTCCTGCCAGAAGTCCTCCGACTGTACCGATAATCACAGCTGTTAAAAATCCAAGAATGATATTCAACAGGCTTTCTGCAATAACTGCCCAAAAATCAGGCTGTGTACAATTCTCGGCAAAAGCCCTTACGGTTGCCAGCGGCAACGGTATTTTAAGTAATAATTTTTGATTAGAGAAAGATGCTCCGATTTGCCAAAAGATTATCCAAAATACAATTGAGCCTGCAGTAAGAAAAAATTTTTTGACTTTTTCATTCATATTAATTTTTAATACCAGAAATCGTCGCCCGGCAATTTACCGCCAACGGATTTTGGATCAGCATTATAAAGCACTGTCAGATAGCCTGTGAGCTGATTTTTCATTTCATCGCCGGTAATAAAGCAAATGTTACAATTCGGGATGGCAACCTTAGCAATTTCCTTAGAAGCTACAATACCGTATTTTTCACAGAGAGCGGCAGTGCCTTCAATATCCTGTGTAGCAGAATTTACGGATTTTTCATAGTCTTCAAGGAAGGATTTGACTGCATCAGGATTTTCGTTTAAAAATTCAGTGCGTACCACAACACATCCCATCATCAGTGATGAGTCATCTGCAACTTTATTCCATTCAGCTGATAAATCAAGTCCGTTATCGGCAATCTGATATTTTGCTTTGATAGAGGAAGCTACCGGCTGAGGCGCAATAATAACTGCTTCAGGGTCAGTTGACCAAACAGGAACCAATTCGCTGCCCTCTGCCTTATATTCAATAGTAACATCCTTTTGAGGGTCAATACCATTTTCGTTCAGAAGATAATTGATAATGTATTCAGGATTAGCACCCTGTCCTGTTGTGTAAATGGTTCTGCCCTTTAAATCAGCAATGGAATTTACTGCAGCACCTTTATTATTCAGTGCAAATAAAACACCCATAGTATTAACGGCAAGAATTTTAATTCCGCCATTGGTTTTGTTATAAAGACTTGAAGCCATATTGGTTGCAACAGCGGCTATGTCGGCTTCACCTGTGGATATTTTAGAAACAATCTCATCCGGTGCAGCAGCTACGGTAAAATTGTAATTTTCCTTGCCCTCACCATTATCAGCAGCGTTCATCATTTGAACTGCACCAATACCTGTCGGACCGCTTATAACATAGGCGTTGATGTTTACAGGCTCTTTGCTTTGGGCTGTGCAGCCTGCAAAGGCACCAATTATGATTACTGCTGTTAATAAAACACTTAAAACTCTTTTCATTATTCATTCACCTTTATCTTTTTATTATTTCTTTCAACAAGACCGCAGTCGATAAGCTCGTCCATAGCTCTATACAAGCTGGTTCTGCCCATTGAATTCAGTCTTGCCAATGATGACATATCATGAATTTCTACAAGATTGTTTTCATCCATATTATTGCGAAGATACAAATACAGCTTAGATGCTCCGCCCTTGCAGGTGTAAAGCTTAATCTTTTGATTTAAATATCTTATGCGCCCTGTGAGAAAAGCGATGTAATTTAATGAGACCGATGGATATGCTGAAAACATATGCTTCAGCTCAGCTTCGGAAATAAACTGAATTACACAATCAGTTTTCGTAATAATATCGCTTATATACTTGTCTTCCTCACAAAAGATTGAAGCAACACCGAATATATCTCCCTCAATAAATTTTTTCTTCAGAACATGATCTGAAACAGCCTCGCATCTTCCGCTTAAAAGAATACCGATTGCCTTTTCAAAAGAGTCAGAATTATAAATAACCTCACCCTTTGAAAAGGTTCTGGCATCTGACAGCTCTGAAAGTATATTGCCTTTTTCAGCCTTGCTTAATCCGTTGAATAAAAACAAATCCTCTATGTTATACATAACAGTCACCTATCTGTTCCAAATGGAACACTTTTTATTATATTGCTTTTCTACCGGTTTGTCAAGAATAAAAGGAACTGCCTTATAAAAAAGACAATTCCTTTTTCGTTAACTTAAATTACAAAATCATAATTGAGTTTATATTTATATATCATACTTCTTACGCGGAGTATAGGATGTGTGCAGGTCATGGTGTGCCTTATGACCACCGAAACCGTCATACCACTCGCTGTAAAGTGTCTTTACAACAGGGGATTCGTGAGACATACGAAGTGTCATTGCCTTATCCTGATCGTAAAGTGCCTTTGCTCTGAGTGCCTTTAAGTCAACGGTGTCACGGACATACTGTGGCTGAATCGGCTGACCACCGCCGTTTACGCATCCACCAGGGCAGCCCATAATTTCAATGAAGCCCCAGCCATCAGGATTACCAGCCTTGAGCTTATCCATAACAACCTTTGCAGCTGCAGCGCCTGAAGCAACAGCAATCTTGAGCTCTGTACCTGCAAGGTTAACAGAAGTTTCCTTGAGTCCTTTTGTTCCGCGTACCTCTTCAAGCTCAACCGGCTCTGTAGCACCATTCAGCCATGCGTTGGCAGTTCTTACAGCAGCCTCCATAACACCGCCTGTAGCACCGAAAATTACAGCTGCACCGGTATCATCACCAAGAGGATTGTCAAATTCTTCATCAGGAAGAGCAGCAAAATTAATACCGAATCTATTAAACATTCTGCTGATTTCTCTTGTAGTTAATGCGATATCAACATCAGGTACACCGGCTGCTGACTGATCATCTCTGCCAATTTCAAATTTCTTTGCAGTACAAGGCATAACAGAAACGCTGACAATATTTTTAGGGTCAATTCCCATTTTTTCAGCATAATAAGTTTTAATAACTGCACCTGCCATCTGCTGTGGAGATTTGCAGGTTGAAAGATGGTCGATTAAATCAGGATAATATAATTCACAGAATTTAACCCAACCCGGTGAGCAGGAGGTAATCATAGGCAGTGTGCCGCCGTTTTTAATACGTTCTACAAGCTCATTTGCTTCTTCAACAATTGTGAGGTCAGCTGCAAAGTCAGTGTCAAATACCTTGTCAAAGCCGAGTCTGTGCAGTGCTGCAACCATCTTGCCTTCACAATTTGTACCTACAGGCATACCGAAGCATTCGCCGATTGTTGCACGGATTGACGGTGCAGTCTGAACAACAACATGCTTTTCAGGATCAGCCAGTGCTGCCCATACCTTATAGGTATCGTCTCTTTCTGTCAGCGCACCTGTAGGACATACAACAGTACACTGACCGCAGGAAATACAAGGTGTCTGATTAAGCGGAAGATTGAACGGCTGGCCGATTGATGTGTCCATTCCTCGGTCATTTGGTCCGATAACACTTACAAACTGCTGCTCACAGGCAGCAACACAGCGACGGCAGAGAATACATTTGTTATTGTCTCTGACTAAATGTGCTGTGCTGACATCCTTTTCATAGTGCGGCTTTTCACCGTCAAATCTTGAATGGTCAACACCATAATCAAAGCAAAGCTTTTGAAGCTCGCAGTTTGTTGAACGAACACAGGAGAGACAGTTTTTGTCATGAACAGACAAAATAAGCTCAAGTGTTGTTCTTCTGTATTTTTGAATTTTTTCTGTATTTGTAAGAACCTCCATACCCTCTGAAACAGGATATACACAAGAGGTAACAATTTTAAAGCCCCTGCCCTCGTTTGCCTCAACAATACACATACGGCAGGCACCGATTTCGTTAATATCCTTCATATAACATAATGTAGGAATTTCAATACCTGTATGGCGTGCAGCATCAAGAATAGTTGAGCCTTCAGGTGCTGTTACAGGCATACCGTTAATTTTTAAGTTTATCATTTTCTTTTCCATTTAGCTCATCCTCCTTATCGCTTATCAATTGCCTTGAGTCGGCAGTTTGCGATACAAGCACCGCATTTAATACATTTTTCTGCGTTGATTTCATAAGATGAAAGCTTATGATTTGGTGCAGTATAATCTGTAGGGAATATTGCACTTACAGGACAGTTTCTTGCGCACATACCGCAGCCGACACACTTATCCTTGTCGATAACAAATGTAAGCAGGTTTTTACATACACCTGCAGGGCATTTTTTATTCTGTACGTGTGCAATATATTCATCACGGAAGAATTTTAATGTTGCAAGAACAGGGTTAGGTGCTGTCTGACCAAGACCGCACTGTGCATTTGCCTTAATGTAATAGCAAAGCTCCTCAAGCCTGTCAATGTCCTCCATAGTGCCTTTTCCGGATGTGATTTTTTCAAGCATTTCAAGAAGTCTCTTTGTACCTACACGGCAAGGTGTACATTTACCGCAGGATTCATCAACTGTAAATTCAAGGAAGAATTTAGCAATGTCAACCATACAGGTATCTTCGTCCATAACAATAAGTCCGCCTGAACCCATCATACAGCCGATAGCAACAAGGTTATCATAATCAATCTCTGTATCCATAAGAGATGCAGGGATACATCCGCCTGAAGGACCACCGGTCTGCGCTGCCTTGAATTTTTTGCCGTTAGGAATACCGCCGCCGATATCTTCAATAATCTGACGGAGTGTTGTACCCATAGGAACCTCAACAAGTCCGGTGTGCTTAATCTTACCGCCGAGAGCAAATACCTTTGTTCCCTTTGATTTCTCTGTACCGATGGATGAGAACCACTCAGCACCGTTAAGAATAATCTGCGGAACGTTTGCAAAGGTTTCAACATTGTTTTCAACTGTCGGTGACTCATAAAGTCCCTTAACAGCAGGGTATGGAGGTCTTGGGCGAGGTTCACCTCTGTTGCCCTCGATAGAGGTCATAAGTGCAGTTTCCTCACCGCATACAAACGCACCTGCACCAAGTCTGATTTCAATATCAAAATCAAAGCCGGAGCTGAAAATATTTTTACCAAGTAAACCATATTCACGTGCCTGATCAATTGCAATCTGCAAACGATTAACAGCAATCGGATATTCTGCACGAACATATACATAACCCTTTGTTGCACCGATTGCATAGCCTGCAATTGCCATTGCCTCAATAACACAGTGAGGGTCGCCTTCAAGAACGGAACGGTCCATAAATGCACCCGGGTCACCTTCGTCGGCATTGCAGACAACATATTTCTGCGGTGCCTTATTCGGTGCACAAAGTGCCCATTTAAAGCCTGTCGGGAATCCGCCGCCGCCACGGCCTCTTAAGCCTGAGTCGGAAATGCACTTGATAACATCGTCGGAACTCATAGTTGTGAGTGCCTTATTGAGAGCCTGATAACCGTCTCTCGCTATGTACTCATTAATATTTTCAGGGTCGATAACACCGCAGTTTCTGAGAACAATTCTGTTTTGAGAGCGGTAAAAAGCAGTTTCCTTTAAGGTTACATATTTAGGATTTTTTGGCTGAATTTTTCCTGTATCAGCATAAACAAGTCTTTCAACAATATGGCCTTTAAGAAGATGTGATTCAACGATTTCCTCAACATCCTCAGGCTTTACCTGACTGTAGAAGGTTCCGTCAGGGTAAACGATTACAACAGGACCGAGAGCGCAAAGACCAAAACAGCCTGTCTGAACAAGCTTTACTTCCTCCTCAAGTCCGTATGATTTGATTAACTTTTTAAAGGCTTCCTGAACCTTTTTACTGCCTGAAGAGGTACAGCCTGTACCGCCACAGATCATTACATGTGTACGAATCATACTTTATCCTCCTCCATTTGTTCTTCTTTCAAAAGATATTCATCAATGATTTTGCCGTTCATAATATGCTCGTCAATAATACGCTGTGCCATTTCAGATGTGACATTTGCGTAAACTGCGGTTTTAACACCGTCTTCAACGATTTTAACCACAGGGTTATGACCCACCTTGCTTACTCTGGCTTCCTGGGTAACAATAACCTTTCCGCTCAATCCTTCGTCCTCAACGCGTTTAACGATTGTTTTGAGGATGTCGCGTGCGCCTGAAACCAGACCGCTGTTTCCCATTCCGACAATAATGCGAACTTCATAATCGCTTGTGCGTATGGTTACATCACTTGCATATTTATCTTTAATAGCATTAAGCTCATCCAATGATTTCATATACTGTGTTCCTTTCTAGCATCTGTTTTAATTATTCATATTTAGCAAGTATACCGTCAATATCATCAGCGGTAAGCTTACCGTAAACATCATCATTTACTGTTAATACAGGACCAAGGCCGCATGCACCGATACATCTGCAGGCAGTAATTGAATATTTACCGTCAGGTGTGCATTCATCTATGCCAATTCCGAGCTTCTCTGTCAGAGCATCTAAAAGTGTCTGTGAGCCCTTAACATAGCAGGCAGTTCCCATGCAAACAGAAATATTATATTTGCCCTTAGGTGACAATGAAAACTGTGCATAAAATGTTGCCACGCCATACACCTTTTCCAATGGAACATCCATACCCTCGGCAATCATATTCTGTACTTCAATAGGAAGATAACCATATATTTCCTGTGCTTCTTGCATAACAGCCATTAAACGACTCTTATCATTTTTATTTGCTTCAATAACAGCATCGAGCTTTTTCTTTTGCTCTTCTGTACCGTTAAAAGGAAGCTTACTAATCTTTTTTTGCATAAAATATAATCCTCCTGAACTTTAATTTATTATTAATATTTATAAATAAATTTTAAGCACAATCATCATATCATACTTTTGACAAAAAATAAACAAATTTTTTTCAATTGGAATAATTTTTTTAAGATAATTTGCTAATTAAGTGTCAATTTTGTCATTTACTGTCTTTTGATAATAGGGACAAGATGCTTTTGCATACATTTCGTTGAGGCTGTATTACAGGCAATCACCACGAGAAACCAGTACTTCATTACGGCACCTCAGCTTTATGCCACGCATTTTTACAAAGCTGAATACTGAACCTTGTCTTTATAATATAAATGAGTATGAGGAGATGATTGGCTGTGGATAGACCTGTTATCACTGAAAAATTAATCGAAAGCTATGAGATTAATTTCGGCAAGAGCAACGCCATAGTGAATGAATACTCCCCTAACCTCACCAAAGACGAGATTGAATTAAACCGAATGAATGTTAAAAATATTTTAGCAAAGGTTTTCGGTAAAAATGCCATTTAGACTGGACATTTCAGGTTGTTTCGTATATGCTGATGTTGAGTTATCGGTCAGGAATGAGGTAACTTATTTATGATCGCAATTTATGCTCGGCAATCAGTAGAAAAAGAGGACAGTATTTCAATCGAATCCCAGATTGAAATGTGCACCTACGAGGCAAGAGGTGAGGCATTTTTAATATATAAGGACAAAGGCTTCAGCGGTAAAAATACAAATCGTCCTGAGTTTCAAAAAATGATGCAGGACATCAAATCAGGACGAAAAGGGATAACAAAAGTTATCGTTTACAAGCTTGACAGAATAAGCAGAAGTATCCTTGATTTTTCAAATATGATGGATACCTTCGGCAAGCTCGGTGTTGAATTTTCATCAGCAACCGAGAAGTTTGACACAAGCACACCTATGGGCAGGGCTATGTTGAATATTTGCATAACCTTCGCTCAGCTTGAGCGTGAAACAACGCAGCAGAGAGTTAAGGATAACTATGTTTCTCGCAGTCAAAAAGGCTTTTATATGGGAGGACCCGTGCCTGTTGGCTTTAAGAAAATCGACCTGACCATTGACGGAATCAAAACATCTATGTATGAACAGATACCCGAAGAGGCTGAACTCGTTAAAAAGGTATTTGAAATGTATGCAGATGTGAATTATTCAAATGAGGACATTGCGAAAGCGGTGCGTGATATGCCGTCTGAGTGCAGACGAAACCGAACAGTCACAAGAGCAAGGATTCAGGATTTTATAAAAAATCCTGTTTATGCGAAAGCAGACATAAATCTGTATAACTTTTTCAAATCAAAGGGTGTTAAGATAATAAATCCGCCCGAGGATTTTATCGGCACAAATGGCTGTTATCTTTATACGGGTAACAAGAACACGAGGAAGCAGACGGACTTATCTAATGCAGTTCTGGTAATTGCACCGCACGAGGGATTTATCGACTCTGATTTGTGGATAAGGTGCAGAGAACGAGCCCTCGACCAACAGCAGATAAAACGCAATCCAAAGGCGAAAAACACTTGGCTTGCAGGACTTATCAAGTGTGGTGAGTGCGGTTATGCGCTTGTGCGAAAAAATTATGTAAAGAAAAATGTCAGCTATTTTCTTTGCTCACACAAGATGAATGACAATCTATGCTGTGGCTGCGGAACGATTCACGCAGACGAGTTTGAAAATCTGATTTTACAGAAAATCAAGACAAAACTTGCTGAATTCAAGGAGTTTGAACTTGCAGGAGTAACGGCTGTAAATCCTAAAATTGAAGAGTTGAAAGCAAGGCTAACTGCAATAGAAAATGAGATCAATGAAACTGTAAAAAATGTTGCAGGTGCAAGCGAAACCGTAATGGCATATATCAATGAAAATGTCGAAAGACTGCACAGCGAAAAGCTGCAGGTTCAAGCTGAAATTCATCGTTTAAGTGAAAGCAGATATTCGGTAAATGAAAAAATCATCTGTGATTTTGACAAATTCGATACACTGCCGTTTGAACGAAAACGAGAGCTTGCTAACGCAGTAATCAAAAAAATCTATGCAACAAGTGATAAAATTGATATTATTTGGAACATATAGAACAAAATGGTGCAGGGATTATACTCTGCGCCAAAATTAGAAGAAAAGTTTACAAGTTTATTGTTTAGCGGAAGGTCTTAGAATTGTAACGGATAAGCTGGACAGCAAGAATTATTATATGACAAATCCGAGCTTTGACAACTAAATCGCATATAAATAAGTAAGGAGCAGTTTGCACTGCTCCTTGTTTATTTAATATACTTAATAATACTTTCAAACAGATTTCAGGTCCTTTCTATTGCTCATAACAGGATTATGCATAAGAGAGGTACACCTATTATTTACAGTGCAATAGAAAATTGTGCTTTCTGTAAAGCATTCAGCATCAATACTGCCTATAACAAGCAGAGGACCTAAATCCAATATACTATATGAAAAAATCACTGAATGCGTGAATCAAAGTATTTGCTTTTATACTCTGTTGGGGTCATTCCAAATTCCTTTTTAAATGCCTTTAAAAACACAGAATACTCCTGATATCCGCAGTCAAAGCACGCCTGCTTTGATGCAGCACCGGCTTCCAGTAATTCCAAGGATTTTAACAAACGCTTCGTCTGTATATATCCATAAATGGTTTTGCCTGTTATCTCCTTAAACTTATGCATCAGATAATATTTGCTTACATAATTTTCCTTCGCTATATTTTCTATTGTCAGATTATTATATAGATTTTTATTTATATACTTCATAATATCATCTATACGCTTATCACTGACATAGCAAGGACTTATATCATTAGAAACCGAGCAGCGATTAAGCAGTATCATTAGCTGATATAACAAGCTTTTTTTCATAAGCGCACTATTAAACAGCATATCTTTTTCCGAAACAAGCTGATTAAGTACTGAAAAGATTTTTTCCTTTTTATCATCATCAAGACTGATTAAATTCATCTGCCTTGTCTGTGTCTCTTCAAAGCAAGTATCCAGCTTATGCACTGCCAAAAATCTACTGTCAATCCAGATAATTGTCCGATCATAATCACAATCATTATGTATGATTGGTCTATGTATATCTCCATGGCGCACAAGCAGAATATCCTGCGGCTTCAACTGATACTCCTTTCCCTCTATCACATATTTTACATTGCCTGATTTGAAAAACACAATTTTATCAAAATCATGGTAATGAAAGTCAAATGCCTGTGCACAATGATCCTTAATATCAAACACCCTGAAATTTTCCTTTAAATATCCTCTTTTACCATACTCTCCGTCTGTAATAAAAATATCATTCATATTGTTATTATACAGCATTATTTGCATATTTCAAAGCATTATTTGTTGTTTTATTTGCATATTTTTTTGAATATTATATATAGGCAATGAGTAGTAATCCGAACCGTGGCTTAAATTGAACGATTCGCCCTTACTCTGCGTTAAAAATACTCGGAATACGTAAAGGAGGAATATTATGAAAATATTGGTACTTGCCGGAGGACTCAGCCCCGAAAGGGATGTATCCCTGTCCTCTGCATCGCAGATTGCTAAAGCACTCATATCTAAAGGTTACAACGTATGCATTTTAGATTTGGCTTATGGCATTGAGGATATTGCTGAACTGGAATTCACAGATAATATAAGGGATATAGAGGATTATAAAATAAGTAAAAATATAACCGCTTTCGCAAATGGTAAAATCATTGGTGCAAATGTTATTGCTGCATGCAAAAAGGCGGATGCAGTTTATCTGGCACTACACGGAGATGTGGGCGAAAATGGTAAAATTCAGGCACTGCTTGATTTAAATGATATAAAATATACCGGCTCAAAATATGATGGCTGCTGCCTTGCTATGGATAAAAATATTTCTAAAATCATTGCAAAGCAATACAAGGTCAAAACACCGAAATGGAGTATGAATACAAAGACAGACGATATTCATTATCCCTGTGTAGTTAAGCCAGCCGGCTGCGGCTCCAGCGTAGGTGTGGCAATGGTGAATACAGATGCCGAACTGACAGCAGCTATTCACAAGGCAAAGCAATTTGACGATACAATTCTTATTGAGGAGCGTATTATCGGACGTGAATTTTCGGTAGGCATACTGGATTCACAAGCACTTCCGATAATAGAGATTGAACCAAAGTCGGGCTTTTATGATTATGAAAACAAATATCAACCGGGAATGACAATGGAAACCTGCCCTGCAAATCTTACACAGAAACAGACAGAGACCCTGCAGAAATCGGCATTAATCATGTATAAAGCCTTGCATCTCGGATACTATTCCCGCATTGATTTTATGATGGATAAGGATGACAGCATTTATTTTTTAGAGGCAAATGCCCTGCCCGGTATGACACCAACCAGCCTGCTTCCTCAAGAGGCAGCAGCAATGGAGATTACATACAGCGATTTATGTGATAGAATCGTAAAGGCTGCACTGAAAGCGAATGATGAAGATACGAATAATACCGTTTAACTGCTTAACATCGTTAAAAAATTAACTATTTAATTTGGTATAATATGGCTGTTTTTGTATAAAGTGTAAAATTTACAAAATTTTCTTGATTAATTAGAACAAACAGTATAAAATAATAATGCACAAAAGCAATTAATAAATTTTATAAGTGGAGGTAATTTCCAATGGTTAAAGTTGCTATTAATGGTTTCGGCCGTATCGGTCGTCTTGCATTCCGCCAGATGTTCGGTGCTGATGGTTATGAGGTTGTTGCTATCAACGATCTTACAAGCCCAAAAATGCTTGCTCATCTTTTAAAGTACGATTCATCTCAGGGTAAGTATGCACTTGCTGACACTGTATCAGCTACAGACGACTCAATCATCGTTGATGGTAAAGAGATTAAGATTTATGCTAAGGCAGATGCTTCTGAGCTTCCTTGGGGCGAGCTTGGTGTAGACGTAGTATTAGAGTGTACAGGCTTCTATTGCTCAAAGGATAAGGCTTCAGCTCACGTTAAGGCTGGTGCTCGTAAGGTTGTTATTTCAGCTCCTGCAGGTAATGATCTTCCAACAATCGTTTACAATGTAAACCACGAAGAGCTTACAGCTGAGGATACAGTTATTTCTGCTGCATCTTGTACAACAAACTGTCTTGCTCCTATGGCTAAGGCTCTCAACGATTTCGCTGAGATTCAGTCAGGTATTATGTGCACAATCCACGCTTACACAGGTGATCAGATGACACTTGATGGTCCTCAGAGAAAGGGTGACCTTCGTCGTTCAAGAGCTGCTGCTGTAAACATCGTACCGAACTCAACAGGTGCTGCAAAGGCAATCGGTCTTGTTATTCCTGAGCTTAACGGCAAGCTTATCGGTTCTGCACAGAGAGTTCCTACTCCAACAGGTTCAACAACAATTCTTACTGCTGTTGTTAAGGGCAAGGACGTTACAGTTGACGGCATCAATGCTGCTATGAAGGCTGCTGCTACAGAGTCATTCGGCTACAACACCGATGAAATCGTATCTTCAGATATCGTTGGCATGAGATATGGTTCACTCTTTGATGCTACTCAGACAATGGTTCTTCCAATCGGCGAGGATCTCTATGAGGTTCAGGTTGTTTCTTGGTATGATAACGAGAACAGCTACACATCACAGATGGTTAGAACAATCAAGTACTTCTCAGAGCTTGGTTAATAGATACCAAATTAGAAATGAAAGCAGGAGCATTTGCTCCTGCTTTTAATTTTTTTACAGCAAATTCACTTCAAAAGAAATCATCGCAGATGGATAATTTTACACAAAGTTTCACAGAGATACATTTTTTGATACAATTTTTTAAATTTTTACAATACTACAGGAATAACATCAAATTTGTCAAGCCACTAGGACTTGTGTCAAATATGAATAGTTTGTAAATCCAACGCGCACATATGCTAAAATTATTGATTTTTGGCACAATATGTGGTATAATAGCATCACAAAGCAACAGTACATAGTGAATCGTTTTAAGGAACACTGTATTCATTTTTTATATTGATTTTGCAGAACGATAAACATTCATATGGTTTCTGTGTTTTGAATACATTATATAATGTGAATAAAACCGGGAGGTGATTTCAATGGCTGAATTAACACAGACGACGATTTATATAATCTGGGCAGCAGCAATTATTATTTTTGGTGCATTGGAAGCTATGACAGCTCAGCTTGTATCAATCTGGCTCGTAGTTGGTGCAATCGCAGCGCTAATTGCATCCTTCTTTGGTGCAACGTTCATAGTCCAAATTATAGTATTTATATTAATAACAATTTTGGCTCTTGTTATCACAAGGCCTCTTGTTAAAAAATATATTAATCCAAAAAAGGAACGAACGAATGCAGACAGAGTTATCAGTCAAACCGGCATTGTTGTTGAGACTATAGACAATATCAATGCTGTCGGTCAGGTAAAAGCTGACGGAAAAATTTGGACTGCAAAATCTATTAATAACAGCGTAATACCAAAAGATTCTGAGGTAATAATAGAAAGAATCGAAGGTGTTAAGCTGATAGTAAAACAAAAATAAAAGGAGAAAAATATGACATTTATTATTATCGCTGTATTAGTTGTTATCGCAATTGCCGCACTAATACTGACAAACATCAGAGTTGTACCACAATCAAAGGCCTATGTTATTGAAAGACTGGGTACCTTCTATTCAACATGGGATACAGGACTGCATGTAAAAATTCCGTTTATCGACAGAATTGCAAAAATCGTGTCCTTGAAGGAGCAGGTAGTTGACTTTAAGCCACAGCCTGTTATCACTAAAGATAATGTAACCATGCAGATAGACACCGTTGTGTTCTATCAGATTACTGACCCTAAGCTTTACACCTACGGTGTAGAAAGCCCAATTTCCGCAATCGAAAACCTTTCAGCAACAACCCTTCGTAACATCATCGGTGAGCTGGAGCTTGACTCTACACTCACATCACGTGATACTATTAATGCTAAAATCAGAGTTATTCTTGACGAAGCAACAGACCCATGGGGTATTAAGGTAAATCGTGTTGAGTTAAAGAATATTATCCCGCCTCGTGAAATTCAGGATGCAATGGAAAAGCAGATGAAGGCTGAGCGTGAAAGAAGAGAATCTATTCTTCGTGCAGAGGGTGAAAAGCAGTCAAGAATTCTTGTGGCTGAAGGTCATAAGGAGTCAAAAATCCTTGAAGCTGAAGCAGAAAAGCAGTCTGCAATTTTACATGCAGAGGCTGTTAGAGAGGCTAAAGTACGTGAGGCTGAGGGTGAAGCTGAAGCAATCATCAAGGTACAGCAGGCTACTGCAGATGCAATTAAGCTCTTAAATGATGCAAATGCAAGTGATGCTGTTGTTAAGCTAAAGGCTCTTGAGGCATTCGCTCAGGCTGCAGACGGTCAGGCTACAAAGATTATTATTCCGTCTGAAATTCAAGGTCTTGCAGGTCTTGCTGAGGGTGTTACCCAGGCAGTAAAAAAATAATCTGCTAAGATAATAAATAAACTATACATCAATAAATCAAAAGGTAATATAAAGTTATCCAAATAAAACGAATGAGCTCGGTATTATGCCGGGCTCATTTGTCATTGATTTAAAGATATATTGTACTTATAAGTATTTAAATATAGCTTGTATATGCTATATTTCATGAAAAGACTTGACAAAAGTATTTTTCGCAACAGATGGGTAGGTGCATATTTAGCAGATAAGGGTATTCGTGTTATACCAACAGTTAGTTGGGGACTTGAAAACACTTTCGATTTCTGTTTTAATGGTATTAAAAAAGGCAGCGGAAGTGTCCATGGTGGTCAATGGAGACCCAATCCAGATAAACCTGAAGATGCAAGATTTTTGGGAGAACCCGGTGAAATTAAACATACTTTTAAAGGCAATAAACAGGGAGGCTATTGGATTGATACGGTGATAGGCAATGACGGAAAAGGTGATTATGAAACGCATAATACTGATCACGGACAACCTGCTAAACATTCTAATCCGCACAGGCATAAAATAGAGTGGCAAGGTGAAGATAATCATCCTGTGCTAAAAAAAACTATAAATGATATTACTAAAAGTGCACATAAATTAAAACAAGCAAAAGAGGCATATGATATGAATAATATGGAGTTTAAAACAAAATATGAATTTAAAACATCAATAGAACGAGGATGTGAGTTATGTTTTGAGTGGAATGGAATTGATTACGGAATATTCCCAACCGAAAATAATCAATGGGTTATCTGTTTGGTATATACAGATAAAGATAGTCAAGATGTATATTATAACAATATTGATGATGTGATGAATCATAAAATCGGAGACGATAGATTAATAGATATTTGCACCAAGTTCACTGTAACAGACAGAACGCTTTAAAAGCAAACAAGCCGAGAGCAATTGCTCTCGGCTTGTTTGCTTTTTCAATATACTTTAATAATTCTCTGCTTTCAGCTTAAAGTAACCCTTTGGCTTCTTGCATACCGGGCACTGATTTGGTGCTTCTTTGCCGATGACAATATTACCGCAATTTGAGCAAATCCAAATTTTTTCTTCGTCACGGCTGAATACCAAACCATCCTCGACATTTTTCAGGAGTTTTCTGAATCTTTCCTCATGCTCCTTTTCAATCTTGGCTACCGACTCAAAAAGGAATGCAATATGATCAAAGCCCTCTTCCTTTGCTTCCTGCGCAAAGGCTGCATACATATTGGTCCATTCATAATTTTCGCCATCAGCCGCATCGCTTAAATTCGTGGCAGTATCCTTGAGCTCTCCGCCGCTAAGATGCTTAAACCAAATCTCTGCATGCTCCTGCTCATTCTTTGCTGTCTCTCGGAAAATCTCGGCAATCTGAATAAAACCATCCGCCTCTGCCTTATCGGCAAAATAGGTATACTTGTTTCTTGCCTGGCTTTCGCCTGCAAAAGCAGCTAAAAGGTTTGCCTGTGTTTTTGTGCCTTGTAAATTATTGTTCAAAAAGACCACTCCATTAAATTTTTTATAATCCCAGCCTTTTTATTCTTGACACTATTTGAACAAATATACACCAAACAGCCTGAAAAATAACAATATTTACCGGCGTTATTTGACTGATTCCCTCAAGGAAGCCCAGCATTGCCACAAGTACAAAGCCTAGTATTGCTCCGAAGGATACCAATACACCTAAAAGTTTTTTTGTTTCTCCTAAATTTTCTGCAGCCGCCATTGAGGAGACAAAGCCCAGTGCAGAGCCATTATGAACGATATATGCAGGAGATTTTTCCACACACATATCTGAATACTTTTCAAAAACTCTTGCATTTGAGGAATTCATAACACGAACAAATCCCTCCGGCAGCGAAAACAATTCTGCTATACTTTCATCATTAATGAAAGGGTCTGCACTCTTTACAAGTACTGTTATACCGCTTTTTTCAAGCTTACGCAGTGAACGTTTCAAATCCGGGTCAGCATTATAAGACACAACGAACATCGCCATAACCTGACCTGTAACTGCGAGATATAATATCTTTCTACCCTTGCGGGCATACTTTCGCTCAAACTCCTCTTTCGGAACAGGGACACCGTGATGTATTAACAGCTCTCTTGTTCCGACAAGAATTTTCTTTCTGTATATCCAGGCAGATGTACCAAGCCTGTCCTCATAAACAACACCGTCAACATCAGGCAAAATTGCCTGCTTGCCGATAATAACATCATCAAACACATAGGACAGCGGACTCTTCGTTTTCATAATTACAGCTGCTGTCTTTAAAATTACATCATCCGCTTTAGCACCGTTAAAGGTTTTGATGCCGTGAATTTCACAGCTGTTTTTTCCAAATAAATCCTGTGCCTCAATGACAATGGCATTCGCATTATCAACGGTTGCTGCACCCTCGTAGCCATTAATCATTGCCCCTTTTTCTTTCAGCTTTTTCGCAACACCCAGCAGGGATGTATTTGAGCTGTAGATTGACACTACAGGGAGAGAAATGCAAAGTGCACAAACCGCTGTATTAAAGCCTAAATACCAGTTTTTCATAACAAGTGACAGCACAATAAACAACACCGCACTTAACCCTATTGATATAAAGCCGACTATTTTTGATATCTTATCAGCAGGCTCATCACTGCAGCTGATATCCAGATAATTTGTTGCAAAATCTGTTTTAATGCTTGTTTTCAGATTTGGCTCACCGGTTAAAACGCCTCTGCTGATGATTGTTGCATCCACCGTATTGGCAATAGATTCAACCGTATACAAATCCTCCTGAGCTGCAAGGAATTCAAAATTATCAATAATTCTTGCTGTCAGTGTTGCCTTGCCCACATTTGTCATAAGGAATGCAAAAGCCATAACAAAGGGCAACGGTATACCATTATCAATATAAAAATTCGTATCGGCTATCAGCAGTACAGAATGCACAAGTACAATTACACTTGCAACAGAAATCGGGAAGCTGTAATTAATCCCTTTAGATAACTTAAATCCGAACACTATATTTTTGAAATTTACGGCAAAAAGGATTAAATAAAGCACAAGCTGGGCCGTAAAATAAGCTGTATAATCAAGCAAGAAGCTGGGCAGATAAGCACTGTCCTGAAATACATTTAACAGGCATAACGGAACTGCGGCGATAACAGTCAGCACTGCCTTGAGTGAAAAGGATGACTTTGTTGCAAACAGTTTTTCCAAAAATGCTGTTTTATCATCATTCTTTTTATACTCATTCTTGACCGCAGAATGCCTGCTGTTATTCATCTCATCCGGGCTGAATAGTCTGAATTTATTTACCTTTTCCTGCCGTCTTTGCTTCAGCTGCTCCTCAGCCAGTCTCTCATCAATCTTGGATATTTCTTCTGTTGAATCCTCAAAGCCCTCTAATACAATTTGATCCGCCTCTTCGCTTACAAAGCTGTCATTCTGCTTAAAATGCGGTCTGTTCATATTCAGAGATATTTTTGTTCGCTCCAGCTCTTCTACAGCAACTATGGTAGGTATTTCCTCTAAATCCGAGGTTTTGTCAAACCTTGATTTGCTTTTAATGGTTGCTGCACGTTCAATAATTTCGGGAGGATTTTTTGAATACTGCGGCTCGTCAGACTTTGTTTTAAAAAAGCTTTTTGTATTGGTATTCGGTACTACCGCTGTTTTTTGACTTATATTGACCGACTTTGTTTTCTGGTCAATCACTCGGGTTTGTTCAATACCCTCATCTACATTCGGCTTTTTACTCTTTAGTCTGTCAGTGTGAATCACAGCCGTCTTACCGCTGTTATCCTCTTGTTCTGCATTTGAATTATATCTATTCTTTTCACTCTTGATAGGCGCAGAATCTGTTTTATGACTGCCGTCAAGCTGCTGCTCAGCCTCCTCTTTGACCTCTTCAATCGCAGATTGGGCTCTGGCTATCGTTTTCTTTCTGATTTCCTCAGCCTGCTTTATGATTTCATCTATAGATATCTCGCTCATACTTCCCCACTCTTATAAGCCAAGCCTTTGCTTAGCTACTTCATACATAATTATACCTGCGGCAACGGAGGCATTCAGTGAATTCACCTTGCCAAGCATCGGCAGTGATACGGTTACATCGCATCTCTCCTTAACCAGTCTGCCGACTCCCTTGCCCTCATTGCCGACAACCAATGCACAGCCCCCTGAAAAATCTGTTTTGCACCAGGGCTGTCCATCCATATCTGCACAATAGACCCATATATTTCTCTTTTTTAACTCTTCTATCGTAGACACAATATTGCCTACTCTTGCCACACGCATATATTCAAGTGCGCCGCAGCTGGTTTTTGCAACAATAAAATTAAGTCCTACATTTCGTCTCTTGGGAATAATAATACCGTGAGCACCGCTTGCCTCAGCGCTTCGTATAATTGCACCGAGATTATGACTATCCTCTATCTCATCACAAATGATAATAAAAGGCGACTCTCCCCTGCTTTGTGCATACTCCAGTATTTCATCAACCGTTGAATAGCTGTGGGCAGGAACATTGGCAGCAACGCCCTGATGATTGCCATTGCCGCACATAAAATCAAGCTTTTTCCTGTCAACATTCTTTACAACAATACCCTGTTGCTTACATACAGATAGAATCTTATTGATTGAGCCCTCTCGGTCTCCCTTAGCTATAAGTACATTTTCGATTTCTCTTCCGCTTTTCAGCAGCTCGAGCACTGCATTTCTTCCTATTATCAGGTTATCGTTTTGTATTTCCTCTCTCGGCATATTTTGTATCTCCATATAATTATTCAATATAATTATAACATCATATAGTAGATAATTCAATATACATAAAAAGGAAATTGTCAGAAGAATGCAAACTTGATATATCACCGCTCATTGCCAAACAAAAAATGACATCGTCTACATAAGAACAATGTCATTTAATATATATTTATTCATCATCGCTTGACAGCTTCAGCACTGCTAAAAATGCCTCCTGAGGTACTTCTACTGAGCCAAACTGGCGCATACGCTTTTTACCCTCTTTTTGCTTTTCAAGCAATTTCTTTTTACGCGTTACATCACCACCGTAGCATTTTGCAAGTACATCCTTACGAAGTGCCTTAACAGTCTCACGGGCGATAACCTTACCGCCTATTGCAACCTGAATCGGAATTTCAAACAAATGCCGCGGAATATGCTTTTTCAGCTGTTCTGCAATTTTTCTTGCTCTGGAATATGCCTTTTCTCTGTGAATGATAAAGGACAGTGCATCAATGATATCTCCGTTCAAAAGCACGTCAACCTTGCAAAGATCCGAGCGTCTGTAATCTGAAATCTCATAGTCAAAGGAAGCGTATCCACGAGTTCGTGATTTCAAGGCATCAAAGAAGTCATAGATAATTTCATTAAGCGGAAGCTCATAATGAATGTCTACTCTGTCAGGTGTAATGTAGTTCATATCCTTAAACACACCACGTCGTTCCTGACACATATCCATAACCGTACCCACAAACTCACTCGGCACATATACATGGGCATTTGAGAATGGCTCTTCACAGTAATCAATCAGTGCCGGGTCGGGATAATTGGTAGGATTATCAATTTCAACCATTGAACCATCTGTCAAATGAATTTTGTAAACAACGCTTGGTACAGTTGTAATCAAATCTAAATTGTATTCTCGCTCCAGACGCTCCTCAATAATTTCCAGATGAAGAAGTCCCAAAAATCCGCAGCGAAAACCAAAGCCAAGGGCACCGGAGGTTTCCGGCTCGTAGGACAGGGATGCATCATTAAGCTGAAGCTTTTCCAGTGCATCACGAAGTGCTTCATAGTCCGCACCATCGGCAGGATACACACCGCAGAATACCATTGGATTTACCTTTCTGTATCCGGGCAGTGCTTCCGGTGCAGGATTGGAAGCCAAGGTAATGGTGTCACCAACACGTGCTTCGCTGACAGTTTTGATAGAGGCAGTAATATATCCAACCTCACCTGCTCTGAGGCAGTCCGCCTTTTCCATAGAGGTGGCACGCATATAACCAACCTCAACCACTGTAAACTCAGCGCCTGTTGCCATCATACGCATTGTGTCGCCTGCTTTAATTTTACCATCCATTAAGCGAACGTAAACAATTACGCCACGGTAGGAATCATAAACTGAATCAAAAATAAGCGCTCTCAAAGGCTTATCGTCATCACCTACAGGAGCAGATACCTCGTTTACAATATACTCCAAAACCTCTTCAACATTCTGTCCTGTTTTTGCACTGACACGGGGAGCATCCATACATGGAATTCCAACAACGTCCTCCACTTCACTTGCAACCCGTTCAGGCTCCGCTGCAGGCAGATCAATCTTGTTAATGACCGGCAGAATATCCAAATCGTGGTCAAGGGCAAGATACGTATTTGCAAGGGTCTGTGCCTCAACACCCTGAGAGGCATCCACAATCAGTATAGCTCCCTCACAGGCAGCCAATGAGCGTGAAACCTCATAATTAAAGTCAACGTGACCCGGAGTATCTATTAAATTAAATTCATAAAGGTCACCATTTTTTGCAGTATAATCAAGCTTAACCGCATGAGCCTTAATCGTAATTCCTCTTTCTCTTTCAAGGTCCATATCATCGAGAATCTGCTCCTGCATCTCTCGGCTTGCTACAGAGCTGGTAAGCTCCAGAAGACGATCGGCAAGGGTTGACTTTCCATGGTCAATATGGGCAATGATTGAAAAATTTCTTATATGTTCTTTATCTACAGACAAGGTTTTTCCTCCGTTAACTATCTCTTGATTTTTCGTAATGCACGCAGCTCTTTTTTCATAGATTTAGAATTGTATCTAAACTTGGTAAAAAGTCTGACAATATAATAATAGGGCAGCAAATAGGGTCTTTTTTCAAGCGCTCTGTAGTTTGCTGTCATCTTTTTCTTTTCAGGGAAAAGTCTTTTTAAAATATATCTTCGCTTGGAGTTATTATATTCCTGCAGCTTTTGGGAATAGTCAATCACCAAATTGCCATACACACCGCTGTCTAAAAGAAAGTCCATCATTTTCTGCTGATTATCCGACACCGCGGTTCCATGAAACACAGCTTGCGTCAGCCCGATTGCATCAACTGCAAACTCCTTAATTTTAATATCCTCCAGCATCTGAACCGCTCTATCCATATCAATAGGACTGCCATACTGCATCAGCACATAGATATCGCATAAAAATCTGATTCCGCAGCCATTTGTTGCATAGTGCTTGTACATATGACAAATGGTGTACACAAAGTGTTCCGTACTTTCAACGGCATACTTATGGGGATTTTTATCATCTGCCAAAGCATTTTTCCACAAATCAAAATGCGGGCAGAATTCAGCCTCTTCAAAAAACAATTCTCTGTGCCATTCAAAGGTGTAAAAAGGTTCCTTGAAAAAGTCATCCGAATTCTCGCAGGAGGTAGTAAGCCTAAAGCCGTGTGCTTTCATTATTTTTAACAGAGCATCACGCTTGCTGTAATCGTACAGAATATCAATATCGCTCATTTGGCGCATTTTTTGCTGAGGATAAAAATTCCTGATAACGCTGCCCTTAACAAGCATATAGTCAATGCCCTTGGCAGACAAATCCTCCTCAATTTGCTCCAGCTCATTTTTCATGGCGATAAGCCGCAGAAGCTCATTTTGATTATAAAGCTGAAGCTCCTTAGCCTGCTTGTCAGGAATATCTATCTTGCTTAATACAGGAGCAATAATGGAATACACCTGCTGTTTTTTTGCAAGAGAAACAAACTCGCCCCAATTTATATTTTTCGGAGGAGTCTTGATTGCAGTATTCATAATTGCCGACTTAATCAGCTCTACAAGATATTCACTTTCAGCAGACGAATATGTCATAATTATTCCTCAATAAGTTTTTTTGATTTTAGCACTGCAAGCAGCTCTTTTACATCTGCTCTGACTGTTGCTTCATCTACCTCATATTTTTCCAGCATTGCAGCTACAATGCTGTCCTCTGTCTGCTCTTCTTTCAAAAGTTCAAAAATAAAAGCAGCGGTCGGATTATTTTTTACAAGTCCGTTAAAATCCTTGGCAGCCTTGCCGGTTGCAATTGCAAAGCTTTCGCCATCTATTGAATTTGTAACAATACCATCTTTAAGCTTCATACTATCATTCCTTATTATTTATGTTTATTCTTTTTTAACCTTATATTAAAATTCCTTTGTAATTAAAGCAACGCTTTCTACATGAGGAGTTCTTGGGAACATATCCACCGCTGTCAGCTTTTGGGCAGCATACCCCTTTGCATTCAGAATTGCCAAATCCCTTGCCAGTGTTGCACTGTCGCAGGAAACGTAGATAATCTTCTGCGGGCTAAGCACCTCAATCGTATCAAACAATGTGCTGTCACAGCCCTTGCGCGGCGGGTCTAGGATAATGACATCCGGCTTAATTCCCTCACGCCGTAATACCTCTGCTCCCTTTGGTGCATCACCGCAAATAAAACGGGCATTATTTATGTGATTTATTTCTGCATTTCGTTTTGCATTCTCGACAGCCTGGGGAATAATCTCTATACCAACCAGTTCTTTGACACTGTCGGCCATAGTCAGACCAATTGTGCCTGCACCGCAGTACAGATCCAGAAGCACCTCACTGCCCTTTAAATCCGCAAACGCCTTTGCCGTATTATACAGCCTTTCACACTGATTGTGATTGACCTGATAAAAGGAGTTGGGCGAAATTATAAACTCCTTACCGCAAAGAATATCTCTAATCGCATCCGTACCCCATATGGTTTTGGAGATCTTGCCGAGGATGACATTTGTCCTGTCCTTATTTATATTAACAACCACTGATTTCAAGCCTGAAACATTTTCTTTCAGCAATGCAATCAGCAAATCTTCATTTGGTATTTTGTCACCGTTAATGACTGCACAGGCCATAATTTCACCGGTGGCAAAGCCCTTTCTGAAATAGATATGACGAAGCAGACCTCTGCCTGTATTTTCGTCATAGGATGTAACATTTTCAAGCTCAGCCCATTTTGCAAAAGCATTTAAGCCCTGTTCAAATTCAGCAGGCTGCAGCTTGCAGTCGGCACAAGGAATTATGCGGTGACTCTTATATGCATAAAAGCCGGCATAAAGCTCGCCATCCGCAATTTGCACGGGATACTGCGCTTTGTTGCGATAGGCATTTATATCGTCAGCACCGATAATTTCCTCTGCTCTTATTTCAAGATGACCGATGCGTTGGGCAGCATCATTCACACGGCCGAGCTTATATTTAAGCTCCTCGGCATAAGTCATATTTCTGAAGGAGCAGCCGCCGCATTTTTTAGAATAAGGGCAGTCGCTTTCTATTCTAAACGGACTCGGTGAAATAATTTTATCAATAATGCCAATGGCATAATTTTTGGAGCGTTTAATAATATGAGCAATAATTCTATCCTCAGGTACTGTACCGCGGACGAACACAGCCAGTCCATCATATCTGCCCACACCGCTGCCTTCAGAGGTTAAGGCATCAATCGTTAATTCTATTTTATCATTTTTTGCCAGTTCCACATTCTTACCCCTGAACATAATTTTACATCTAACATAATAACATATTCGTTTTAATTAATCAATAAAAAAAGCACATCTCATAGAGATGTGCTTTTTGCTGTATTATTTGAGCGATTAAGCAGCTGCTTCCTCGTCGTCTTTCTTCTTTTCCTTGAGAAGAACAAACTTTTCCATTGGGAAGAGTACAACCATTTGGATAAAGCCTGCTGCAAGAGAAGCAATTGTTCTTGCAAGACCATTAAGAACTGCGATATCTGCCTTTGCAATGATACCAACGAGCCAGCCCTGGAACCATGTGGAGAACAGGATAAGTGCAATCATAAGTACAATGTAGATAGCGAAATTGTACCAAGGTGCATCTGACTTGAAGGTTGTCTTTTTGTTCTGATAGAAGCCATAGATGTTAGCAATAAGGTTTGAAAGGAAGAACGGAAGGAGATAACCCCAAGTTACAATACCATCAATTACATATTTGCCCATCTGCTCAACACCCTTAGCTGTTGATGCATCAAAGATAACATCCGGCTTAAAGATGCCCTGTAAAAATACAGGAAGAGTTGCTGTTACACCATCAAAAATAAGAGGAAGCACATTAGCCAGTACAAGCTGAATAATGGTTACAAGACCTGAAACAACAAGGAACTTAACAAGCTGCCAAATAGTTTTGAAGAATGAACCTTTGCCCTCTGCAGCATTATCAATACCGCTCAAGCTGATTTTTTTCTTTTCGTCTGCCATAATTTTTCTCCTTTTTTATGTAGGCAAGAAAGAATTGATCCCTACGCAATCCCCTCTCGTCTAAGTGTTTTACTTTATCATTATAACAAGCGTCCGCACACATTGCAAGATATTTTTTTAAAACAGCAGTCCGATAGCAGCGTTACCGCCAATTGTGTGAATAATTGCCACAATTGCCCAAACAATTAAAGCAATAATTCCTACAAGAACTGCTATAATCAAGATGACGAACAGAATAAGCAGTGCCAGTACAAGCGGGCCTTTTTTGCTCGTCTTTACAGTATCGTTAAATGCTCGGTTTTCTTCCTTGGCAGGTGCAGGATTTTCTTCATCATAAAGAGGATAAAGCGGTAATACAGCATCGCTGTCCTTAAATTCACAGTCCTTCCAAAGCAAAGGCTCTACAAGACCGCGGACACTGGTTGCGCCCTTTAAGAATTTGCCGATACTCAAATGAATTGTGTTCAAGAAGGAATCAATAATATTAAGGAAACCGCAGGTCAGCTTATATTCTCTTGTTTCCGGACCATAAGGGGAATCACCACAGTATAAATTCTGTACAAGCTCAAGAATAAAGTCAACAACTCTGTTGTCAGCTATATCTGCAATATCTGCCTTTTTAAGTCCGCTTTCCTTTTTACAAAGCTTCCAAATCTTTTTAAAGGTAAGCTTATTCAGGAATTTGCCGATTGGCTTAATCAACCAGCCAATTTTCTTAACCTTTTCACCCGGAATGGAAAATGCAGGGGTCATATCTGCCAGCACGTCAATATCATTGCCCATTGCCCAGATAACCTTTGCAATCATACCGAAGAAGAAGCCCTTCATATATTCAGGGAAGGATTTACCATCTGTATCCAGTCCCTCAACATTGTCAACAAAAACCGTGTCCACATCAACCTTGGCATTCTTAGGGTCAAGCACAACATTTCGCATGACGGGCGGACATCCGATAACAGCACCGCAGGCAATATCATAAAAGCGGTTGCCCTTTTCCGTAGTAACATAGCCGATATTATGCACATGGGTATGACCCGTAAGCATAACCTGCAGACCTGCATCTGCAAATATTTCTCTTGTAGTTTCATGATTTCTCTGCATATCGCCCTTGCCGATAATAGAGTAGAAGGGTGATGGTGAAATCATTGGGTGGTGCGTCATTGCAACAACAAACTGATCGTTTGCCTTTGCATCCTCCAGCTGTTCCATAATCCACTTCATACAGTCATCACTGTAGCCTGAACCGCGCTCGCCCTCCGGCTTGAAGTTTGTATCATCGTTCAGTGCAAACAGACGATAACCCGGAGCCAGCTGAACAACATAGCTCATGGATTCTTTATGGGTTGAGATTGCCTCATTCGGACCAAACTCATAATACATATCCCATAAATCCTGTCTGTTCTCAACAGCAGGAACCTCAATCTGCTCATCGCCCACAAAGCCCTTTGACACACCGCCTGCACGGAAATCGTGTGTAGCTGTAATGACATACACTCTTTTGCCGCGCTTTTTCAAATCACGAAGCATCTCAATAAATTCCTCGTGAGAGGTAAGCTCACCGTTGCGTGTGGTATCACCTGATAAAACAACAATATCCGTGGAGGTATCTTCGCACAGCATATCAAAGGCTCTCTTTAAAACAAGTCCGCTGTCCTTAACAACCATCTGTGATTTGGACTCATCCTTTTCGTAAGCCTTACCCTCAGTACCGTTTTTTCTTGAGTAATAATGCGTGTCCGTAATAAACTGAATTTTTAACGGTTCATTATTACTTCCGTAAATTTTGTTAGCCATTTCTTATTCCCCTTTTATTTCAAGCACACCGGACTTTATATCCTTACTGAATGTAAATTCCAGCGAGCCCTTATTTCTTTCAGCAAATGCAATTTCTTTTCCGTCAAGATACGCCTTATACTGTGCGTCGTCACACAAGGTAACAATCAAACTGTATTTATCATTATCGCCATAGTATTTAAAAGAAATTTCAGCGCTATTATCTGTTGTTCTCTGATAATCTGTCCACAGGTCGAAGCCTGTTGTAACCGTCTGCGGCTTATAGTAGGCATTTGCCCAAATACAGATTGGAGCTGACAGTCCGCCGAAATTATGGAACCATCCGCCGCGCTTTGTCTTAATGCCAAAGCATTCATATGTATTGTAGGAAAAATCTGTCTCTGCCTTCCACATATCAAGAGCAGTCTTGGCAATATCAAAAGCAAAATCGGTTTCGCCATTATCCAGCATCGTTTTCCAGACAAACCACTGATGGCTCATCCAAACGTTACCGTTCCAGTATCCGTCATCGAAATAATAGCCTGCCGACATATCCACTGCGGATATACCTGCCTGAGACCACATTTCCTCAGGATTTTTTATATGATTCAGCAGTCTCTGCTTTCTTTCACCGGACACAGCACCTGCAACTAACGGATAAATTCCGTCCATACCCTTATTGAAATTCTCGCCGTCATCCGTACGCATAATGCCGATTACATTGCCGTTATCGTCATATTCGGTATAGCCGAAATATCCGCTTTCCTCATCCCAAGCCAGCTCATTGAGTGCCTTTGTTGAATAGGCAATATCCGCATCATAAATCTTAACGTCATCCTCTCTGCCAAGAGACACCGCCACCATTTTCAGAATTTTTCCTGCACGGATGATCTGCGCCGTTGACAAGCAGGGACAGGTATACTTTTGTGATTTTCTGTTCATCATTTCCACCTGCGCCGGATAGTCATCCATACCGCAGTGGGAATACCAATAATCATAGGTAGTTAAAAGCCCGTTACCGAATTTTGCTACGGTAGAGGCATGGGTTCTGCCCCGCAGAAATTCATAATAAAGCTTGATTTTATCATATAGAAATGCAAGGCTTGCCTTATCATCGGTTCTCTTCAAAAGCTCGAGATACTCTGCAAACTGCGTTGGAACTAACGAGCCGTGAAGCAGAAATGCAAAGTCCTTATTTGTATCATCGCACAAATACATATTAAGTGCATAACGGCACAAATCCTTTGAAAATTCCAGAAGTCCCATACCGATAAATCCGCTGTCCCAAGTATAAAAGCTGTCCCATCTCTTACCGGGGGTATGGTGAACAACATTCTCACCATGGCGGTAAACGGGATATACAACATTTGTCAGAAGAGTGGCTCTCAGTATCTCTGTTGACAAGCTGTATTTTTCACCGGCTTTGTTATACTTGGCTGCTGCATTTTCAGCTTTAGCACAATTATAAATTTTCTCATATTCCGCATCTGTAAGCGGCTCCTGCTTTTCATTAGACAGCACCACATATTCGATATGAGGGGTATTTGGCTCAATAAATATTGACTTAATAATTGTATTATGGAAAAAGCCCAAATCGCTGTGCTTTCTCTTAAAGGAGTTTGAAAATGTCTCCGATAAATCATCATAGGTATGGTCGCCGTTAGACAAACGATTGATCAGTGCGTCCTCCAGTGAGCCTGACGGAAGCTTACGCTCTCTTGTATTTTCATTATGTGTCAGAATATAAAACGGTGTATCAACACCCTCATAGCACAGCTTGGTTCTATGTCCCCTGCCTGCCGCTTCTGTTTCGATATCCGGCACATACGGATAATGCGCATATTCAACAGTCAGGTTATCCTTATCGCTCTCCTCAATAACTGCAAAGAAATCAAGCTCTACTCCTGCTGTACCAAGGCTTTCCAGAGTAAAGCTCTCCATATACGGAAGATATGCAAAGCCCAGCGCACTGCTGTTTTTGAAGATAATCTTTGTGTCATTCATCATAAATACAGCATCACCGTCGGTAACCGTCTTATATCTTACTGCTATAACAGGATTTTCAAAGCCTGATGCATCTAAGCTGTAAGACACCTTGTCACCCTTTTCACAGCCAAAAGGTTTCAGATTAAGGAAATGCACATGATAATTTTCACATCTGTCACCCAGTCCTTTGCCCAAATAAAAATCCTTGTCTGCGAACATTCCCTTAAACATACCGTCAGGATTTTCCTCGTCCCAAGGTCTTGGTGTATTATATTTATATTCTTCATAATCATTTGCCGTTTTTATCACACATTTTTCAGGCGTATGAACACGGCAATATGTAGGATAAGGGAATTCAAGTGCCCCGAAAATATTCAGCAAACAGTTTTGTGAAAGCTCCGTATTATTAAAGAACTCGCATCTCATTAAATATGCATCATCCTTCATTTTGGAGAATGAAACATCGGCATAAACCTGATCCTTCCACATAAGCTCATATCGGTATGAATAATACGTGTAATCACTGCTGCAGTTCCACAAATGATAATTGGAGGGTACTGTAACATTCGGCACAGGTGTTGCACTGTTCCACAAGGTAGGATGTACGGAAAAATCAAATCTGGCACCCTCGTCTGCCATAGTCTCAATGATTTTTGAGAGTCCCATATATTTTTTGGAATAAGGTCCCCACAGGGGCATTTTAATAGTATCTTTGCTCATAGTAAAAAGTTCCTTTTGGTTATAACTGTATTTATTATCTACTATTTTATAAATTTTGTCAATATAATAAAATACCATCATTGACAAACTTAATATAATAAAGTAATATAAAATATAGTGATTAAAATGACCTCATAAAAAACGATGGAGGAAGTTATCGTGAACTTAGACGCAAATATTCAAAAGTTAATTTCGACTGTATTAAAAAAATGGAAGCTTATCGTTATTTTTGCTGTTATCGGCGCATTACTTGCATTTTTCTACACCTCTCATTTTACAACCCTGACCTATTCATCCAGTGTTGAATTTTTGGCTTATGCACAGGATACACAGCAGGATCTTGCAGAATCCAGCACGATTGTACAGGCTACAAGCAACACCAGTAAAATGAACTATGCCATGAAGGCACTCAACACATATATTGAGTTATTCAAGACAAATGAATTCAATCAAAATGTTGCTGATGAAATCAACGAAAACTACAGCACCTCATACTCAGCAGGAACAATCAAGGGCGCTACAACGATTACAACGATTGAAGACACAGCCATGTTCCGAGTAACCATAACAACAACCAATGCTGATTTATCCTATCAGATTGCGCATCAGCTTGAAAAGAGTATTCCCGAGAAGATGAAGAACACAAGTGACGGTATTGTCCGTGCATCTGTAGAGGACAAGGCATTAAAGGCCACCACCTCTGAAAGTCTCGGATATCCTAAAAAAATTACAATCGGTTTTCTTGCAGGCGCAATTCTTGCTGTAGCATATATCATTCTGCGTGACTTTATTGATGTACGTATCAAGAGCAGTGATGAGCTGACTGAAATATATGATATTCCTGTTTTGGGAACTATTCCTGAATTTGAATTTAAACAAACAACGAAATCCGAAAGAAAAGCTGTCAGCGAGGAGGTAAACGGCAATGTTTAAAAAAGCAAAAAAAGATAAAAGAAGCCATTCCCTTGACAGTTCACGTTATATTCTTAATAATGCTCCGATTCAGCCTGCTTTAAAGTTCAGAATAGAAGAGGCATACAAGACCATAAGAACGAACATTATGTTCTCCATAATGAAGAAGGGCTGCAAGACAATTGTTGTCAGCTCTTCAAATCCCAGCGAGGGCAAAACCACATCAACCGTTAATCTGGCTGTTACAATTGCGCAGGCAGACCAAAGAGTTTTGCTGATAGACGGAGATTTGCGCAGACCGCAGGTACACCGCTATTTTTCAGTTTCCAACGCACCGGGACTTACCGATTATCTGAGTGACTGCATTTCAGGTAAAAAGAGAACGGATTTATTCAGTGTCATTCATCCGACAGAGTATGAAAATCTGTCCATTCTCTGCTCGGGCTCAATTCCGCCAAACCCTGCTGAGCTTTTAGGCTCTGAGCTTATGAGCGAATTTTTGCAGTATATAAGCAAAAGCTATGACTATATTGTCATTGATACACCGCCTATAAATGTTGTTTCGGATGCATTACCGCTTATCAGGGAGGCTGATGGCATTGTGCTTGTTGTCAGACAAAATCAGACAACGCATCCTGAGCTTCAAAAGACACTGAAATCTTTGGAATTTATAGATGCAAAAATTCTTGGATTTCTGGTTAACTTTGTTGAGTCAAAAGCAACCCGATATAAAAAGACTTACAATGATTACGGCTACAGCTATGGTAAATACAGCAGCTATGGTTACAGCTACGGCAAATACAGCGGCTATGGTTACAACAGCAGCTATGGATTAGGCGGTCAAAAACAGGATGACCCAAGAAACAGCTAAGAGGTAAAACAATGATTATTAATAATCTGGTAGAAACACATTGTCATATACTGCCGGCAATTGATGATGGTTCTCCTGATTTGGAAACCAGCATCAGAATGGTGCACAAGCTGAGTGCGCAGGGTGCAAAGGCAATCATTTTGACCCCTCACTATTATTCAAATTCAATATCCTATAATGATTTTATCAGCAAGCGAAACAAGGCATTTGAACAGCTTAAAAATGCACTTGGCGACGATGCGCCCAAGCTTATTCCTGCTGCCGAAGTATATATTAGCAAGTATCTGTTTAGCAATGATAACTTAGATGATATCTGTATCGGAAACACACGATATGCACTGATTGAGCATTCCTTCTCCTCTGATTTTTCACAGGATGTATATGACAGACTGCAGAATTTAAAATATGACTACGGCATAACGCCGATATTGGCCCACATTGAAAGATACAATGCACTTATGGAGGATTCAGATTTACTGGACGACTATATAGCCAGCGGATGTATGACGCAAGTAAATATCAGCTCCTTTGCAGATGCATCCAGAGGCATAAGAAAAAGACTTATCAAATATCTTGAAAGCGGAAGAATTCATTTGATCGGATCTGATTGTCATAATCTGACTTCGCGCCCACCGAAATATGAAGAGGGTGTCAAGGTCATTTTAAAAAAGTGCGGTCAAAAGGCATTAGACGTATTAGAACAAAATGCAAATATGCTGATTAGATAAAAAATCAGCAAATCATTTTAAATTTAAAAACATATAAACACATATAAAAAAACAGCAAGAGCAGACTTTGAACTGCCCTTGCTGTTTTTCTATTTAGAATAATTATTTACTCTTTTTATGTGTCTTTTCCTCATAAACCGGGATAACCTCTGCGACTGTTCCCTGGGCTATAATTTGTCCATGCTCAAGAAGGATTGCTCTGTCGCATATAGATTTAACCTGCTCTATACTATGCGATACAAACAATACGGTCACGCCTGAGGCAAACATAGATTTAACCTTGGCAAGACTCTTTCTTCTGAAGCCGGCATCACCAACAGACAGAACCTCGTCCAAAATAAGAATATCCGGCTCAACGGCTGTAGCAATGGAAAAGCCCAATCTGGCTTTCATACCGCTTGAATAATTTTTGATAGGAACCTCTATAAAATCACCAAGCTCGGAAAATTCAATGATTTCGTCAATCTTTGATTCTATATATGTGCGGTCATAGCCCATAATTGCACCGTAAAGATATATATTCTCTCTGCCTGAATAATTAGGGTCAAAGCCTGCACCAAGCTCAAGCAGCGGTGCAATTACACCCTTAGTCTCTACAGAACCGCTGGTTGGCTTATATACACCTACTATTGTTTTCAGCAGTGTACTTTTGCCTGCACCATTCAGTCCGAGAATCGCAAGGTGCTCGCCCTTTTTCACATCAAAGGAAACATCCTTTAAGCCAAAAAACTTTCTGTATTCAAGCTTACGCGTAACAAACTTAATAAAGTATTCTTTAAGATTGTCAACCTTTTCTTTATTCAAGTTAAAGGCCATATCTACATTTTTGACGGATACTACTACTTCATTCTCCATTGTATACATCCTTACCTTTACAATTATTTTTGCTTCTTTTTCCAGGCGGCAGCAGCAAACAGGATTGAAATAACTATGGCAGCAACACCGCTGACCATAACAATTGCCACTGCATTATTTACATATTTCATAAGCTGATTAAACATATAAATCGGATATACGTCAAATCTTCTTGCCTGAGAAATTATTTTTACAATTATGCCCAAACAAATCTCAAAAATTCCTGCAGTTAAAAAGCTGATACTGATTGACCTGAGAGAAATATGCCGCATGGACTTATCACTCATAAAGTACAGCACTAATATAACAAATATAAATAAAACAATACCAACACCGATTACTGCATATGAAGCCAGTGTTCCAATATTGATAATGCTTTGGATATATTTAATACCCGTAATTTCAATATGACTTTTGATATAATCGTTAATCGTATCACGAAAACGATTTACGGCATCTGCATCATTATTCTGATTTGACTGCTTGATTTGAAGCTCAATGTCAGATTTTATATTCTCACATAATGCATCTATATCTTCTGTATACAGACTTTCATCAAAACCAACTCTTCCGGTAATATAATAACCGGAATAATCAACAACCATATTATGAATTTTTTCGTACGTAACAATACTGTCTATATTATCTGTATTCAGTCCGTTTTTTTCGTAAACATCCTTAATATATTGAACAACATTGCTTTTCACACCGTCGGAATATTCATAATCCGTAAAATATTCTTCAATGTGGCTGTCTCTTATAAAGCAAGCATTAAAGCATATCGCCATACTTAGAATAGAAATAATAACAGCCAGAATAAAAGAAAATATAGTTCTTAAAGCCTTTACCAGCTTTGTTTCAGGAGCTGCGGTTTCCATATCAGCCGACCTCCTTATCTATTCTGTCTGCAAAAACATATAAGTTTTCTCCCCTGTGCACTGAAAAATCAGAGCACATAGAGCAAAGCACCAGCATATCACTGCCATTGTCCTTATATGCATCCTTTGCAGCATCAATATATTTTACTTCTTTTACTCTATAATCGTACACGCCATAGCTGGTGGTAACCGTAATAACATCACCTTTATCAGCATATCGCAGTGAGGAAAAATACGTTTCGTCATAGCCTACAACACGGCTGACTTTCCCCAAGCCGAACAAGCTTGTATCTCCGCTGAAGCCGACACCTGCACTTAACGAGGCTCTGTTGCCCCCAAAGTAAACACTGCAATTCAATCCAAAATCACTGCTGGAAATATTGGCAATTTTGTCACCAAACACATATTGCAGCGTATCAGGGTTTACAGAAGTTTCCGATAATGGCTGATAGGTATTTTCATTGAGAACAATATCTCCTACCTGCATATCAAAATTTGCCTCTACCTTATTTACCAGCTCTGTAACCGGTTTGATGGCAACAAATATTGTCAAAACCGTTATGACTAAAAGAACAGCCAAAAAGCAGGCAGTCTGAATAATATAATGCGCATAGGCTCGTTTGTTTTTTCTCTTTTTGTCGGTATTGTCACCCATATTAATCCTCGAACACAGCGCCCTTAGCACCACTGGTTACATGCTGTGCATATCTCTTAAGATATCCTGTCAGCTCCTGAACAGGAGGTGTCCATTTTGATTTTCTTTCAGCCAATACTTCATCAGAAACATTAACCTTCAGCACTCTTGCAGGAATGTCAATTTCAATCTCATCACCATCTTCAACAAAGGCAATTGTTCCGCCCATTGCAGCCTCAGGGCTGACATGTCCGATTGAAGCACCGCGTGTTGCGCCTGAAAAACGACCATCTGTCAAAAGCGCAACAGATGAACCAAGACCCATACCAATAATAGCAGATGTTGGAGAAAGCATTTCTCTCATACCCGGTCCGCCCTTCGGACCTTCATAACGGATAACAACAACATCACCTGCTACTACCTTTCCGCTGTTAATTGCGGCAATTGCTTCTTCCTCACTGTTATAGCACTTTGCAGGACCTTTATGCTGCATCATTTCAGGTGCAACTGCACCCTTCTTAACTACAGCACCGTCCTCAGCAAGATTACCTGTAAGCACAGCAATACCGCCGTCAGCAGAGAATGGATCTTCAAGCTTACGAATGATTTCTCCGTCTGCATCCGGAGCCTTTGCTATTCTGTCACCAACTGTGCCGTTTACAGTCAGTGCATCTGTATTAATCATACCTCCGCGTGCAAGCTCCTTTACAACAGCCTGAATACCGCCAACATCATTTAAATCTGTAATGAATACAGAGGATGCAGGATTCAGCTTGCAAATCTGAGGTGTCTTTCTTCCGTATGCATCCAGCTCTGCAAGGTCAATATCATGACCTGCAGCGTGGGCAATCGCAGTCAGATGAAGAATTGTATTGGTTGAGCAGCCGATAGCCATATCGGTTCTCATTGCATTTTCGATTGCTTTTTCTGTTATAATATCACTCGGCTTGATATCCTCTTTGAGAAGATCCATTACTCTTTCGCCTGCCATTTTAGCCAGACGAAGACGAGCGCTCATTACTGCTGGAATTGTTCCTGAGCCGGGGAGTGACATACCAATTGTCTCTGTCAGGCAATTCATAGAGTTAGCTGTGTACATACCTGAACAAGAACCGCAGGTAGGACAAGCTGTAAATGCACAGGACTCCAGATTTTCATCACTCAGCTTGCCAATTGCATTTGCTCCGACATACTCGAACTGCTCTGATAAGCCGATTCTGTTTTCTGTCTCTGTACTCTTACCCGGAAGCATAGGACCGCCGCTGATAAAAATACAAGGCAAATTGAGTCGGCAGGCAGCAAGCAGCATACCCGGAACAATCTTGTCGCAGTTTGGAATAAATACAATTGCATCAAGAGGATGCGCCGTAAGCATAACCTCAATGCTGTCAGCAATAAGCTCTCTGGAGCAGAGAGAATATTTCATACCCTTATGGTTCATTGCGATACCATCACATACACCGATTGTGTTAAACTCAAAAGGAACACCGCCGGCATTACGGATGCCTGCCTTAACCTGCTCGGCAATCTTATCCAGATGCATATGACCCGGAATATAATCACTCTTGGAGTTAACAACAGCTACAAACGGTCTTTTCATTTCAAGCTCATCAATACCCAAGGCTCTGAGCAAAGAACGATGGGGTGCTCTTGAAGGACCTTCTTTAATTAAATCTGATCTCATATCTATACCCTCTTTATGATAAATTTGTTCATTTATATTTTCATTGTAAAAATGCAGAGCTTATTCGCCACACATCTTATACAATTTATTTATTTTACCATTTTATACACTCTTTTTCAAGTCGTGTATATAATTTTTTATTTTATGTAAAAACAATACTAAAAATTATGGAAAAATCTTTATTTCAAATCTTTACCAATTCTTTATTTTAGCTTAGTCAGTTTTTATATATCATTTGATATCCTTTTATTATCGAAAGGATGTGTTTTCATGAACAGAACAAATAAAAATAAAATTTCCGCAGCTTTTAAAGCATTGTCACTCATTGTCTTATCTTTTGTAATATTCAGTATTATTGCGGCAATGATATCATTAAATTCAGGAAAAGATATGGTGATTGATTTCAAAAAAGCATATTCTCTTGTTAACGAAAAAGAGGACAGTATTGAGATTGCCGGTGTTGGCAACAGCAATTTGTATTCTGCCTTTTCTCCCCTTGATTTATGGAATGAATATGGCTACACAAGCACAGTTTGTGCCAGCGCACGTCAGACTATTGAGGAATCCTATTGCTTAATGCAGCAGCATTTTGAAACACAGAAGCCAAAGCTTGTACTGATAGAAACGGATATGCTGTTTGACCACAATCCAAGTGCAGAAAACTTCTGCAAAAAATCCTATGAAATAACAGACTCTTTAAGCAGAACCAACCCGATTTTTCTTCAGCAGGATATTGAGAGTGTTTTTTCTATACTGAAAAACAAAAAACCAAATCAACCAATCACAACACATGGGTACAGATACAGCAGCAAAATCTGCAAAATAGAATACAGCGACTATATGCAGGAAACGCAGAATTTTGAGGAAATTCCGGCTGCAAACAAAGAGCTGATGGATAAATTAATAAACCTATGCAAAGAAAACAATGCACAGATTTTGTTTATCAGCATTCCGTCCATATCCTCCTGGAATTACGAAAGGCACAATGCAGCAAGCAGCTACGCCAAGGAAAGAGGCATTGAATTTTTAGACTTTAATCTTTTGTATGAAAAAACAGAACTTGACCCGACGCAATGCTATCGTGACAGAGGCAAGCATCTGAATTATTATGGTGCAAGGGCTATAACAAGCTATATCGGAGAATATATAAAAGCAAATTACGCAATAGAAAGTTTAAAGAACAATGATGCATACACGTATTGGAATGATAATTATCTGCACTTTTTAGACTATAAGTCAAAATTTGAGACAGCTCACTTAAACTAATTACATATTATAAGATAACAACAAAACAATCCTATCTTGTCACCAAGAAAGGATTGTTTTTCTTTAGTTTAAAGGTTTATATAATTATTATTTGTAAATTGCGGTAACTGCGAATTCGTCTTTATATTTACTATATCGGTAAATGATACATCATCAAATTTATGTGCATCATTTGAAATGATTACACTAAATGATAACGCAGGATTCACAAATAGAATAACTTCTGCTATTAATTTATTATCAACAGCAGGATGAATCATAAGCATATGGAAATTCATATCCTTATAAAGTTTTAATATTTTGCCTATTTCATTATGTATTAAACTAACTCCCGGAAATGATTTGCATTCTTTTTTCATTTTACCATCAATTGCATTATTAAGATATTGTTGTATTTCAATTGCACGAGAATCATTTAAATACTCATCTCCCAGTTTATATACAGCGTACTCAAAAGCGATCTTTAGTGCTTCCATAAAAAAACGATTATATTCTATAACAAAATCATATTGAATCTTCGGCTGATAACTATGTCTTTCTGCTTTGTCAACTTCTTTTAATACATCTTCTATTACATTTTGAGATATATTCATTCTCGATAGTTTCTTTTGAACCATTTTTTTAGCCTCCTCTTTCGAAGGGGCTACAATTTTAACTCTATCACAATCTTGTTCAATATACGGAACTGTGGTGGGGTGAAAGTTTTCATCTAACCTAATTCGATGTCCGTCTTTATCTTTACCTTCCCTAAATGCATTTGGAACAATACCGCTCTGCCCTCCCAATCCTTTCTCTTGCCTTATCATTTTAATAATCATATTGTTTGAAAAATAATTATCGACATATGTTCCCAGTTTACTATTACAAACTTTGCAAACATTATATATTTTTAAAGTTTCATTTCCAAGTGCTTCCGGAATAATATGTTCTTCTGTCCAACAATTATTCTTATCAAATTCATCTTCAGTTTTTCCACAAAAAATACACCTTTTCATATTATATAGATTCCTTTCTTTCATAATATTATCGATAATTCAGATTTGCATTTTTATTATTGCATATACTTTTCTTCATAAAAAAACATAACGTCTACTAAAATGCAATATTTTAGTAGACGCTTAATTTTTAATTAAATTGTTGTAACTACGATTTATATTATATCACCAATGAAAAATACTTGAAATAAAACCAAACTATTTATCCAGCGGTTTCATTGTCGGGAACAACAAAACATCACGGATGGAATAGCTGTCGGTAAGCAGCATAACAAGTCTGTCAATACCAATACCCAAGCCACCGGTAGGAGGCATACCATACTCAAGTGCAGTAACGAAATCGTGGTCAATCATATTTGCCTCGTCGTCGCCTGCTTCACGAAGCTTCATCTGTGCTTCAAATCTGCCCTGCTGGTCAATCGGGTCATTCAGCTCTGAATAAGCATTGCCGTATTCGCCGCCCATAATAAACAGCTCAAAACGCTCTGTGAGTACAGGACAATTCGGCTTTCTCTTAGTGAGCGGAGAAATCTCAACAGGATAGTCCATAATAAAGGTTGGCTGCACAAGATTTTCTTCAACATATTCCTCAAAAAAGGAATTAAGAATATCACCCCAGGTAGCTTTGCCGTTCTCGATTTCTATACCCTTTTCCTTAGCAATTTCAATTGCTTTTTCATTATCTGACATAAAATCAGCAAAGTTAACACCGCTGAATTTTTCAACCGCTTCAACCATTGTCATTCTTGCAAACGGCGTTTCAAGGTCAATCTCCGTGCCGTTAAACACGATATGAAGGCTGTCGCAAACCTCATTCGCCGCATTTCGGATAATATTCTCTGCAATATCCATCATTCCGTGATAATCGGTGAATGCCTGATAAAGCTCTATACAAGTAAACTCAGGGTTATGTCTGACATCCATACCCTCGTTTCGGAAGTTACGGCCGATTTCATATACCCTTTCCATACCGCCGACAATAAGACGCTTTAAGTAAAGCTCTGTAGCAATACGAAGATACATATCCATATCAAGCGTATTATGGTGGGTAATGAACGGTCTTGCCGAGGCACCGCCTGCAATTACATTAAGAATAGGAGTTTCAACCTCAATAAAGCCGAGATTGTCAAGATATGCTCTGATGGAAGAAATGATTTTTGAACGTTTGATAAAGGTATCCTTTACATCCGGATTCATAATCATATCCAGGTAACGCTTTCTGTAGCGTGTATCTGTATCGGTTAAGCCATGGAATTTTTCAGGAAGCGGAAGAAGCGACTTTGAAAGAAGTCTGATTTCCTGCGCGTGAACAGAAATCTCACCTGTTCTGGTCTTAAATACAAAGCCTTTAACCTCAACAATGTCGCCCAGATCCCAGCTTTTGAATTCCTTAAACATATCCTCGCCAATATCATTCATACGAACATATGCCTGAATTCTTCCGTTTCTGTCCTGTACATCAATGAAGTTTGCCTTGCCCATATCGCGCCAGGTCATAATACGGCCTGCGATTATAACAATCTTTTCCTCAAGGGCTTCAAAATTTGCCTTGATTTCATCACTGTGGTGTGTCTGTGTTGCAAGCGTAATCTCAAATGGATCCTTACCTGCTGCCTGCATTGCCTTCAGTTTATCTACTCTGATTTGCTTCTGCTCATTTTCGCTAAGCACAACCTCAGCCATACTCATCTGCGCAGCATTTGCATTATTGCCTATCTTTTCTATAATCTCCAGCACTTCTGCTTCTGTATCTGCCTTGCCCTCAAGTGCAGCAGCACCGGTCTGCAAAAACAGTGTATACTTAACCTTATCGCCATCTGCTTCTACCAGATACTTAGGATTTGTCTTTTCCTCGTCACCTGCAACAGCGTTTTGCACCTTCATTCTGCTGTTCTTCTTAACAGCCTTAACACCGCGCTTGCATTCATCCTCCTTAGCAAAAACAGGACTTGTACCCACGCAGTTATCGTCAATTAAAAATTCAAATGTGAAAGTACCGTCACCAGCCTTGGTGATTTCAAACTTTCCTGCCATAAATAGTACCTCGTGTTCGTAAAATTTTAATTATTCAACGGACATAATCTTGTATTCAAGATTACCGATAGGAGCTTCAACAACTACAATGTCGCCCTCCTTAGCGCCCATAAGTGCCACACCTACAGGGCTTTCATCACTGATTTTGCCCTCTGCCGGATTTGACTGTGCAAAACCAACGATTTCATAGGTAGCCTCTGTATTATCACTCTGTCTGACAACTGTAACCTTTGAGCCCATGCTGACAATGCCTGAAGCCGCTGCATCAATGATAACAGAGTTATCCAGCTGATATTCAAGCTCACTGATACGAGCTTCTATTTTAGCCTGCTCTGATTTAGCTTCATCATACTCACTGTTCTCGGAAAGGTCACCATAAGAGCGAGCAACCTTTAATTTTTCTGCTATGTCAATTCTGCCTTCTGTTTTAAGGTAGTCCAGCTCTTTTTCAAGCTCAGCCTTACCTGCTGCAGTCATATTAAATTGTTTTGTTGCCATAATAAAAACTCCTTATCGCATTTTTTAATCATTTTATTATATATTATAAAAATAGCAGTGTCAAGATTATACTTGCAAAAGCACTTTAATTTCGTGCTGCAGCTCCCTTGCAGAGACTCAATAACAGAACAAAAGCACCGAAGTATTCTCGGTGCTTTCGTTAAAAGAAGGATAGATAATGATTACTGAATTACAATGGACGGATAAATATAAGTTGCCTTATCAATACCCATACAGCTCTTAATAATTGCCATATCCTTAGCATTGATATAGCCGTCATTATTCATATCAACATAGCTGAGATATGACGGGTCATTGATTTGAGAGGAAATAACAAGTCTGAACAAATTATAGTCATCCGTGTCAATTTTGCCGTCCTTGTTCCAGTCGCAGGCAATTACAGGAATTACACCGCAATCCAAGTCATAATCCTCGACAACAATATAAATCTGTCTGTCAATACCATAATTATAATGTATAGTAGCCTCATATGAGCCTGTTTCAAGACGCATTTCAAAGGCGCCGTCCTGATCTGTATAAGCCACGGTATAGCCGTCAATGATAATGGATGCATTGGCAATCGGTGTGATACCGTCATCTGCAGCCTTGCTGGTAGCCATTACAACTGAGCCTGTAACTGTGCAGGTCTCTTTCTCTATAACATCACCGGTAGGTTCAGTATAGGTGCAGTAGCTGTCACCGCAGTTTATACATCTGTAAACATCTCTGCCATATGTGGTTTCTGTTGCAGCAACAGAGGTAATCAGCTGATAGCTGTGACCGATTGCATCTGTGTGAATTTCTTCTACAATTTCTGAACAGTATTCACAAACGCCTATGATATATCCGTCACTTTCACAGCCTGCCTCATAAACCGTCAGGTACTGGGTGTCACCATGTCCGTCTGTGCAGAAGCCTACAAAGCCGGCATAGATATATTCCTGCATAAAGCAAGCGTCTTCAAAAATATACGCATCAGTATATGCTTCATAAGGAATCTTATTTTCTCTTGCGTATGCATATGCGTCTGAACCGGCTAAGGTGCTGATGGTTACCTTATCGTCATTTTCAAATACATTTTCGCCAAAGGCTGCATTCCAAACAAATACATCTGTCAGCTCGTAGCAGTTTGCCAGTGCTCTGTCACCGATGGTTTCCACATTCTTAGGGAATACAATACCAATCAGGGATATACAATCCAGGAACGCCTCGCTGCCGACAGTGATAAGACTGTTTGGAAGCAGGATGCTTGCAAGGCTTATACAGCTGTCAAAAGCATGATTGCCAATTGTGGTTACCGCATTTGACAGGCTGACTGTTCTTAACGATGGGCAGTTATAAAAAGCATATTCACCCACGGTCTCCAGCTTGGTTGGGAAGTCAATCTGTTTCAGCTCTTTGCTGTTTGCAAAAGCGTATGCGCCGATTGTCTTAATAGAATTCGGAAGCGCAGGCTTCTTAACACTGGTATACGCAAAGGCATTATCACCGATAGCAGTTGTGCCGTCCTTAATTTCAACAGATGTCAAAGCCTGCGGCACCTTGTACAGCACGTTATCCTTTGTATAAAGGCAACCGTTATCATCATAGAAGCTTGTATTCTCCTTGCTGACCGTAAATGCCTTTAAATTCGGCATACTCTTAGCATTGGTGAAGCCCTTAAAGCCTGCACCAAGGTTAATCTGTGATACATTTTTATTAATAAAATTACCGATATTTGCTGTGTCTACATTGTCGCCGTAATTCACGGTTACACCGGTAGTACTGATGCCAAGACCCTCAAAAATCTGAAGCGCATCCTCTACACCGTTATCCACCAAATAAGGCATTTTGTTTGAATTAATATTTAAGGTTTCACACAGTGGCAAATCACCAAAGGCACATTTGCCCACATACATCAGGTTTTTGCCGATGGTTACGCTCTGAACACTAAAGCACTTTGAGAATGCATAGTTGTTTACAGTTGTTAAGGAATCCGGCAAAATAATCTGACGGAGATTTACACAGCCCTGGAATGCATAATTGTTAATGGTATCAATACCCTCTTTGAACTCAACGTATTTAAGGGATTTCATACCGGTAAATATATCAGAACCAACAGAGTAAATTCCGCCGCCGATTACAGCGTATTCCATATTCGGACAATTCTTAAATGTGCCCGGCTCAATGGTATCTACACTGTCAGGTATAACAATACCCTTTAGGTTTGTACAGTCATTGAAGGCATAGCGGTTAATGATCTTCATTGTATTTGGAAGCTCAATCTCATAGGGATTAAACTGTGCAAATACACTGGTCTTAACATTACAGTTCATTCTTACTGCATTTTTAACAATGACTTTATCTACAACAAGGTCACCGGTTTCAACGAGTGTGCCATCGCTGTAATAGAATTTGTCACCTGATAAGTAAGAATTATTACCGTCAATAGTTAATGTATTATTATTGTAATCATACTCCCATATTTTGTTCTCACTCTTGATATTATAATAACCATTTTCTACAGATTTTCCATTCGCAAACAGCAACTGAATACCCAGTGTTCTTGCATATGTAAATATATAGGAGCTCATCTTAGCATTGACAAATTTAAAACTTGTTATCTTTGCTCCTGACTCATAAAAGCCAAAAGGATTGCTTCCAAGCTTTTTTGCATTCAAGTAAACATCTGTTACTGTATCAGGAATCGTAATCTCGGTCATTTTATCACAGCCTGTGAAAGCCTCTGCCTCAATGGTAGTAATCTGTTCAGGAATTGTAAATTTTGAAATCTGAGTATTCTTGAACATACCCTTTGGTATATTACTCATAGCCGCACTGAGTTTGATTTCACCTGTCATCGGGTTACCCTGAAATGCATATTCACCAATCGTTGTTACAGTATCAGGAATTGTAATGGATGTTAAATTACAATCTCTGAATGCATTTGCGCCGATAGAAGTCAAACCAATCGGCAAAGAAATTACTGAAATATCATCAAGAACTCCATCACGGTTATAGAAAGCACTATCACCGATTTCAGTAACTCCCTCAGCAAAAACCAATCTTTTAACAGCGTATCTTGAAAGTAATTCCTTGAGTGTAATATTAATACCATTACTGCAGGTAAGATTATTTACATCCTTAATACTTTCGCCAAAGAATTTCAATGTCATCTTCTGCGACTCAACAATGACTTTCCATGTACCGCCATCAAAAGTACCTGACAAAGAATCATAGTATCCTGTGCCGTATGCATCATCAATTTCTCTAAATTCAATTGAATTGTCCTTTGCATAGCTCTCAACAGGAGAACCAAGATAACCATATATTACACATCCGCCATTATTTCCCAGCTTGCTGGCTGTTAAATCAACAGAAAAGCTTGGCACAATAGCAGTCGTTAAACTGGTTGTATTTGCAAAAGCCACAGTCCCAATTGTTTCAATCTGTCTCGGCAGAATTATATTTATCAGACCGGAGCAATAATTGAAGGCTTGATTGCCAATTGAAGCTACGGTATCAGGAAGAACAATTGATTCAAGAGCCTTATTGCTGCGAAAAGCATATTCTTCTATTGATTTCAGATTGCTTCCTTCCTCAAACGTAATATTTTTAAGAGAAGTATCATCACTAAATGCACTTGCGCCTATCGTTTCAACAGATGCAGGAATCGTAATATCCGTTAGCTTACCACAGCTGCTCAATAATGAACTGGAAATTCTGGTTAAATGCTTCGGCAATGTAACCTTTTCCAAACCGCTATTACCCGACAATGCACCTATACCAAGGTATACATCCTCTCTGTTGCTTGTCATATGGAATTCCGTAATGCCGGCTTTTGAAAAAGCCTTATTGCCAATATAATATACTGTCTCAGGCAATTCAAAATAAGCTTTGCTTGAATACTTTTTATTTCCAAGTACTTCACAGGATGCAAAAGCACTTTGACCGATTTTTTCAAGATTTTCAGGAAACTTGATGGATTTTAGCTTAGTATAATTAAAGCAGCTATCCGGAATTTCAGTAAGCATTGTTCTTGAAAGGTCTATCTCATCAAATCCTGAATTAGCTAATGCAGCAGTGCCAAGACTTTCTAATGAAGCAGGAAGAACTACCTTTGTCATATAAGAGGTATACTGAAAGGCAGAATCACCAATTGATTTGGTACCCTGAACTATCCCGTCAACTACTTTCTCCTCAAATACAAGACTTTTTATTTGACAATACATAAAAGCACGATACCCAATCTCTTCTACACTTGCCGGGATTATAATATCAGTTGCTAATCCCTTACAATCTGCAAATGCCGTATTATCGATTTTTTTAACACCATCACAAATTTCAAGCGTTTTTAAATTTTCACAATCATAGAATGCTTGTTTCCCTATTACAGTTACATTTCCATCTATAGTAACACTATTCAAAGATTTGCATCCATAAAAGGCAGATTCAGGAATTTCAAGTCCTTCTGCTCCTCTGACTACCAATGAAGTAATACCGCCGTACATATTTATGAAAGCCTGTTTTCCTATACTTTCGAGATTTTCAGGGAACACAAACGCACTGCTTCCATTTACGGTTTGTATAACAGCATCCTCAAATGCATATTCGCCAATAGCCGTTACGGTATCAGGAATTGTAATATTACTTATTGTTGTACTGCAGAACATGGAATCAGAAATATAGGTAGCTGTTTCACCCAAATCAACCTCAAGTTCATACTGTGAATTACCGCTGCAAATATCATGTCCCCAACTAACCTCTTGATCACCTCTGTAGCTTGGGAATTTAATATACTCAAGGAATGCACATTCATTAAAAGCACTGTCACCTATACTATATACCGAATCAGGAATTACAATGGATGGCAGCTCTGCTTCACAAAAACAGCCTTCTCCTATTTGCTCAAGGGAATTCGGCAATTCTATATTCCATAAGCGGCTGGAGCTAAACATCCATCCATCAAGATATGTACATTTTGAACCCTCCTCAAAGGTAACATCTGTACAACCCGGGTCAACCTCAACAGGTCTTTTATTCGGTCGTTCAATCACTATGTAGGAAGCCATATACACACCTAAAAAACCGGTAATATCTTTACCTACCACAAGATGTCTGAATGGTGTGGTAAACAAATACTGACTATCCAAGGTATCCACATTGTCATCGGAATAATACAACGGAAGATAACCATAGTCATCATTCTGATAATCTGTACCTTCCTCATGCGCACAAGTAATCATACCATCATGATTAATATACAGGGTATCTGTATCGGCATCGTAGCTCCAGTCGCAATAGCGGGATGAACCGCTGGCACTTACTTTTTCAATGGTAGTGTCACTTGCTGCAAATGACACCAGCGGATAAGATGTCATTACCAACACAACTGCAAGAAGAAGTGCTAATAAGCGTTTTACTCTTTTCATTATTTATCCTCCTTATTTCGGAATGCCGGGACTGTATCAGTCCCAGCCTCCGTCAAGACTTTCTATACCGTCAAATGGTGTTAAGCCGGGCTTTTTACCAAGACTTGTATATCTTATATTATGATCAATGCAGTACTGCATCGGTACACTATCGTCATACACCTTGAATACTGCTGCTCTGCTTGGATAAAAAGCATCCACGCCGATTGAGGCTACTCTATATCCAAAGCTTACATTCCTTAACAGAACTGTATAGAATGCCTTGTCGCCAATCACTTTAAGGGAATTCGGCAATTCTATGGAAGTGGCTTTGCAGGCTTCAAATGCAGATTCCTTCACTTCCGTTACACCCTCAGAAATGATAATGGTTTTGGCATTCGTTGCCATAAATGCCCCTCGCGGAACAACCTTCATTGTGTCGGGAATGGTTACACCTGTAAGTCCCAAGCAGTAGGCAAAGCTGTTTGCGCTGACACGTTCTACAGCGCTTGGCAGATATCCAATCTCCAGCTTCTGACAGAAGTAGAAGGCACTGTCGCCAACACTGACTAAGCCCTGCGGGAACACATCAAATTTCAGCTTTTCATCATAATAGAAAGCAAAGTCCCCTACATGCTCTATATTACCACATCCGGTAATTATTTCAAGGCTTTCACATTCCTCAAAGGCACTGGCACCGATATCGGTTACATCACCCAGCAGATTTACCTCCGTTAAATTCGGACATTCTCTGCAAAGCTGCGGTGAAATTTCAGTCACATTTTCAGGAACATCCAGGTATTCAATGGCTGTTCTTCTGTAAGCACCCTCACCCAGATATTCAGCCTTTTCACTGAAAATAGCTTCCGTCAAATTTGTACAATCACTGAATGCATAATCACCGATATACACAGCATTCGGCACATAGCACTCTGTCAGTGCACTGCAGCCCTCAAAGGCGGATGCGAATATCTTAACAGCATTTTGCGCATAAACACGCTGTACATCACTGTTCATAAACACCTTAGCGCCTATGGCAATAACATCAACACCGTCTATCTCATCAATTTCAAGCACCGTGTCACTGCCCTTATATGCAGTTACATACACACCGCTGTCCGTCAGCAGATAATCGTATTCATCGTTGGAGCAAATCTGCGAGCCTCTTGTATCCTCATCCGGTCTTACGGTGATATCAATTGTAATCTCGCAGGACTTGTAAATAATTCTCAGGGTATAGTCTGCTGTTTTATTCATATCTATAGCCTTCGTATAATCACATTCGTCCAAGCTCAGCGGACTGCTGCTGCCATCACTGAAAACAGCTGTCATTGTAAGCCCGTCATAGCTCAGCTCCTCGCCATAGATATAATCGGTTTTAAAGTTTTCAAACTGCGCATCAATACCCGTCAGTCTGATTTCTTGGGTCTGATTTGTTGTCTCAACAATAATCGGTTTTGCCGTTGTCGGCGGAATTTTCTTATTTGTTGTTGACGGCTTTGTGGTTTTTTGCGTGGTAGTTTCATCGTCGTCAAAACCAACATTCATATCCTCAATACCTGTTACAGCAGGCTTGGTTGTGGTTTCCTCCTCATCAAATCCAACGTTCATATCCTCAATGCCTGTTACAGCAGGCTTTGCCGTTGTCGACACTGTTGTGGATTCGATTTTTTCTGTTGTAGTTTCCTCAGGCTTATCCTCCTCAAAGCCTACGTTTAAGTCCTCGATACCAAGATTGTTTGTCTGTATCAATCCTATATCCTCCAGTTTGTCCTTAATTTTTTCAACTACAGTCTGGATGATATTTACATTTGTTATCGCCTCAACCGAAGCATTGGCAGTGAAGGTTCCTCCGGCGATTAAAGCTGCTACAACAGCCGTTCTCGCAAATACATTCAGATTTTTGAAGGAATACGGATTAACCTCTTTCATAATTTTCTTCAGGAATTTTTCGCTGCTTGCAAGCGGAACTAAGGCAGCGAAATTATTTTCGTCTTTTTCGCACTGAAGCAGAGCATCAACACACTGGTCAACAAAAACAGTATCTATTTTATCCACATCTTTACTCAGCTCTTCGTCAATCATCTGATTAAGCATAAATATGATGTTATCGTTATTGACGTTATTGATTATTCTTTTGTCAACATCTATGTGTGCCATATTAACTCCTTTCCAAACTATTACAGTTTAAAATTATCTAAATTCATTACTGAATAATTTTTTTAATTTATTTCTTATTCGTGACAATCGTGTTGTCACCGCCGGAATAGACATATCCAGCATATTTGCAATCTCTTCTATTTTATATTCGTTTATGTAGCGAAGCTTAAACAGTTCAGCATCCTGATCAGAGAGTGCAGCGCTAATTTGCCTTGAATACTGTTCAAAGGTTAACCGGTCATCAATATCTTCATTTTGCGAAGGTATATTGATAATCTCTTCAATGTCCACCTGGTTTTGACTCTTTTTAACTTCATCAAACCGTTTGAATATAAAATTGTTGGCTGTTTTCATCAGAAACGCCTTAACATATTCAATTTCTTCACCGGCTAAATACTTTTTGTATAGAACCAAAAAGCTTTCCTGTACACAGTCCTCGGCCATTTCATTATTCTTCAGCTTCGATAAACAATACCGATATATCGAAACATAATTTTCATCAAAGGCCTTTTTGAACAGCTCGTCGGCCAGCTTCTTTCGGGAATTGTCCGCCATTAGCACCACCCCTCCTTTCATTCAGCATAGGGTAATCTCGTCAGATTTCTGAATTCTTAATTGAAATTCAAAATTTCTTACCCTGCAGCAATCATTCAATCTGCCTGCAAGCCACAGCCAAACACGATTTTTCACTGCCTTGCAGAGCATCATTTCACAACGCTTTCATATACTAGTACGATTAACAAGCAAAAACCTTACACTTTTTTCAAAAAAATTTTATTTTTTTATTCTTTCTACATATTGTAACATAAATCGACACAAACGAAAAGCACCGAAATTTACCATTCCAGTGCTTTTTTGAAAAAATATGACATTATTTTTGTTACCTTTTGCAATTTTATTAACTATTTATATGAGGGGGTATAACATTATGACAAATTCATTTGAAGAAATGCAAAAGGAAATTAATGAAAAAATAAAGCAAAATCCAAATGACACGTCACTGCTTCTTGAAAGAGCATGGCAATTTTTTGCCGCTTTAAGATATGATAAGTGCATTGCAGACTGTTCAAAAATTATCGAAATAGATACTAAAAACTGTGAGGCTTATTCTCTCTTAGCTTATTCATATTATAGAAAAAAAGATTGTAGAAAGGCAGAAGAAACAATAAATATAGCGCAAACCATAAATGATAAATTCTATTTAAATTATCTAGTTCTGGGAAATATTTCAGCAGAGTTTTTTCAAGACTATGAAAAAGCAAAATCTCAATACAAGAAAGCATTAGAATTAAATCCTAAATCAATTCTAGTGTACAATGCTATTGGCATCATGTATAAAAATGATTATGGTAATAGGCACAAAGCATTAGAATACTATAATAATGGTATTTTATTAGGACCAAAGACTTTGGAAGAGGCAAATATATATAACAGCAGAGGATTACTATTAGAAGAAACAAATAATAAGCCTGAATATGCATTAAATGATTATGAAAGTGCAATCAAAATAAATCCATTTAATTCACGTTTCTATAATTGCATAGGAGTATTATATAAGGATAAATATCATGATTATAATACAGCAAAAAAATACTATACCGAAGCAATTAAAAGAAATCCCAGTCATGCTCGTGCCTATAATAACAGAGGAAATTTATATTTTGAATATTTTAATGATTATAAAAAAGCATTAAAGGATTATACGGACGCTCAAAAATATGCAATTGAACAAAAAGAATACTCGCTATTAAAACGAATAGAAAACAACATAAAAAAAACCAAAGCTATACTTAGTAAAGCAGACGATGAAAATAAAAAAGTAAAAAAATTAATGGAAAAAATTGATAATAGCGGTTTGAACGATATTATAAAAAGTACTAAAAAATCTTTTGCAAATTTTATTCAGGAAAATAAAAACTTTTCAAACAATACTGATATGGAATTTGTAGTTCTCAGAAGGTGGAATTCATATACACCCATAATCGGAGATGCTAATAGAATAAGTAAGGGTGGCGGATACTTTTTCAGAATAAATAATTGCGGAATTGTTATTGATCCGGGGTTTAACTTTATTGATAACTTTAAATCACAGGGCTTGAATTTTTCTGAAATTGATCACATAATAATTACTCATGCTCATAATGACCATACCACTGATTTAGAATCGATCATAACATTACTTCATCAATATAACGAAAATATCAGAGGCGACTTTGATGATCCTGAAGATAACACAATTATGAGTGAAGTATTAAATGAGCAAAGCACTCCAGTTACTGAGGACGATAGAAAACGAATTGAAGAAATTGTATCAGAAAGGCTGGAAAAATCTCCGAGAAGAAAAAGGCTCAGACTCTATATGTCAACAAGCACATATAAAAAATATGCCACAATCCTTGATCTCTATAACAAGTCAGATTATGACGTTATATTGATTAAGAATAATGATGAACTGCCAATAATTTATCCTAACGAAATTACCGGCAATATATTTAACTCAATAAAAATTCAGGCGATATATGCTAAGCATAATGATTTGTTATCTGACAGAGACGCCTTGGGCTTTATAATAAACTATAACAATTTTATCTTGATATATACCGGAGATACCGGATTTAATGAAAAAATAAAAAAGCAATATCAAAGAATAAAAGAAGAATATAAAAACAAAAAAATAGTATTATTAGCACATCTGGGTGGTTTCAAGGAATATGAAAAAAAATATGACTATTCTAAACTTACAGATAAGAATCAAAAATATTTCTACAAAAATCATCTTGGTCGCTTAGGTCTTGCCAAACTGATTGAAACACTTGAACCCGATATATGTATAATTTCCGAATTTGGCGAAGAATTCCGAACAAGCCGACAAAAAATTACAAAAGTTTTTCAAGATATATACAGCGAAACATATTTTATACCAGCAGATATCGGTCTATGCTTTAATTCCGAAAACGAAATCAAATTAATTGATAAAGTGGATGATAACAACCATACAATTGGCTATAATTTTTATGACATTAATAACACATCGATTTATGAATGCTATGGCGATGCCTCACTCCATTATTACAATGCTGAAAAAGTCAACGAGGGTCATGTGGCAGAGGGAATCATTAACAATTACAGAAAGAAAAACTTTAATTAGTACACTTGCCTTTGTATTCATATTTCACAATTACAATATAGTACAATAAAAAAACTCTTGATACTTCACCTAAGGTATCAAGAGTTTTTTTATTGTTGATAAACGTAATAACAATCAGATGTATGTAGAATTAACTTGATAATTCAAGACGTTTCAAAATCATCAGGAGCCATCGCCGTACACTTTCAACTTTTCCATTTTTATGTGCGTTTAATAAACTATTTTCACTCCAACGTATATCCGAACTCCAAAAAGCATTTATGATGGCATAAAGATATGGATACCAATACTGTTGTTCTTTTGAAAAGCTGCGTACAGAATTGTATCCCTCTAAGAATGATATCAATATTTTTGGTTCAAAATTATCTTCTTTATCTTCAGGATAATCCATGAGTCTTGCTTCAAAAACAGCTTGCATTACCGCATCACAAAAAAGCTCGTTATCTCCAGCCCTATTAAAGTCGAAGATACCGATTTCACCTAAATCAGTGTGATATAAGTTACAATTACTTATATCACCTTGAACAGCATATCGCGATTGCTGTTTTAATGGTGAAAGGATTTCCATATAATCATTATATTTACTTACAATTTTATCAAATAACACTCTTTCATCGTTTTCGAAAGTTTCTCCTAAAGATATAAAGGTTTTAAAATCAAACAACTCATTATTTTCAAATGGGTCAAATAAAACTTTATTATTAATATGGAAATTGTTAGCTTCTGAAATCGTGTGCATTTTCGCAAGCAATATACCTGTCTTTTTGGCAACTTCAGTATCTACAATCTTTATTTCATTTTCAACAAATTGCTCGACAGTTACTATTACATCATATCCGTAGATTCTGTAGTGCTTAGCAAACTTATCGCCGGTTTTATATTGATATGGCGTTATTATACCATTGCTTCGCAGTGCATCTGCAAATAGACTTTGACTTTCAATCAGTTCTATCGAAACATCTGCTTCATTTTTAAAGCGTATAACAAGAGACAAAGCATTTTCCAATTCAACCTTAACAATAAGGCGAACTTGTTTTAAATTAGAATTATTGTTTTCATAATTATATCGCTGAAGCTCTGTAATTTGTTTGATTTTTGAATCAATATGATAATCTTTCAAAATATTTTCAACGTTACTAGTATTAACATTAAACATCAAATATCTAACCTTTTCGTTTTTTCATCAAATAATTTATTACATTACAATTGAAAATCCATTTAGCTTGTAAAATAATAGACCTGTGCTTTTCAGATAGGTCTATTTGCTCATTTTGGTGGAGATGGAGAAGCCAAATCCGAAACATTATTTAATTCTGATACAGATAACGATTTCACATTATCTGTATAGTTGAAATAGAAATCTACTTTATCATCATAGAGGATAACTGAGTTTACAAATGTGTCAATAAGCATTCGTCTATTGTCAAGATTAGTCAAATCCAAATTTTTGAAGTTATCAAACCATTCTACCAAAAAATCTCTGCTTATCATTGAATATGTTATGCTTTTCTTTGCAATTTCAGTTTCAAGATTTTCTTTAGTCTTTTCAAGTTCATTAAGTCTTGCTTTTGTCGATTTTGTGATTATACCTTGCTCTATAGCAGCAATTATATTCTCAATGGCTTTGTTGGTTTGCAATAACTGTTTCTTCAAGATCTTGAGAGTAGGACTTTCCTCGTCCTGGATTGAATTATTTTATTAATAAGTTTCTCTATCAATTCATCATTGTTGATAAACTGAATCACTTGATTTATTACAATATTTTCAATCCAATCTTTTTTAACAGACTTTTATCACAAGTTTTATTTCGTTTGGTGTTAACACATTTGTAGTAGGCATATCTTCTGCCTTTCGCATTACCGCTTTCTCCTACCATAAATAACATACACTTGCCACAATAAAGTTTTGTAAAAGATAATCCTCAACTGCTTTGTGCCTTGACGGTGCTTTTTTATTGACTGCAAGCAAATCCTTAATCTCACTTTGTGTCATATCTGCGATATAATCATCAAATATTTCACGAACAATAGGTGCAGTAGTCGGATTAATTTGGTAATTCTGATTTTCATCAATTGTAAAACCTAACGCCACTGTACCGCCATTATATTTACATTTAAGTGCGTTTTCTGTTAATCCACGATTTATCTTTTCTGCAAGTTCTGCTGAATAATACTCAGCATATCCCTCCAGCATTGATTCAAGCAATATGCCTTCAGCGCCGCTACTGATTGATTCAGTTGCAGATATAACTTTTACGTCATTCTTTTTGAGGATGTTTTTATAATGAGCGGAGTCATAACGATTACGAGCGAAACGATCTAACTTCCAAACAATTTAAACCTTTGTTGCTATCCTTAATCATCTGCTGAAACTGAGGACGATTGTCCGTCTTTGCAGACAATGCACGATCAATGTACGAGTCAATAACACGAATGCCATTCTTTTCAGTAAAAGCCCTGCATTCTCTCAACTGACCATCGATAGACTCTTCACGCTGATTGTCACTTGAATATCGAGCATAAATTACACCGTTCATTCTATCTCCTCACTTGAATATTAACGCTCATTCGACTTTTTGTCAACAGTTCTATTTATCATTTTTTGATACAAAATCAAATGCACATATTATCCTACTTCTTTGAACATCCTCTTGTCTGACCGAGCAATATCCTTTTGCACTTGTTTTCGACGGATTGAAATTTTTACACTCCAAGCATTTTCGTCTTTCCTTTTTCTTTCCATGGCCATCACAAACAATCATATTATAACCGACAATATAATTCCGCAAATTTTCAGCATTAGTACAAATCTTAACAGACTCTTTTTTATCATTATGTAATACAAAACTAATATTATTCTTATCATCAGCAGTCATGTTCATATCATTTACTAAATAGCAAGTTTCATTGTATTTATTAATATTTTCCGCATCAAGTTCATCAATGAAATGAAGGATACTGCTCATTATACTATTATTTAAACCGTATCCACCATATCCGTATTCATAATAAATATGGCCTTTATATTCTTCTTTTTGGAATACAATATCAACAACATAATCTCTCTTTTTATAATCATCTGATACATCATGATTTAGAGGTGAAATTTTTGCATACATATGTAACTTATCATCAAATTCTTTTTTCCATTTTGGATAATTTATTTTATTTTCGATTTCTTCCTCTTTAGCTAAGCGTTCATTTGTGGATTGCTTTATTTCTTCAAGTGACCCATTATGCCTTTTTAAAAATTCATTTTTACATTTAGTAATTTCAGGAATATCTAAAGTTGTTACCTTTTCAAAATATTTCATAGGAATACAAAGCTTACTTGAAAAATCACCAATTCTTTTTAAAGGTGTTCCGTGCATATGTGCATAGCATAAAACACTTTCTGAAACCCCTAGTGCTTCTGCAATTTCATGTGGATATCTCAATCCATATACTTGCTCAACAAGTTCAAAAATATCCAATTCTATTGGAACATTTTGCTCATCAAGTTCAATAAGATATAATAATCCACCGATTCCTATTTTATTTCTTTTAAATTTATTTTTAAAATACCACGGCAAATTGGAAGTAATATAATCATAATGGTCATAGTTTATTCCCCAATCATCACACACATTATTTAAATCTTCAATTCTACTTCCATACTTCTCCCCGCCAGCACATATTCCATCAAAATTAAATTCACAAGTTCTGCAAGTTTTATCTAAATGTAATTTCATTTCTTTCTCCTTTTATTTTCAATATTATTCAAAATTTCATCCTTAATTTTATCATAATAAATGATATGCTCAACAGTTTCTTTAACCTCATTGATGCCCATTTGCTGTTCTTCTTCGTTATTACACTCAATCATCAAGGCACGCTTGATATTGTATTCAAGCCATTCAAGTCTGTCGTAATTGCCGTAATACATAACTTCCCAGTCAATATTAGTATCAAGACTTGTATTTTCAAAATAAGCCCTGAAAAATGCATTGAACAAATCAAAATCTATATTACAAGTTTCGTAGCCTGACCAGCATAGTGCAAGTTCAAACAATTCAAGATATGGATTTGAATAGCCCAAACACTCCAAATCAATCAATTTAAAATCATCGCCAAGCCACAATACATTTTTGCTGTCCATATCATTATGACAAATTGCTTTGACGGGCGGCATTTTCTTTATTGCAATATTGCCTTTTGTCATACTTTCGTTAAATAAATCCATATTATCTTTGATAATATCATAAATCGGCGAGTTCATTTCTTTTGCAAGTTCAATATATTTCTGCCAATCAATATGTATCTCGTTTCGTTCAAACGGCTCATTCTTAAGATCAATATTATGAATTTGCGCAAGAACACTGCCTATTTTTTCACAATGAAAAGCCTTTATTTCACCATCTTTTAGTGACCTGCCGTCGTACCAATCAAAAATATAAAAATACTGACCGTTCAATTCCTGCATTTTTCTACCGTTGAATTCTAAAGCATAAACTGCAGGAATATTATTTTGCTCTAATATTTCTTCAATATCTTCAGCGATTTTGTAATTACCCATAGCAGTCGGGCGTTTCATAATATTAGGGTTTAAAAGTTTGATTATGTGCCCGCCATTTTCGGTTACCACCTTATACATTTGGTGCATAAATCCCCCTGTTACGCGAACAGGCCGTTCAATTACTTTTCCTAATTTTAACCTTTCTGCAGCTAAGTCAAAAAAGTTATCTATATTTATCATTTATCTCCCTTTTCAAATATCTCCAAAATCTTCTCGATATCATTAATATCTTTAAATTCTCTTGGATAGTTATATCCCTTATTAATCAATTCCAAAATTCTTTTTGTGTATTTATCAACACCGTATTTTTTTATGTATAACGCATACGCTTTTGCATCATTTTCACTGGAACTGAAAAAGCCTACATTACAATACTTTACATTATTACATTTCCAACAACCATCAATATTTTTACTATTACAACAAACTGCATTAGGACACGTTTTATCATCAAATAAATTTGCATAAGAACAACTTGGTTTATTACTTTTGCAACCGTCACATTCACTAAAAAAACAATATTCACAATGATTACCACAATAACCTATTTCTTTCATACTATACCTCTAATCCATATAACTTGTATGGATTATTTTTTAATTCTTGCTCATATAAACCAACAACATCCCATATATCAAAAAACATAACGTTTGAATTGCCGATTAATCCGTCTTTGATAACACCTTTTTCATATGCCATATTCTGAATTGTGTACCAAGACTTTACAGGAAAAGTTCCCGCTTCTACAAGCCATTTGTCAGGCGGATAAATAGCATTTATTTCATCACTTAACGGAAAGTGATTTTTAATATCATCAGGCAATAAGTCCTCAGCATAATGCATTGCAGTTAACTTGTAAATATCAACACCAAGCATTAGAGCTTTACCACCATTATGTATTAAATATTGCAATCCATCCTTAATCTCATTTGCAGATTTACCCCAAGCGGAAATACGAAATATTCCGTCATTAGTAATGGTACCACGCATTTGTCTGAAAGTATCTGCAATAATACCCATTGCACTGCGCTCACAATTTTCAGGTAATATCTGAATTTTTGTTGTGATTCCAAGAGATTTATCTTGTTCAGTTAACGGCATTTCTTTACTCAATCTTAAAGCAGGCATAAATATACTTCCATTTTTACCAACGACCTCTTTTAATACAGAAATAACAGTTTCTGCTCCGCCGTCAACATATCCTAAGCTGCTCAACGAACTATGCACTTCTATTTCATCACCTGATTTTAGCCCTAAGTTAAGCAATCCGTTTATAATATCTTGCTTAGTAATAGTTTTCATCATGAATTTCTCCATTACTATTTAATAGTAAAAAACTTTATTTACTGATTCCCATAAGAAATGTTTCAACTTTATTAAATAAATAATCAGTTGGTTCTTTTCCTTTACTTTTATCATTAATCATATTGATTAAATCTGTATCAGTAATATCAATAATCAACTTATTGTGTTCTCTTAGAACACCAACTGCAGCTTTTAGGGCATTATTGCCAAACCCTTTTCTTGAAATAATAAATGCAACATTTCTCAATGCTGAGTCAAACAAATATTTTTCAGTAACATAAATTAAGTTTTGTTCAATTTTTTTTGAATAGTTTTTAGATTCAAATACAACAAATTTTGTATGATAAAACTGCATTAAAAAACACCAAAATTCTTTTGTGCTTTTTATACTGCACAAAATATCCATTCTAAACATTTTATCTTTTGTGCAATATTGGTCTGTTATTTGGGGAAAATCGTTGTCAAATAGATAATTAATTACATCATAGCAAATATCTTCATATTGCTGCGCATACTTCTTACCTGTTTTACAATTGTTTATCTTATCAATTAGTTCTGCAGAAACTCTATTGCTAGAATTATTCGTTACAGAGCTGGTTGTCTTACCAAAATTAATTAATGGTTTAACTTTTGATATGGGGTCTAATGAATAGTATGTATACTTTTGTAATTGGGAAATAAGAAAAGAATCATTTTTGCATAAATACAGTAAGTTCTTTATATCAAGAATAAATATATTGTTTTCTTTCTCACCTGCCTGCTTAAAATTCTCATCTATGTCACATAGCAAAATAAGACCAAATCTATAATTATTTTTATAATTATCATTGTTAATTAGTATTTCTTTATAGTGATTAATTTGGTTTATTGCACCTTCCACTAATTTTATATTACCAAAACGAGAACGATACTGTTTTGTTTCAAATATATATGTAGTATTATCCTTTTTAGCAGTAATATCTGGTCTTATTGACAAATTTGCATTATATTTTTTCTCTAACTCAATATCTATAAATCCACTTTCTTCTAATAAAGGAACATATAGATTTTTTATAACACTCAATTCATTTGAAATTACATCATTACAATTTGAGCTATAAACTAATTTAAAACCATTATAAATACTATTGTCAAAAGAACTGAAATTTGAAAAGAAAATGCAAATCTGATTATCAATATGTTTTAAGATATCAGTTGCTCCATTTTCATTATAAGAATCAATATTATTTGCAATTATTATATCAAAATCAAGAATTTCAGGAACAGAATCATAAGTGACAACCAAAGTTTTATCATTCATTAAACTATCTTTGAAAACTGTTTTTTCATATTGCTTAACTTCAGAAATTTTATCGCAAACTAGAAGCAACATATTATCATTGAAATAACTTGATAAAGCTGATATCACTTTGCTTTTGCCCAATCCAGTAGCAAGTTGAATAATCATTCTTTTTTCTCCACCACTAATGGCATCCAAAATGCTATTGTACACATCTCTTTGTAATCCATAAAGTTTATTGTTCATAATAGTTTCTCCATTGTTTAATCCAATCCAATTGCTTATCAATAAATTTTTCGTCTATACAGTTCAAACCATATATTTCAACAATAGTTGCCTGCAACTGAAAATGCCTTAGTGCTATAAAATCATAGAATTGTTTAATAGTAAAATCAATTTGATTATACTTTGAATACTCATTCATAAACCTATGGAAAATATCGGTTGTATGCTGAAACTCATTCTTATCAAAATTGAAATAGTCTGTAGTATCACACATAACTGCAATATCAAATAATTGTGGTGCGAAACAAACTGTATCAAAATCTAACATATAGATTGTATTATCTGCTGTCTGTAATAAATTACCTCTGTGCAAATCTCCGTGGCAAAATCCATAAGGCATATCTTTAACACTATCCCAAAGTGAATTCCCAATTTCTATGTATTCATTTAATTTTTCATCAGGATAGTGTTTCTTGCGAAGAATGTCTATATACCTATCAACAAAAAATTCTTTATTATGAGTAGTTAATTCACCTGAATAGCTACTCATTAATTTGTTCAATTTTCCTACTAACTCACCAATTTTCTCTGCTTTATCATCAAGGTTAGGCTCAACTCCGTCAATATATTCATATAAAACAAATAATTGATTCTCATATATAAAATGTGGTAAGTTGTCTTTAGTTCTTATGATTTTAGGTATAGGAAAACCATTTTTAATAAGATGCTTATGAATGTCTATCGACTGAATAGCTGTATCTGAAAAAGCATTATCTATCATTTTAAGAAAATGCTTTTTATTACCACTATTTACAAGATATGAAACACAACCACCTTTACGATTAATGGTTATTGAGTTCATATTTATATTATAGTTTTTCTGTAATAGTTCTAAAATATTTGTATCATTCATTTCAATTTCTGTTATCTATTATTCAAACAAATCGTGTACAAAATCCTTTTCTCTTGCAGACACATACGGCCAATTGCCTGTGTTATTTATAGTCATTGCATTCACATTGCCAAGATGAAAAGAAGTATGTCTGAATTGCCCTAAAATACATTCAAATCTTGATTTGTTATCACAATTTTCAACCACTTCATTTAGTTTATATTCGGTTAAGGTTTCAAGATAATCAGCCGTTTTTGATTTTATAATTTCAAAATAATTCAACAAATCATCTTGTTTGACTAGAATATCGGATTTAATATCTAACGAATGCAAATTTTCACAGTGAAAATTTGCACCTACAAAGTTTTCAGGTGTACAGCACCAATAATCAAACCAATACATTGAATGATAAATGTGTTTCCAAAGTGGCTGATTATATAACTCCCTATTCAAATCACAAGTTAATATAGTTCTGCGAAAATTATCCATTAGTCCGTATGTCATATCTCTTATAACATCTGACATATCAGAATGATTTATATATCTTTCCATAACTTCACTCTCATTTCATCACTCGATATATTCGTGTTTGGTTGGTGTATAATCAGATTTATATTTCTCGTATTTTTCATTTTTAGTTGTGTCAACATCAGTTACGACATCATAATCAATAGGCTCGGTGCAGATTGCGTCAAGTAAAATCTTTTCCAAATGCTCATATTCTGAATACTCACCAAGACTTGCAAGCACAAATGAATCACGGACATATCCTGCACTTTCCACCATAAGAATTTGGTCAAAATAGTAGCCGTAATGCTCAATGAAAAATGTCATCATCATTACAGTTGTTCTTGTGTTACCCTCACGAAACGGATGCACCTGCCACAATGCTGGGAATAATCTTGCAATCTGCTTGGCAAAATTTTCTCTGCTGAGTTTATTCCATTCAACCTTATTGATATTGTCCCAAGCATTGTCTAAATCCGTTTCAATATTAACGCAATCCGAATACCAAACACTCTGACCTGCCAACAATTCTTCACGCTTTTTAATATTAATTTTTCTGTACTGTCCTGCCCACTCGTAAACATCACCAAAAAGAAACTTGTGAATAAAACAAAAGCCGCCGGATGAAAAATCGTCAAAGCCATTTTCATACAGCAGCATCATATTCGCACGGGATAATTCAGCCTCAGCCAAATCAAGTTCCTTTTCATTTGTGATACCAAGTAAATTCTTTAGGACTGCACTGTTTCCAATCAAGTACAAATCATTCATTGTGATATCCTCTTATGCTTTTGTATTAACATTGTCTTCATTTGAGTGCCTGTGATTTCACCCTTTGCCCATTTGCTTGAAAGCTCTTTGGCAAATTCTGTTACAGGCACGCCCTCTATTTTGTTTAATGTATCTGCTACCATTACAGCAGTTCGTCTTTTTGTTTCAACCTGTGGTGACAATCCAATCACTCCTTCTACTAATATAGTTTACCATATCTGATTTGATATTACAACAAGTAAATTACTTTACACCAATTCGCATGCGATGGCAAAAATAGATATCAAATTCACTATTACCATAAATTGATTTTATCTTTTTCTCAAATAACTCAATATCATTTTCAATTAAATCAGGCTGTGTTTTCAAAATAGTTTGCAAGCCACCCTGACTTAGTGCAATGCCGATAAATCTGTCTGCATTGCATTTTTCTTTTTTCATAAAAACAACTTCTCTGCAATATCTGAAATAACCACTTTGCTTGATATTTTGCAAATGCTTATCCTTATTCCAACGCTGAAAGGTTTTGAAAATATCCTTGTTTTCAAGTTCAATAAATCTGACCTTGTTGAGTAGATTTGAATATGCTAATTCTGCCTCTAAACTGCACACAGGCGGCCAATCACAATCTACTGTTGCAAATACTCCATTTGGTTTCAAAATACGATTAACCTCTGCTAAAGTATCCGTAGGATTCATCCAATGAAATGACTGCGAACAGATAACAATATCTGTTGAATTTTCGGGCAAGGTTGTGTTGTCGGAATATGCTTTGATAAAAGATATGTTATTACTTTTTTGCTTTGCGATGGACAGCATTTCGTCATTAGGATCAATGCCGATTATGTTATCACTCTTGCCAATCCAAGCTAAAGTTGATAAGCCTGTTCCACAACCTAAGTCAATGATTTGATTAGGTTTGTGTTCAAGATAATTCAGTACTAAATTACAAGCAGTATCAGGAATGGTCGGTCTGCTGTTTTCATAAAGCTGAGCAAAGCCTAAAAAGCGATTTGAGTTAATCTTGTCATCCTGAATATCAATCAGCTTGTTATCAGTTATGAGTGAATTTATTGAAATATCAAAAATATTTGAAATCAGTTTTAGTGTATCCACATTCGGTATAGTTTCACCATTCTCCCAGCGAGATACTGCCTGTCTTGTAACAAACAGTTTCTTTGCCATTTCATCTTGAGTAAGATTATTGTTCTTTCTTAAATTAAGCAGTATATCCTTAAATTCCATATTATCACCTGATTTCATTATACAGGATAATCTCAATATGTAAAGCAACTGTTTGTTGCTATAAGCAATTATATCCTTGACTTTTTGCACAAATATTGACATAAAATGTTGTTTAAAAAGTCGAAAATAAAAAATATTTCAAAAAATTCTGTTACCTTTTACATTTTTCGACACTTATATATTAGAAGGTTGTCAACACCTAATTTTCGCTAAAATGATACATTTTTGTCGAAAAAATGTGCAGTTTTGTATTTACTATTGACTTATTATAATGATTAATTCAATATAGGTTGTAAGGGGTGATTGAATGGATATAAAAGTTATCTGCAATGAAGACAATCAAAGAATAAAGCAAATTGAATTAGCTATCAAAATAGCTAATGGTGTTCAGAATTGTTATAATTATATTCTTGAGTATGAAGATTTAGATGAAATAAGTGAGTTGAAAATACCATTAAATTGGAGTATGTTTAAAAAATCTTATGTTAGTGATGGAATTTTTAGAATCTATATTACAGAAAGAAAATTTTCAGATAATTGGTTTTCTCACGAAGAAAGAGATTTCGCTATAATAACAATTTGTGATTGGGAGGAAAATTTTTCACCACCAGCATTGCGATGTTATTTGATTTATCAGATTGCACAATCATCTTTGAATTTTTCTGCAGATATAAATGAAGAAATGGAAATGAGGATGGTTCATAATCATTCTGAAGGTTGTCTTTTTGATTTTTGTCAACACAAGCCAGATATTAAACTTGGTATGATATCTGGCTCAATATGTTCAAATTGCAGAGGAACATTTAAAAGATATGGGGTCGACGAAGCAGTTATTAATGCTGTTGAGCAATTGATTAGTTTTGTAAGATTAGAAACCATCGGAAAGCCAATGTTAATTAATTTTAATCAAGCTTTCATTGTAATGCGTTTTACGGAGAATGATGAAAATGATCATGCATATAAGTATGGAATTGTTCCTGCATTAAATGATTTAGGGATTGATTACTACAGAGCAGACAATGAAATTTTATCACAACAGATTTTAAGCCAAGTTATAAATTCTATTGAAAAAAGCAGATATGTAATAATTAAAGTTGACACAGATAATTTGAATGTTTATTTTGAGTTGGGATTAGCTATGGGATTGGGTAAGGAAGTATTGTTAATTTCGGAGCGAGGTAAGATAAGCAATTTACCAACTGACTTAAATAATTTTGAATGTCTTACATATTATGAGGGTAACTATGAAGAATTAAAACGAAATATTATACAATTTTTCAAAGATAATTACCATTATTAAAACAATATTTACATTTTATTATTGATAAAAAACAGAATGGAAGATTATAAAAAAAGCTGATACAAAATGAAAAAATCCCATTAAAAAAACAAAAAGACTATAAAGATAATAAGGTAATAATGAAATGGAAGGAAAAGTAATATATCATTATTGTAGCTTGGATAGTTTTATTTCAATAATAAAAAATTCTACTTTGCGTTTAACTAATATATCTAAATCAAATGATGATGCGGAAATAACATACTGTATGGATTGTTTTCAGACAGCTTTATTATCCGCTTGCGAAAAATTCAAAAAACTCAATCCTAATAATAATGCTTTCAGTAAATTCTATGATATGTCTAATATTGAATTGCGTGTAAATGAAGCAATAAAAAATAATTCACTTACATATTATGTTTTTTGTTTTTCTGAAAGCAAAGATTTACTTAGTCAATGGAGAGGATATGCAGATAATGGCAAAGGTGTTGCAATTGGATTTTATAGTACTGCATTTGAAAAATTAAACAATGAAAATTTCAGTTTTGGAAAAGTTAAATATAATATATATGAAAAACAGGACGAGATTGTTAATTCTACTATTGAAAGACTTAAAAAGGCTAAAAATAATACCGAAACAGAATATGAAAATATAATTAATAGTATTATTACAAAAATGGTATACGAAGCTGTTTTTTATAAAAACAATGCTTTCCAAGAGGAAAAAGAGTGGCGATTAGTTTATTATCCATTTGGAAATATAATAAATTTAAATCGGAAACACGGTTATCGAGATATAGTAAGAAATGAAATTTTTTATGATAAGATGATAGAAACTAAAGAATATAAAACAATTGCTAATAATTTTATTAGAAACTCTATCTCATTCTTTTATAGAAATAATAAAATCATTTCTTATATTGATATTAATTTTTCAAACCATACAGATTGGATAATTCCTAGTATTATTCTTGGACCAAAATGTTATAATGATGATCTTGACTTAAGGCTTTTTCTTGCATGTAACGGTATAAACATAACGAATATAAAGATTGAAAAATCAAAAGCTACATACAGATAGATTTTTTATATCATAGCTCAATTGGCTTATAATATAAAAAAACGAGGATAAATATTAATGAGAATTACATACAAGATTTTAATTTGTGATGATAATAATCATTACATCAAGCGATTGCAAGAGGCATTAAGTGAAATTAACTTAAATATAAATAATTTTTATTTTGAGACATATATTGCAACAACTCCATCAGAGTGTCTTTCAAAAATTCAAGAAAATATATATGACATTATTCTGCTGGATGTATGTATAAATAGTAGTAACAAAAAAAATAAAACAACATCAGATTTGATTAGAGATTCCATAAACGCCGAATACTATGGACCTGAACTTTATAATCAAATATTAAAAGTAAATCCTGATATTAAAATATTTGTAGTTTCAAATCTAAACATAAAAACTTTGCGAACATTGTTCAATGGCGCTCCTTTAGAGTATTTTAATAAACATCATTCTTTTGTTCAACAAATTGTACAATGTATAAAAAACTATTTTGATACAGGTAAAGAGCGAATATACAACAATGCTTTTATAGTCCACGGACATAATAAAGTGATGCGAACTTCTGTTGAAAATTTTATAAAGTCGCGAGGATTGAACTCAATAGATTTATTTAGCAATTCAACAGGAGGTATACAATCCGTCTTTGATGCTCTAAATAACTGCACTAACACTGCTGAATGTGCTATAATTTTGCTATCAGCAGATGATATTATACTAACAAAAGATAATTTAGAATTTGTTTATCGTGCTCGGCAAAATGTAATATTTGAAATGGGTCTGTTTGCTGGACATTTAGGTAGAGATAAAGTGATTGTTTTATATGAAAAACACAGTAAATTTGAATTCCCTTCTGATATTAATGGTGTATTTTATATTGAGTATGATGAATCTGAAAATTGGAAAGAATTATTATCTAATAGTTTGCAAAAAATCGGATTTAATATATAATTTACAATCTCAAACATAAAAAACTTGACACAAGTAACAAAGAGCGTTAATATAAGAACACTCCCTTGGAAAAGGAGTTGGAATACGGCAGTGTGTGAACAGTTCAGCACACTCGTAAAGCAGCTGAAATAATCAGCATCCGGACCATAATGGCTTTACAGAATATGAGTTAGAAGAAACTGAGTTTTATGATTTTCATGAACTCGGTTTTTTTGTCCCCTAAAATTGATAACAAGGAGTGAATCTATGATTGCAGTATAACTATCCCTGTGGGGGATAGGCAAGCATATTGTTTGTATATACAAACAGAAATCGGGGAATCCCCGAACCCCTTTAAATTGTGACAGTGGTGTAATCCACAGAAAGAGAGGTATAAACCAAGGCAAACAACAAAACAAAAATGGTTGCAATGCGTTTTCGTGAAAGCGATTATAATGCAATCAAAAAGAAAGCTGATAAAGCTAATCTGAACTTTACTGAATTCGTTACAAAATCTGCATTAGATAAACCGATAGTTATGATAGATGGTTTATCGGAAGTGTTGAAAGAGCAAAAAGCAATCGGAAGAAATCTGAATCAGCTTACTATACTTTGCAATATGGGCAAGATTGATTGTCCTGATTTAACCGAAATGATTAATCAGTATTCAGCAGTGTATGACCGTTTGAACGATATTACAGAGAGGTGCAGCTAAATGGCAACCTTCACAGCAATATCAAACAAAACGCAAAATAGAACAGCAATGAGGAAAGTTCTGGACTATGTAATGCAGGACTACAAAACTGTGTATAACGGAGTTAAATTAGTAAGCGGTCAAAACTGTATTCCGAATAGTGCTTACTCCGAATTTATGGCAACAAAGAATCAATGTGGCAAAGCAAGCGGTGTATTCTTCAAACAGTATGTTCAATCATTCAAACCAAACACTGCAACACCCGAAATGATTCATCAAATAGGAATTGAAACAGCAAAATACTTTGATGGCTTTGAGGTTGTAGTAGCAACGCACATCGACAGAGATCACTGGCATAATCACTTTGTGGTAAACAGCGTAAACTGCGAAACAGGATTGAAAATCCAAATCAATGAAAAGGGTTTGGAAGATTTGAGAAATTACTCCGATAGTATATGTCAGAAGTTTGGTATTGAAACTCTGAAGCCATATACAAAACCTAAACAAAAGGCTATGAATACAAGAGAATACAGAGCAGCAGAAAAAGGTCAGAGCTGGAAGTTCGCATTAATGGCTATGATAGACCAGGCAATGAAGCATTGCAGAACAAAAGACGAATTCAGAAAATATATGAAACGATACGGATACGATGTCAAATGGCAGGACAACTACAAGTATATTACCTATACTTGTCCGAATAATATGAAGTGCCGCGACATCAGATTACACGAAGAGAAATACAGAAAGGAGAACATGGAGCTTGAGTTTAGATTACGAGGAGCTCAAACGAAGGAACAGTACGAATATCAACAAACTGCAGCAAACACTGAATATAACGATAATCGATCAGGAACTATGGCAGACACTGATAGATTTGAACGAGAACCAAGTGGAGATACTGGAAGATACCGCCGACAAGAGTACAATGGTGAATCTATCACAGTTGATAACCAAAGAGATAAAGAAAGAGGTTCAATCTCAGAAGAACAGCTTGATGACAGAGATAACAGAATTACAGAAACTGGTTGGGAAGATGAACGAGAATATCTCTTCAATGGAAAAGCAACTGAATAAAACGGACGATTTATCGGAGAAACTGAAAAAGAAATGGCTGCCGATACTGATTGGAGTACCGACAGCAATGCAAGCCCTATCCTTGACAGTTTATATGCTCTGGCAAGTGCTGCAGAAATAATACAAAAACCAATAACAAAAACGCCTAGACAAAGTAAAAACAGAAAGAAAGGTCTTGGACAAAGAGATGATGACCACAGTGGAGATTATCAGAACAACAACGAACTCTACTACGGATCTTCTATGTAACAAAAGTCCTGCCGATACTAAATCGGCAAGCAGAAAGGATAATATGATAACAATAATTACTAATAAAATAAATAATTCAAGATAGGAGTGATATAGAAAACTAATAAAAGTACTGTTGCCCTATGGCAACAGAAAAAAACAATATTCCGAATTATGAATTAGAAAAACTTGCAAAATTTTTACTACCACAAATTCGAGAAGATTTTGAAAAGTGGAAACAAAAACAAATGAAGTTGGAAGATAATTCTAAATGATATCAAATAAGGCAGAGAGTTGACACTTTCTGCCTTCAAAACTAATTTCTATAAAACACATTTTCAATATCCTGAGCATTCATAATAACACACGGAGTTTCTGTTGAATTTTCTTGTAAAATAGGTAAATAAAAAACTGCGAACTGAACATTTCCAATTTCATGTATATCTATTAATTTCTTCAATTGATACTGCGATACTCCTCTAATACAATAATTATCCTTATCAACATATTTATTTAATACCACATCTGCTAACTTAGGAGAGAAAAACAATGGTATTGTTGGTCTATCTTTTACAATCGATAAATATGTTCCTGTCACATTATCGTTTTTAATTTCCATAATAGTCCAAAACGGATCGCCTACTTCAGATTCGTCTGGTAAAAAACCTTTTTTAATAATACCAGCTATTAATTCGTTCATTTTTGGTAAGTCTTCAACAGTTAATAATTTTATACCATGTGATTTAGCAAATTTTTCACATCCACTTTGAAATCCTGATTTTGAAACAAAAATACCTAAAGTATTACCAAACCCTATATCTTTAATCTTAGAGGAAAAATCTCTAATTTCTTTAATTTCAACTTTATTTTTCCAATCTTTACATTCAATCACAACTCTACAATCAATATTCAAATGCCTATACTCATAAAAAACATCAAATTCATTAGTTGAACCACTCATTCCTTTAATAGTAACATTAGTTGAAACAATTGCATGTTTAAAATCATTAAGTTCTAATAATTTTTCATAAACATATTTAACAAAAGATTCTAATTTTTTACCTTTCTTCATACTATACTCCTTTAATTAAAACAGAAAATCCGAAACAGTTACCTATTATAACAAGTTTCGGATTATTCCTTGCTGGTGGAGGCGATGGGAATCGAACCCATGTCCAAAATCATCTTGCCAAGGGCTCTACGAGTGTAGTTTGTCATTTAAGATTCCTCTCAGCCAACGGCGGCAAACAGCCTTTGGCCTACAGTATCCTCTATTACCTGATGAAAGCCGAGGAAATCAATCATTCATGTTCGCCACTAAGTCGATGCCCAAGCTGCAGCCGTGGCACTATGCAGCAGGACACAAGCCGCTAATTAAGCAGCAAGAGCAACTGATTCTGTTTTGTCAGTTCATTTTAAGTTGTTACTTTTTAAGTGGTGCAACTCCACTACTCGCTGACCAAGGTTCAACAACCCTGTCGAAAGCCTTTCGCCCCCATATATTAATATCTCTCTTTAAACTCACGTTCTATGGTTCTGTCGGCTGATTTTTTTGCCTCAACAGCACGTTTATCATAAAGCTTTTTACCCTTACAAAGTCCGATTTCCAGTTTTGCCCGACCTTTATAAATATAAAGGCTCAGAGGAATAATAGACAGACCCTGCTGCTGAGATTGTCCAAACAGCTTCATAATTTCTTTTTTATGAAGAAGCAGACGTTTTTTTCTCATAGGGTCGCGATTAAATCTGTTACCCATTTCATATGGAGAAATATGCATACCAATCGCAAACATTTCACCACCATCAACTGAACAGAAGCTATCCTTCAAGTTCACCCTGCCGTTCCTGACAGACTTGATTTCCGTACCAAAGAGTTCAATACCTGCCTCATAGGTTTCAAGTACAAAATAGTCGTGATAGGCCTTTTTATTATTGGCAATTATCTGCTTTTCATTCTTACTCAAGTCTATCACTCCCTTACAAATAACTTACATTAACTATATCAGACTTCTTCCCTCTAATGCGCGGGAAAGGGTCACCTCGTCTGCATACTCTAAATCCGCACCTACAGGCACACCATAAGCCAGTCGGCTCACGGTAATTCCCATCGGCTTTAATAGTCGGCTGATATACATTGCAGTTGCCTCTCCCTCAACGGTGGGATTGGTTGCCATAATAACCTCATCCACTGTATCATCTCCGAGTCTGGCAACAAGCTCCTTAATCCTGATTTGGTCAGGGCCAACATTATCCATTGGAGAAATTGCCCCATGAAGCACATGATATGTACCGTTATACTCGTGTGTACGCTCAATCGCAGCAACATCACGGGGATCCTCAACAACGCAGATAACACTCTTATCTCTGGTACTGCTTTTGCATATCGGACACAAATCATCGTCAGCAAGGTCACAGCATACACTGCACTGCTTAATTTTGGTATGTGCATCGGTAATCGCCTGCGCAAATTCTCTTGCCTGCTCATCGCTTAACCCTAAAACATAAAAAGCCATACGCTGTGCCGTTTTATGCCCAATGCCCTGCATACGTTCAAACTGGTCTATTAAATTTTGAAGCGGTGCAAGATTAAATCCCATAAGTACCTCGAAATTTTAAGCTTAATAATTAAATAAATACAAAATATAAAATCAGCAGATTTTTTCGTTAGGCAAGGCTTTGATAAAATTTTGACGACGGGAGCATATATAAATATGTGACCGAGCAAAATTTTATCAATAACGCAGCATAACGGAAAATGCGACTTTTAAAGGCCGGGGATGTTCAGACCGCCTGTAACCTTTTCCAGCTCTCTCTCGGACTCTTCGTCTATCTGTCTGACTGCCTCGTTGAAGGCTGCAACCAGCATATCCTCCAGCATTTCAACATCATCCGGATCAACCACCTCAGGATTAAGTCCGATTGACTGAACCTCGTGATTACCCTTAATTGTAATCTCTACCATTCCGCCGCCGGAGGTAACGGTATAATCCTTCTCCTCCAGCTCTGCCTTTTTGTTTTCAATATCCTCTTGCATTTTCTGAGCCTGGCGAATCATACTTTGCATATTCTGCGGTCCGCCGCCCATTCCCTTTGGAAGTCTTGCTTTCATAATCGTTCTCCTATATTTTTAATTTTATTCAAAATTTATTTTTATACTGCCCTGTGCCTGGTTAATAAAATCCTCCAGCAGGTCTCTCTTTTTTCCGTCTCCGGCTTTTTTCTTGGCAACTGCTAATTTAAGCATTCTGCCGGTCAATTCAAATACAGCCTGCTTAATTGCCTTTGAATGTGTCGGAATTTTAATAAATTCCTTTATGGTCGGATTGGGGCTGTCGATAACAAAATGCTCACCGACTATGCTTGCATTTGAACCATTGAGCACACCAAACAGAGCTATATCTGTTCTGTGAATAGTATCCATAAATTCAGCCCATTGATCAAACTCCGAGCTTTGATTTTGCACCGGCTCGGCAGCTTCATTTACAATAGGTTTTATGCTCTCTGTTTCTGCCGGAATATTTTCTTCCTGCTTAGGTATCGGTTGGATTTGCTCTTCATTCTCAATTTGACTTTGACGAACGTCATTTACCTGCTGAACAGCATTACTCCTCTGCACATCATATTTTTCTTCTGCATCAGTTTCACTTGGCAAAGCTGCCGTCTGTGCCGGCTGAACGGAAACAACACCGCGCTTAACTGCATTTTCCAGACTTGCCAGTCTGTCTAATATTGCCTGATTTGACTCGTCCAGCTTAGGCTCACAAAGCTTAATAAAGGACATTTCCATTTCAATTCTGGAATTTGCCCCTGCCTTAATTTTTGTCAGTGCAGCTTGGAACAAATCAAGTCCGTATATTATATTTTCAATTGTGAATTTTTTTGCACCATCGACAATGGAATTGTACTCATCATCCGTGCAGATAATAAGCTCTCTGCTTTTTTTCACCGTTTTAACGATAAGAAAATTTCTGAAATGATTAATCATTTCAACACAGAGGCGTTCCATATCATAGCTGTTCTGATACAATCCTGATAACAAATCAATCGCTGTTGCACTATCACGATTTGAAATACAGTCTGTAAACTGATGAAGCACCTCTCTGCCGGCAAGTCCTGCCACCTGAGACACAAGCGCACTTGTAATCTCTCTGCTGCGGCTTGCACATTGGTCAAGTATCGAAAGTCCGTCACGAAGAGCACCATCTGCAATACGTGCAATAAGAATCGCCGCATCGTCATTCAGCGACATATTCTCCATAGCGGCAACCTCTTTCAGCCTTACAGCCATCGTTTCCGGCTGAATGCGTTTAAAGTCAAAGCGCTGACAGCGTGACAAAATTGTTGCCGGGAGCTTATGAACCTCGGTCGTAGCAAGAATAAATATTACGTGAGCCGGCGGCTCTTCAAGCGTTTTAAGCAGAGCATTAAATGCACCGGTTGAGAGCATATGCACCTCATCAATAATATAAACTCTGAATCTGCCGCGGGTAGGCGTATAGTTGGCTTCCTCACGCAGATCACGAATATTATCTACACCATTGTTAGAGGCAGCATCAATCTCCACCACGTCATATATGGTTCCGGTGTCAAGTCCTTTGCAAACCTCACATTCATTGCAAGGCTCGCCATCTTCTGTGTGTTCACAGTTTACAGCCTTAGCCATAATTTTAGCACAGGTGGTTTTACCTGTTCCGCGGGAGCCTGTAAACAAATAAGCATGAGAAATTCGATTCTCTTTAATCTCATTCTTCAAGGTAGAGATAACATGATCTTGTCCATATACATCGCAGAAATTCTTAGGACGATATTTTCTATATAAAACCTGATACATATTAACTCTCCCGCTTTACTAAAACTAAAAGGCAGAAGCTGCTTATTTCATAATGTAACGCACAGACTTGTCTGAGGCACACAGAAAAATCCACTTATTGCTGCTCGGTTCCCCGCCTGACAAGGTTCGTAGCATTCCGTCGCACAGGGCCCATACGCTACATTATGAAATAAGGACACACCCCTACCTTTAGTACAATTATTATATATAATTAAAATCTCAAAGTCAAGTGTTTTACTTTGAAATAAGAACCTTTTGGATTTCACCATAATAAATATAGTGATAATCGTTCTCCGGATACCACTTATCGTCAATCGTATCATCAATGAATTCTGAGGGATTAAACTTGCTTTTTGCAGACTTTTTGCAAACGAAAACGATTTCTGCCTCATCAAAAAACGGAGCATTCTCGCTGAAGTTAGGTGTCAATGCACATTCCTTCGCCTTGTCAACCTCTCTGCCGCTTTTAGAACCGCAAATGCCGTGAATTTGATTTTTCATCTCAGACGGATAAAAGCTGACAGTGAAATAATCATTTGCATTTAAAAACTCCTCTGTATATCTCGGGGGACGGATATAAACCGTTGCCATATCCTTACCCCAAAGCTCACCAACAGCACCCCAGGATACCGTCATCATATTAAAGCCTTTTTCTGTTCCTGCAGTAACTAAGCCCCATCTGTTTTTAAACAAATCTACAGTATTACAGCTAAGCTCTGTCATACCAATCTCTCTAAACATATGTATATCACCTCATAAATAAATATAACAGCAAACTATATTTTATGCCAAATAAATAAGGAGCAAATGCTCCTTACTTAAATATTATTTAATAAATTTAACAAGCTCTAAAGCGGCATTAATGTCTCCGTCAACCTTCAGCTTGCCTGTTGTAAATGCAATAACCGGATCAAGCTTACCGTTAATAAGCTTTGTAAAATTCGTTGCGTTCATTGTTAAAATTGCATTTCTGTCATAATACTCATAAGGCTCAACGTTTACACGACCGTCCTTAATTTCAATATAGAATATACCCTCTACCTTGCCAATCAAATTAATCTGAAATGCGAGAACACCCGGCACAGATGAAACATCTGTATTCATAAATTTTTTTCTTGTTGCAAGAACAACAGACTCATATGTCATAGCCATAATTATATAACCTCCAAATATTTACATTTGCTCTATACGATTGATTATAACATAGCTCAAAAAATATATCAAGTAAATTAAGTCGACAATTATCTGCTCAATTATTTATCCTTAGGCTTGCAGGTTAATGCAACAATCAAACCACTGAGCATTGCCACTGTAACACCGGCGGCACAAGCCTGAAAGCCTCCTGTTATTACGCCTAAAAAGCCATCCTTTTGTATAGCCTCTTTCACACCCACCGCAAGCGCATTTCCAAAGCCTGTTAAAGGCACAGTTGCTCCTGCACCTGCAAAATCCACCAGCTTCGGATACAGACCGATTCCGCCTAACAAAACACCGAGACAAACAAACAGCACAAGAATTTTTGCAGGAGTCAGCTTGGTTAAATCAATCAGCAGCTGACCTACAACACATATTAATCCGCCAACAACGAACGCCTTTAAAAACATCATAAAAATCACCTGCTATCATTTTTTACAATAACAGGTGATTTATGCAAATTTTATTAAACTTTAAATATTTATGCTACGAAATATACATAGCAAAAAGGGTATGCCTTTTTACTTACCAGTCAACTCGCAAAATAAAAATGTTATTTTTTTGTAGTAACAGATTTTGCACTGCTCCAAGAGCTGTAATACTTTGTACCGCTTACAGTTTTGTAAGTGCGAATTCTTACGTAGTACTTCTTCTTACCGCTAAGCTTGGATATAGTTTTGCTTGTGGTCTTGTTGCTTGATACTGTTACGGTCTTATTGTTTTTCTTAAAGTTCTTGTCTGTGCTGTACTGAATCTGATAACCTGTGGTCTGGGTGGTATACTTCTTCCACTTTACTGTGAACTTCTTTGAGCCTGCGCTTACGCTTGAAAGACTTGTGTTCTTTGGATTAATTGTAAAGCTCTTCGTAGCTGTACCGCTGTAGTTACCCTTAAAGGTTATCTTGATTGTGTACTTGCCGACATTCTTTCTTCCACTTGGATAAGTAACCGTATAATCTGTTCCGCTCTTTAATTTATTGTCCTTGCTGTCCTTAACCGTTACACTTGGCTTCTTTGCACTGCCGTTATAGGTATAGGTGCTTGTTGACAATGTATAAGTCGTTGGCTTATAGATTGTCTTTGTTGTTTTTGTATACTTAGCAGCACAGGTCTTGCAGGTATATGTTGTTACTACCTTGCCGTTGGCACTCTTGGTTGCTTTTGTGGTTTTGGTTGTGGTCTTGTAGCTGTGTGCTGTTTTTGCCACCGTTTTCTGTGCCGTTATAACCGTTTGGCACACGGAGCAATGACTGCCCTGGGTTTTACCTGTTTTTGTACAGGTTGCCGTCACTGCCTTGTCAATCACGATTTTATGACCTGCTGCAGGAATTTCACTGCCGTATTCCACAACCTCTCCGCAGAGGCTACAAAGCCTATCCCCTGTATATCCGCTGTTGGTACAATCCGCACTGCACCGATTAATCAGAATTTGCTCTCCGTCATGCTGTGATAAGTCGCTGTAATTTGCATTTACTTCTCTGTCGAATATTCTCAATAAAGCACTATTATCTGTAATACTATCTAATTTTTCACAACAAATCAAACCATATTTAGTTATATATACTCTGTAAAATACTCCAACATTGCAGGCATCTATCAATTCACCTTTGATTATTTCCTTAGTTCCATCGGTATATTGTAATGTATATTCAATTGATGCCGGTGCACTATACACCCATTCAGGTATATCGTCGCCTTTAGATTTATTGTAAGTGTTTTTACTTTCGTTGCTTATATTAACGTTCTCTATTGATGAAATAACTTTTCTTTTTTTAACAGTAATTGATATTGTATTAGATTTTATTATATCATTAATGCTTTCATATGACCGACCATTTTTATATGATTCAATATAATATTCATGTACTCCTTGAAATTTATAGCCTTCTTCATTGTTACCTTTGTTTAACCAACGAAAATTCAATCTAATACCATTATAATTGTAAATAAGACTATGACCCTTAAAATTGTATGATTCAAAGTCGCAATCATTAAATACATCAACAATTTCTTGTTTTTTATCTGTTGTTATTCTAACCTTTAAGCCGTATATATTAGGCATATAGTCTGTAAAGTGCTTACCGTTTTCGATACCATTACAATATAATACAGTCTGCTTTGGTGCTTCAATAATTTCAACATACTTTACTGCTTGATCGTTTGCGTAAACTGAAAGATCAAGACCTGTTATGATGCTTAAAAGTATAACGAATGACAATAAAATTGATAGTGTTTTTTTCATAATTTTTCTCCTTAAAATAAAAAATGCGCAGCCGAAGCTACGCAATAAAATACATAGCTCATTTGCTGCGAAACAAACTCACATCTACCAAAAGAAGCATGTGAAAATAGAGCATGTATTTTTATCGGGAGATAAAAAAATACATACTTCTGCCTTGGTAGAAAATTATTGAGTTTGTTTCGCAACTTCATTTTATCATCAATGAAATAAATAGTCAATATAAATGTCATTCAACTCAACATGCATAAACTTTGGCAGTCAAAATCCTTAGGAAGTGAAAGCCACAATGTTTGAAAGGATAAAACAAAAAAATGCAGACAGATACATACCTGTCTGCATATCAATATATAATATGTATTACTTACTCTTACTTACTTTGTGTAGGCAAGCCTTCCTTGTCATACATACAGATAGTTTCACAAAGGATTTCAATACCTGCTGAAATAGCCTCAGGTCTGAGGTTTTCAGGTGTATCAAGACGAGTATGATAATAACGAGGAGGGTCCGGATTCATAGCAGCAAAGCCTGTTGCCTTGATACCGCGCTGTGTGAAGGCTGCAGCATCAGAGCCGCCGATATAAATGGACTCAAAGGACAAGTCATAGCCGCAGTTTGCAGCAGCATTTTTAACAAGGTGCTTAACGCCCCAGTCGTGCTGAACTGTACCTGAAAGGTCACGGTCATAAACTGCCATATCCTCTAAATCACGGAAGGTATCAATCGCAATAACTGCTGTTGGTAAATCTTTAAGCTCCTGCTCGTGTGCCTTTGCATAAGCCTTAGCACCACGAAGACCTGCTTCCTCTGAGCCTGAGCAAATCATTGTAACCTCAGTATTTTCAAACTCAATACCTGCTTCATCAAGTGCCTTGATTGTTGCCATACCTGCATAGCAGCCTGAAAGGTTATCGGATGCGCCCGGTACAGACTTCGTCCAGCTCTGGAAGAACAGGAAAGCAATCTCAAAAGGAATAAACACGCAGGAAACAACAAAGAAGAGAATGAAAAACCATCTTGCTTTTTCAATGCTCATTGCAGCGCCGCCCTTGCCCACAATCAGGCAGACAACAGCGAAAACAGTTTGAATAATAAGACCAACTACAGCAGGAATTTCTACAAAGAGCTTAGCCTGCAGACCGCCCATAAGATAGTTGAGTGTCCATTCAAACTGGCTGTCTGAATGACCTACAAGAATAATTCTTTGCTTAACCTCACCCTTTGGACTTCTGGTAGCAATCATATTATGTGAAGTTTGCTTAGGAAATAGAAAATCGTCAAATTCTTTATACATTAAAAATTCAAACAATAATGGAATAAAGGCTAAAATGCAAAGCACAAGTGCCGCAATAGGAGATGCAAACCAGTTTACGAAAACGGATGCAACACCGCAGGCAACTGTAAACGGAATGAATCCCATAAAGCCCTGTCTGTGAAGTGTAAACTCCTCAATCTTCGTTTTGTTGCAGTAATTCTTCATGTCCTTTTCCATCCACTGCTGGGCACGAAGCTCCTCCGGTGAACCCGGCTTACGAGGACCTATTTTTTTACAAATTTTTGTTATTCCCTTAACCGCATATTCGGTATTCTTTTCGATATCGATATTTGGGGAATATTCCTTAGCAATCTTCATTAGTACTCCTCCTAATAAAATTAATGAGATAACATATTGATTTTAACACACTAAAGCACAAATTGCAACATCATTATTCTTCTGACAAATGATGCACAAAAACACCTGAAAGCAGCTTTGGCTCAAACCAGGTTGACTTAGGCGGCATAATTAAGTCAGCATCCGCTATTGCCATTAAGTCCTCCACCGTTGTAGGATACATTGCAAACGCAAGCTTCATATCCCTTGCTGTTCTTCTTTCAAGCTCGTCAAGTCCTCTGATACCACCGATAAAATCAATTCTGTCATCGTTTTTAGGGTCAACAATATTCAGAATAGGTGCAAGCAGATTATCCTGCAGCACAGACACATCCAGTCTTGCAACCGGATTTGTTTCGTCAATGATACTGCTCTTGGCTTTGAGCTCATACCATTCATCATCAATAAGCATACCAAAGCAATGCTTCTCCTGCGGTTTATACTGTGCTTCAACCTTTTTATATGTAAAGCCAGCACTGACAGCGTCAAGGAATTCCTCCTTACTGAGACCGTTCAAATCCCTGACTACGCGGTTGTAGTCCATAATGCTTAAATCCTCATCGGGAAATGCTACAGCAAGAAAATAATTGAATTCCTCATCGCCGGTATAATCCGGGTTCGCCTCTCGTCTCATCTGTCCTACTCGAACTGCAGATGCACAGCGATGATGACCGTCGGCAATATACATAGCCGGAACATTACCGAAAAGTGCGCTCAAACTGCTGACCGTATCACTGTCATCAATAACCCATACAGTTTGATTCACATTATCACTGATAAAATCATAAACCGGCTCATGCTTTTTCATCCAGCTGTCAACCAGTTCAGAAATAGCATCATTCTTTCTGTAAGTCAAAAATATAGGACCGGTATTGGCATCACAGGTATTGACATGGTCAATTCTGTCCTGCTCCTTTTTCGCAAGGGTATGCTCATGCTTTTTAATGACATTATTGATATAATCATCAATGGAAGCACAGCCGACGATACCAACCTGCGCTCTGCCGTCCATAATCTGCTTATATATGTACAGACACGGCGCATCATCCTGTATAAGAGCGCCTGTCTTTTCCAAGTTAAGCAGATTTTCTCTTGCTTTTTCATAAACCGCTTTATCGTACAAATCAATACCCTCAGGCAAATCAATCTCTGCCTTGTCAACATGCAGGAATGACAAGGGATTTCCCTTTACCATTTCTCTTGCTTCCTCACTGTTCATTACATCATATGGCAGTGCAGGAATAAGGGCCTGATTTTCCTTCGCAGGTCTGAATGCTTTAAAACCTCTGAATACTGACATAATCTTTTAACCTCTTCATCCATTATTTTTTTCATAGATCATACGTAAGCCGTCAATAGGCAAATGCTTGTCTACAATCATATCACTTTCACAGTACTGTGCAATTACGCTCCCAAGACCACCGGTAACAATAACCGTTGCCTTTTCGCCAAGCTCTGACTCAAATCTTTTTACCAGTCCGTCAAGCATAGCCGCTGTGCCAAACACTGTACCGCTTCGCATTGAGTCTGCAGTGTTTGTACCAATAGCACTTTCAGGTGCAATAATCTCAATCTGAGGGAGCTGCGCCGTTGATGATACAAGTGCATTAAGAGCTGTCTTAACACCGCACAAAATGGCACATCCGATAAAACAGCCGTTTTTATCAATCACAGATGCGGTGGTGGCTGTTCCTAAATCAAATAAAATTTGAGGGCAAGGATATTTTGCAATACCTGCAACGGCATCCACTACCATATTTGCACCCAGCTCCGCCGGATTGTTGATTTTTATATTCAGACCGGTCTTTACTCCGGGGCCTACTACAATCGGCTTCTTGCCGGTAATCAGCATCAGTGCCTTTGATATGCTTCTGTTAAGAGGCGGCACAACGGAGGAAAGCACACTGCCCTCAATATCATTAACATCAATTCTGCATATTTCCAGTATACTGTTAAATTTAATGGCGTACTCCTCAGCAGAGTCATCAGCTGCAGTTGATAAACGACATTCATTTACTAATTTTTTTCCATCTAAAAAGCCTAATACAATATTTGTATTACCAATATCCACTGCAAGTATCATTTATATATTTCCCTTTCTGCTGCTGTTCCGCAGGCAGTATAAATCGTAATATATGCCCTGCAGAAATGATTTCCGCTGCGGATACAACGCTAACTTATTATATTATATTACAATCTTAAAGTAAAGAAAAAAGCAGAAGAAAATGTATTTCCTCTGCTTTCCTTATTTTTCTGCATCCGTGTTCCGACAAATGCTGATTTCTATAATTATTATACAATAAGAATTATTTACGAATTCTTTCATCTCACCTCCGGATTATTTATTCCTTCCAATTATAAGTACGATAAACAAACCAAAAGATGACACAAATTTACAATAATCAGCATAATTCACAAAAATCAGATTTCATATATATACATTATTCACAAATGTTCAGCTCTGTTTATTGAAAGAAATCATCTGAACATAACATAGTTATATGTTACACCGTTTTCATTCATATTGGCATATTCATTTGAAGAAACAGCCGCTGCGCTTTGATTAACTATAATACCGCGCTTGCTTGATGCCAGTTTAACGCCCATACTGTTTGCCTGCTTGCCGAAAAAGCCTGCATAATTATAGCTTCTGCTGTCTGAAAAGTTAATAATTTTCAGAGGTCTGTTATTGGCAAAAACAATGCCAAAGGACGCATTAAACGGGCAGGAGGTTGTGATTGTTCTCTCTACTGAACCATCACCAAAATACATACCCATAAAGATGTGATTATTCCATAATTCACGTTCTGCTGAAGTGATATGAATGGCACTGTTGTCTATGTGTTCAGACAAAGTTTTATCTATAATTTCATTATCATAATTAAAATCCACTCTCTCAGGTCGGTCTGACCCTATCCAGCTGTTCAGCTTCAAATTTTCTGTTTTATTCGTACTACCCATATTTAACTCCTTTATCTACATCATTGTATCAAGCATATTGAAGGACAAGCCCAGATTATCATAATCTTCAAAGCAATATAGTTTGCTGTCCCAATAATCAAAAGTATATCCTTCTCCTGAAAAAGTAATATATACTCCCGGAACAGCATAATTCTTCAAAAGACTGCCGATTACATCCATTGCCCCGGTGTTCTGCATTGACCTGCCGGAAATCGTATATTCGCAGGGACTGCTGACAATCATCAGTCCGTAGCCTGCTAAAATGTCACTGAATTCGTTACAGCCATAATCTCCAAAGCATTTTTTTAATCCATTACATATTTGCTCTCTTTTTTTATCCTCACTGCATTCACTGTCTATGTTAAACATATTGCACATAAAATCCAAAGCAAGACCCTTTGCTGTATTTGGAGAATACTGTTCTGCAATATAAAAATAGTCCTGCCAAATGCATTTTAATCCCGCTTCATAGCCTTTTAGCTCTGCCAGCGATTTTGTTTTTTCCCCAATGTCAAGTCCCAACTTCTCAGCAAGAGCCGTCATTCTCTTAATAGAATTATTCATAGCTGCAGCTCACCGCCAAATCCTTGAGATGCAGAATACTTCCGCTGTCACAATAAATTTCATTGCCCACAAGATTATCGGAATCGAAGCTGAAATAAAGCAATCCGTCTATATCATTCAGCTCTCTTGAAACCGCAGACAAGGAAACTGCTCTGCCGATTCTGTTTTTTGATACAGCTGCTTTTACCTTTGATTCAATCAAAGAGGCAACGTTATTTTTATCAAAGCCTGACATAATTTTGGCAGATACAGTTAAGCTGTAATCCTTAACCTTAGCAATTTCAGGATAAACAATCATTCCCACAAGCTCTGCAAATGACAGCTTTGTTTTAATCTCATTCATCTGTAATTCTGTTAAGCTGCCGTCCTTCGTGGCAACAAAAACCTGAATGGAGCCGGGGCTGTCACTGTAAGGAATACAGCAGTCGGTTATATAGTCAAGGGTCATCACAAGATTTTCAAAGGACGTACTATTCATACCATTCGGGAGAATATTATAATGTCTGATAATTCGGCTGCGGTAGGACGCATCATCCTCTGTATTGCATCCTCCTGTAAAATCAGCTTCATTTGTCACCCTTGAAACCCCTACAGGCGCATTTACCATAACTGATATTTCTCCTGCAGAGGCATTATATGCTTCCCCGTCTGCCAAAGCCGATGCACTTACAGCCACACTTTGTTTACCAACTGCAATTACGGATTCCTCCTCTGTTGCAAACTGAATGAACGGTTTTCCCTTAACCGAGCAAACCGTACCCTTTGGAATAACAATCTCAGTATCACTGACCTCGTCAATACTGAAGATGAGAATTCCCCGTGCGCCTGCCTGCGTTTTTCTGCAGCAGCCTCGAAGCTCACCCAGCTTATCCAAATTCTCCCCTGTCGCCGTCTGCACAAAGCCCTGCTTCAATATGTAATCGCCGTAACAGGAGATTGCATAAAGCTCCGCCGCCAGCATTTCAAATCGTTTCATTGTTTCACTATATTCTTCAACTGCACTGCCATACTCGTTATAGTAAGCCGTTTTCATACTGTTTAATATTTCACCATACGTTCTCATTATAAGCTGATACGAACCTTCCTTTCTGCATCGTTGACGGATATTGTCAATTCCACCCCATCATCAAGCCCGGCAGCAGATTTAATAATAACGCCGTCTATTCTGCATACCGCCTGACGGGCAGCTGCCAATATCTTGTTCAGCTCGTCACCGCTGCATATTTTACTTCCGTAATTTTTGTTTGGATAGAATTCTCCGGCAGGGCATTTGACTGCCATAACAGCATCATGGATAACAGTATTCACATCTGCCTCCTTGGAGATGCTGTCATTATAGATATCCATCATTCAATCACCCCATTCTTATTAATTCTGAGTCCGTTTATTACAACACTTCCGTCTGATTTCAAATGAATATATGCACCTGAGGAGGCAGTAATTTTTATCTCTCCTGTATTCAGTGAAGTGCTGTTTTGGAGAACACCTATGCCTACCTGTGCATCACCGCTGTCAGCCAGAAGAATATCCACATTCGCAGGCAGAGATGCACTGTAACCATAGGGTGAATAAATCTGCAAATTACGCTGAACACCTGTTGATACAGCCTCTACATTACCGTTTGCGTTCAGCGTACTCTTGCCGGTTTGTATAATCGGCGAACTGCTTTCCTTCACGATATGCTCACTAATCCACATATGTAATCTCCTTTATGTCTATGTTTTTCTTTAAAATCAGTCTTGTTCTTTTTCCGTTTTTGTCAAAAATATATTTCTTCTCTGTCAAAACATAATCCTCATCGTTAAGCGTATCTAAACAATAGTCAAACCGCTGAAGAAGCGAAAAATTTACATAACCTGCCAATGTTACATCTATTATATTGTAATCACTGTACGAGGATTTCAGCCTTTGAAGCACTGTGTTTTCCCGCTGCCATTGCGGTAAGGATGACAAATTAATATACTGTTCTCTGGTAATATGCAGTGCATCGCTTATAAGTGCCTTTGTATGCAGTCTGTACCTGCCCTCCGAAAAGCTCTTTTTAAAATTAATCTGAGAGCAGGGCTCACTTCTGTTAATTGTGTGCGTAAAGGATAAAGCATCATAAGTATTTAAAGGAACTGTGCTTTCGCTTTTCGTCAGCAAAACAATCTCCTTATTTGCATTCACCGATATGTAATCACCTGTAAGCAGCATTACAAACTGGCTCAAAGCACCATAGCAGGATGTACCGCTTGATACCTCATACTGACTTTCACTTGCTATATCCGGCAGTTTTGATACAAAGCCATACTTTTTTGCAATGGAGAAAACCAACTGACTTATACTGGGATTATTATATGTAAACGGCTCAGCTTGATTGTCTACCAGCACACTTGCAAAGGAACGGGCAAAAAAATAAATTTTAAATCCATTTTCATCCTGACTTGTCTTTTGGCAATCACAATAGCCTGCAAAAAGCACATTTCCCTTTTCCTCAGCAGTAACACGTAAAATTTCATCAACAGGCTTATCACTATAAAAATAAGCCCAGAAGCTGTCACAAGCAACGCCAAGGCTTTGTGTAAAGCAAAATTCACTGATTTTATCCGGTACAATTTCTTTGCCGTAAACAGTTGTAAGCTTAATAATCATACAGCACCACCTTGTCCCCTGCTTTAATAGAAAACGGCGTAGCAATCGTATTCAGTCTCATAATATCATCAACCGATACATTGCATCTGTTTGCTATATCAAATGCATTTTCACCATTTTCTGCAACCGTAAAATAAAATAACCTCTCCTCTTTTTTGCTGCTGCAATCCTCCGTAAATGTAAAGCTGTATGAAATTTCATTTTTATTACTGCTTTTCTTATAGCTGAACCTTGTTAAATATGCATTCATTCCCACTGCTGTAGGAAGAAGCAAAACCCCTGCTGTTCTTAATCTAAGCAAATGCTGCAGATACAAGCAGTACTCCTCGCCTCTGTCCCCAAAAAAGACCCCTGAACCTTCAACAATTGACGGATTAACAGAAACATTTTCAACCCTGCTGCTGTTATTCGCAATCGGAAAATTGTGAATATTCGTCGATGCTTTTACCTCTAAAACAGTCGGATTACTCGGAAATACAAAATCTTTAAAAACCATTTTCACACTACTTTCCTCCGATGCTTTTGTCGTATCTCAGCTGGTCAAGCCTGATAATTTCGCTTATCTCTTCCGCAGCACTTGTTTGCTCATGATTCATCTGCATCGCCTCCAAATAATTTTTCACTGCTGAAGGTTACAATGCTTTTCAGCACGTATGCCTGTGCAGCTACATCTACTGCTGCTCTTTCGGCAGAAATGGATTTTATATTATAACCATTCAGCAAATTGCATATTTTGCAAAAAATTTCACTTGCACAGCCATTGTCAATATGAATCGGAATAAAAATATCAATAAATACTGAAATCTCTCCGATTTTGCTGTCATCATCAATACAGCACGGAGAGATATTAACCTCGTTTAATCCAACTGCAATACAGGTTTGTATAAGTCTTGTGGGCTTAACATTACAAGGATATGCCTTGATAATTTTCATATTATCAAAAAAGCGGTCATCACGAAGTGTTTTGATGATGGAAGCTATAAGATAATCAAAGCGCATTTCTATCAACTCCTTTTAACAGTCTTAATATGCCGGTGTAGTACAGTACCTCATCATGGATTTCTCTCCTGTCACTATGCTTGAATTCATAAATTCTCTCACCGCAAAGCAGCATCGCCCTGTCACTAAGTGCAGTTATATTATGATTTGCCGGCCCGATATACAGAAAATATTCAGATTTGCTTTCACCAAGCTCTGTATATTGTGCCTCGAAATTTGAGCTCTTCTTTCTCCACAAAGGTGTAATCAGTGCCTTGAAGGGCATAGATTTCCAATCCTCATCCTTAATTTCAACCATACTGCCCAGCTTTTCAATATTGTGTCTTATAATATACTCCGTGTTCATATCACACCGCCTTAAAAGCAAAGCCGCTGACTGATACCAAATCACTGCAGGCATTTAAAGCCTCCTGCAGCAGCAGTTCAATACCCTTTGAGGATGTATCCCTGGTAAAGGATACATCCCCTGCAGAAAAGGATGCCACGTCATCGTTATGTAAAACCTCAATCTGGCTGTACGCCTTCATTGCACAAAGATGCACAATTCTGGTATCATTTTCATCTGCATTTTCTTTCAGCAATGTATTGACACAATTAACAGCATTTACTATCAAATCATTATACTTTTCAAGCTCTGTATCTTCAAAATCAAAAAGCCTTTTCAGCTCCTGATTTACGAAACTGCAATCTGTCATACAATATCACCTCTCAACTTATGATCTCAAATTAAGGAACTTAATCGCTTCATCATAAATGGTTGTAAAGCCGGTAAGTGTAGAGATGGTTGCCCTTTCAAGCTGGCGGTCAATCAGCTTGTCAAACTCTGTCATAATTCCGCCTGCCTGCACCTTTTCAAATGCATAATTCTTATCAAATGCCGCAATCAACTCATTTCCAACAATATCTGATACATAAATTGTTGAGCCCAGAGGCGTTACAACCTCTCCTGTTCTCTGGAAGGTAAAGCCGGCACTTCCGTCCTTGAATTCATTAATATTCATAATCTTTCCAGCTGAGTCCGCAGATGCAATAATTGTATTCATCTGATATGGCTGACAGCTGAGCCAAAGTGTAATAAAATCTGTATAGCCTATATTTGAGGTAACTGTATTAACCGATACAATGTTTTTATCGTCAATACTATTGAGCAGATTTTCAAATTCACTATTGGCAATATGATTACCAATCTGCTTCAGCACTGTAGTGAACAAATCAAGTCTCTGATACTTGATTGCCTCATAGGAGGCTGAAATCATTTTACCGTGCTTGTGAAGCTTAACCAGCTTATCACTTGTTTTAATTTCCAGTTCAGGCAATGCTTCACCCTCCTTGACATAATCTAAATTCAGCTCAGTATCTGTCATTACAGTCTTAATTGAGCGATAGTCCAGTGAATCAATTTCTGTCGTTGTTGCCACAATATTTTCAATTGTGCTGTTGGTTTCATATCCGGTTTTTACAGCTCGTGAAATATATTCGGGGAATAAAGCTGCCGAATCTGTGGATGCGAAAAATTTTGAAATAGGGTCAGAATTCTGTCCTGATACCTTAATATCAAATCTTTTCAGCTGACGCTCATATGCATCAAGTCCGTCCAGTGATGTTCCCTTATAATTTTCAGATGGGTCCAGCTCCTCCAGTGCAGCAGTAAATGATTTTCCTGTAGTATACAAGCCCTTTTCCAATTTAATATTATCAAATGCCATAATTATTTATCCTCCTATACCTTAAATTGATTTACATTATAATTTCTTTTGTCTGCCGTTATCTGCGGTGCAATGCTTTTACTGCATTTTTCCTTAGAAAAGGCTTTTTTAAATTCCAATAATTCCTTTGTTGTCATCACCTGTACAACACTGCCAAACACCTTTAAATCCATTTGCGGCATTGCATTTGCGCACAGTGCAACAACCTCCTGTGTCAAATTCTTTTTGTATTCTCTTCCAAGCTGTGCCTCTTCCTCAAGATGATCCAGCTTTAACAAAACGGATTCAACCTGTGATTTTGAAAGCGTAATACTGCTGTCACAGCTTTTCAAAGCAGAAATAACATCTGTCATATCAATACCTTCCTTTGCATAATCAAATGATTTTGTTACACCGGCCTCACGCTGTGCCGGAACAGCCACAAAGCTGAATTCATATGCATCCTTAATATCACTTAATACCGCGTATGCCGTTTTTCCGTCATACTCCCTTCCGGCAAAATGCTGGCAATTTCCGCTTCTCTTGTCCTGCTTACAGACTGAGCATATGCTCTTGCCAACGGAGCAGGAGATGGATACCTCTTTTTTGATACCCGCTTCAATCTCTGTAATCAGCGGCATATTATCATCACTTTTCACCATATAGGCTCTTGCTTTAAGCTGATAATAATCCTCTCCGTCACCGGTTTTTCTGCCGTCAACCTTTTCAACACAGGTATCAAAAATGCGTGCCTTCTGATCGGATGATTTCATAGAATGGTCAAAAATACCAGTCTTGCCGATAAACTTTTGCTGAAGCTCCTTTAATGCTTCAACAGAGAATTTTTCATAATCTCTGTCAATATCGTTATTGCAAAGCACCACATTGAATACATAAAGTCTGTCAGCATCAAACTCTGCTCGGGTAAATCTGTTAATTTTTTCTAAATCTCCGTCTATCAATGCTGTGCTCTTTTCAATATATCCTTCGGTCACATTCATTCCTTAGCCTTTCTGCCCACAAATATAAGCTGCGCAAGCATCCTGCCTGTGGGCTGACAAGGTGCATCCTGCTGCTCTCTGCATCAAATCTTACTGCTTTAAATTCGCCTAAAGCTCCGCTTTAATTTTTTCTGCCTGTGCAAGATACAGCTGTGATTTTGCATCATCACACTGATCCTGCAGCGTAATATCATCCCATACAACCTTGATATCTGCACAAATTCCGTTCACTGCCAAATACATATCTCCGATTTTTTTAATAACAGGCGTAAGCACACGGCGGTAAGACTCCAGCTCCGTTGTCAGTATGTCGGCCTGCTGTGTACTCATTCGCTCTGTTGAGGACCAGCTTAAACCAAGCATAAACGGCGGAAGTCCAAGCTTCGCAACAATCTGCTCCAGCAATTGCTTTACCGGAATTTCACTGTCAAGAATATGATTGTCAGCACCAATCACCTGAACACTGACATCGCCTACCGCCACAAAATCCTTAACGGTTGATGCGCTCATTGCATCCTTCCATGCGTCAGCTATTGCGGCTGCCCGCTCCTGGGCATCTGTGCTGTCAACACTGTCCCCTGTCGGCTTGCAGACTACTGCATATCTCAGATTACCGGCATGCTCCCAGTTTTGCCCGATGGTGTTATATATTTTCATCAATATATCACTGATAAACGGCAGTCCTTCCAGCAGGCTGGAGCCACATAAGCTGCCGGGCTTCGGATTTAATACAGAATACAGTATCAGCTGAGGATTCTTAACTTTTTCATTGAAGTTATATATATCAACATCAATACCGTTTTCATTACGCTTGAGCTCAATGCTTTCAAGCTCGCTGTTATAGAGCGCATAAATACCGCTGCTGCTCATTACAATCTCTCCGATTGCTGTTCCAAAGGTTAACAGCTGATTCAGATAGTTGGATACAAATGCAGATAAGCCCTGCTGATTTCCTCCAACATTAACCGTATCGAAAAAGCTGTTGATTTTTTCATCAAGCAGCTCACTGCCTGTTTCAAATTTAAATCCCTCTGTAAGCCTGACAATCTTATGAACAGCAGCGTCAATAATAGGTACTGCCTGCCTAAGCTGAGCGTAAACCCTTGACATACTGTTCAGGGGTATATGTGCTGCCAGCTGGAAATAGGGGTGCGTAGCCTTTGATGAGGTTTGAACTGCCGAGGCAGTCAAAGAGCTGCTTTTCTTCTTTTGATTAAATAATCCCAAGGCCTCAATTCCTTTCTAATGCAAAGGATATAAAGCCTCCGTTATTTTTATCCTTCTTCAGCACAGAGGATACAAAATATCGGATATCATCCATTGCATGATCATTTTCTTTTTTCACAGCATCCTTTTTTACACTGTTATCCCAGCGGTAAAGAGAAAATTCTCTTATCGTGTCGGCACAGCTCGGTGATATAAATATTTCATCATTCTTCAGTGCTTGACACACGCTGTTAATTCCGGAAAGCACATCGTTATCTGCCTTAATAACCTTGTATTTTCCATGTCTGCGAACAGTCTGAATAAAGGATGCTGCTGACGGATCTATTACCAGTGCTTTCACTGCTTTGCCCTGTGCCAGTTTTTCAAGCTCCCGGTAATATTCCTCGTCTGTGAGCTGTACACCCCTGTCACGGCTGGAATGGTAATATTCGTCCACTCTGTACCATCCGTCCCTGCCCTTTCCCCATAAGCCGAGGGAAAAGGGATTTACAGTGCCGTAATCACAGGATAAGTAATACTCACTGAAATTCCCATCATAATTTTTGATATGACGGTTTTGGTTAAACATAGGATAAACCAAGCCGTCAGCCGTTACCCATTTACCCTCTACAAATCTTTCGTAAAAAGCACCTGAGTACAGGCTTTTATATCGGTTAATTACCGAGGCAGACAATGATGGATTATCCGACATGGTAAAGTGGAGATATAAAATATTCTTTTCCCTGCATTTTTTTATCCACTGGTTATAAAACCAATGATAAGGATGCTCAGGATTACAGTTAAAAAAGTACTTGGAATTTTCAAGGGAGCATCTGGCAATAGCCTGCTCAACAAAGGAACGCGGCATAAGTGCCACCTCGTCAAGCATAATACCGCCCAAGGTCATACCCTGAATTAAAGCCGCAGATGACTCATCTCTGCCGCCAAACAAATAAAATCTGTTTGTGATTTCTCCCTTTGAGATTTCCAAATAATTCCTGCTGATTTTGAAATCACAGATAAAACCAAGCTCATTCAGAATAGGCAGAAGCGGCGTTATTACATTTCGTCTCAGTGAAGCGATCGTTTTCCCGCATAAAGCAAAGGAGGTATCGCTGAAAGTGTAAAACGCCCAGCTGACAAAGGATAAGCTCATACAAAGGGTTTTTCCGCTTCTTACGGCACCATCACAAATGATACCGTTTTTATTATGCGTGCTGCTGCTTTTGCACCACCAGTTCAGCACCATCAGCTGCTTTTTTGAAAAGGGTATAAATTTATTCATATCCCTCATCTCCAAAGGCATCATTGGTTTTTACAGTGCTTTTTTCCAGCGCTTCATAAAAAGAAGCCGCACCCTTTTTCTCTCCTGCCGAGGCAAGCTCACCCAGCTTATCCAATGCTTTTAATCTGTCAAAAAACTTAATTTCCATTCCGCCGCCCTTTGCCCTTTTTATCTCACTTACATTAAATAAATCAAGCCGGGGCAAGGTGCTGATAATGGTTTCCTCACTCTCAAAGAGCAGCGACACAGCATCCGTGATTTCACCAAAGGCTAAGCGCCTTAAACCTTCGCCAATCTCTTTTTGAGTTATCTGTTTTCTCCGTGAAATACTATCATCTCCTACCGATATAAAATTGCAGGCAATAAAAATTCCCTACACTAATGTCTCGTGCAGGGATAAAAATAGCGAATAAAGTCTATATTTTATTTCAATATCTGTAAAAAAATTTTATTTCACCTAAATTATGCATAAAAATCACTATATTTCAGTTGAATTATAAAAAATGAAATAGTATAATAAAATAAAGAATAGGAGGAATAATTATGTTTTGTTCAAGATGCGGAAGTGCAATTCCGGAAGGCGTATCTGCTTGTCCGAACTGTTCAGCTCCGATTAACAATAACCAGGCACAGCAGAGCGGTGTCTACTACACACCAAATCAAAACCAATATAATTACCAGTCGGATTACAATCAGTCAAATCCATTCCAGCAGTACAGCAATCCGATGAATGATTACCAATTCCAAAATTATAAAAACGAATTATCTTCGTCAAATACACTTGGCATTATTTCTATAATCTTAGGTATCATTTTTACACCGATTGTGGGCATCATCTGCGGCATCATTGGATTAAGCAAAGCAAACAGTGTACCTGATATGATGGATAATCCTGCACTTATGGAGGAAAAAAGAAAAGCGAAAAAGCTGAATACTGTGGGCATTGTGCTTCCTGTCGTATTATGGTTAATACTCATCGTTTTGATAGTTGTAATATTTATGATAACAGGTGCAGCTGCTGTCGGTGCGCTGGCATACTATTAAAAAGCAATACAGTCCGCAGGTGATCTTTTATCAGATTACCTGCGGACTTTTTTTATAAAACACACACTTTTTTCTTATTCACTTTTGCCCATTACATCCAAGGGATTTACACATTTGCCGTCAATTCTTGTTTCAAAGTGAAGATGAATATCACTGCTTGCCTCAAAGGGTACTTTCCCGATTGTTCCCAGATTTTGACCGATTGTAACATAATCTCCTGCAGATACATTCACTGTATCCAGTCCACAGTATCGTGCAACAAGCTTTCCGCCGTGGTCAATCTCAATCACTGTACCAAGCAGATTGTCCTTATCTACGGACAGCACTCTTCCATCATTGATAGCCTCAACATTACTGCTCTCACTGCATTTAAAATCAATACCTGTATGGGCTCTGTAATCTCCCATGGTTTCATTCTTAATCAATTCTTCACTGTAGCCTGCAAGCACTGCCTCATCACAAGGATATTTATAAAAGGATTTATACGGCGTGTTTGTGTCTCCCATCTCCATTGTGGCAGGCTCCGTAGAGGCTTCCTCTTTTTCCTTCGTTGTGCTTTCTGCGGTTTCTTTCTCAGTCGTTGTTTCCTTTACAGTAACACGTCTCTGCACCTCAGTCGTTTTTTCAGTTTGGGTCTGTCTGACTGTTGTTGCTTCATTCACCTGCGCATTATCTGTGCTTTGTGTTGAAAAATATACAATAAGCCCAAGTGCAATAATACATAAGCAAATTACGGAAAACAGTGCTCTTAAATTTTTATTATTTGGTTTGTCTTTTGTTGCCATTGAATAACACCTCAAAAGCATTATTACCATTTCATTCTCATATTATACAGAAGATTTATAAAAATTATTGACAAATCCGAATTGTTTTGCTATGTTACATCTATGAAAAAATTAAACTTTAAACACACCATATCTGCTTGCTTTATCGCATATATGGTTCAGGCAATTGTATGTAATTTTGCTCCGCTGTTATTTGTCAGCTGGAGCCGTGAATTTAATATCTCCTTGGCACAGCTTACGATTGTTATAACCGTAACCTTTTTTACACAAATCGTTGTGGATTTGCTGTCGGCAAAATTTGCAGAAAAAATCGGTTATAAACGATGTCTTATCATCTCACATTTCTGTTCCTTTTTAGGCTTTCTTCTGCTTGGTATTCTGCCGTATATTGCCGCCAATACCTTTGCCGCAATTATGTTTTCAATTATACTATACTCCATAGGAAGCGGACTTCTTGAGGTTCTTATATCCCCTGTTGTCGAATCCTGTCCAACCGATAATAAGGCAGGTACAATGAGCCTGCTGCATTCCTTTTACTGCTGGGGTACCGTTGCGGTAATCGCACTCTCCACACTTTTCTTTGTACTCTTCGGACGTGATAACTGGAGATATCTTGCATTCATATGGTCGGTATTCGCACTGCTAAACGGAATCTATTTTTGCTTTGTACCCATAATCGAACCCAAGGATGAACAAAATGATGAAAAGAAAACATCTGTATTTAAAGAAAAATTTTTCTATATTGCCATAATATTGATGATATGCTCCGGTGCTGCTGAGCTTGCTATGAGTCAGTGGGCTTCTACCTTTGCAGAAACAGGACTGGGTGTATCAAAAACAGCAGGAGATTTAGCAGGTCCTATGGCATTTGCTGTTTTAATGGGATTCGGCAGAATATTATTCAGTAAGCTGAGCAGTAAAATCAGAATTGAAAATTATCTGATTGCTTCCTCTATACTTTGCATAATATCCTATCTTTTGGCATGCCTGTCTCAAAATCCGATACTCTCCCTTATCGGCTGTGCAGTATGCGGACTGTCTGTAGCAGCTATGTGGCCGGGAACAATAAGCCTCAGTACAAAATATCTTACCGGAACATCAACGGTTATGTTTGCATTTTTGGCATTGGCAGGAGATATAGGCTGTACCGCAGGACCAACCATAATCGGATTAATTACAGATTCTATGGGCAGCAATTTGAAAACAGGATTAATATTTTCTATAGCCTTCCCCATAATTGCATTATTACTCTTAATAAAAACAAAAAAATCTTCAAAATAAAAAGCTGAGGTGTCATAACGCAGTGTTGCTTAAAATCATCATCTTTTCAGCTA
>JAMPGU010000050.1 GCA_023663865.1 Clostridium sp.
TTACAGGCAATTACCACGAGAAACCAATACTTCGTTACGACACCTCAGCTAAATTGCAATGTTTACAATTTATGTCCCTTGTTTATTTCTAATATATCCTATTTTAATTTTTGGAATTTATCAAATTTTTCTGCGTTTCTATATGATGAGCATCTCTGAATACAGTTTATAAGCTATTAAATTTTAATTAAATCTTTACAGAAATATCTTTATTCGTATAAGATACAATTTTCAAAAACTCATTTATATCAATAGCTGTAAATTCAGGCTCATCCCTATCAATATTCTTTTCGGTAAGAATATCAACAGCAATGCACGCTGCAATCGAATGGTCGCAAAGATTTGGCTTAATACAATCACAAAGCAGATTTTTGATTACTCCATTACTGTATTCAAATTCAACAAGATGCGGTTTATTTCTTTTTACAATTGCAAAGCCTTTTCCGTTATTAATCGTGATGAATTTCACCTCACCGTCTTTAACTATATCAACAGCATCAGCAAATTCAAATTCATCAATATCCTCGCAATTCATAATATTATCAAGTTTAATTTCATATCTGTCACCCACAAAGAATTCCTCTTCTTCCTCTCTCGGAGGGAAGTACCATTTCCTGACTTGTTCAATCGTAAGCACATCAGGGTTATCACACAGCATAAAGCAGGAATTCTTTTTGAACTCGCCGTGGAATTCAAGATTCAGTTTTGCAATAACTCTTTTGTAGAAATCAAGGCTGACCTTGAACTTTGTGGTAACCTCAGTCACTCTGCCGGGTATCCCTGCAAGCTTGCCGTCAACATAAACGACATCACCGACTTTTAGGTTAAACATATCATTGTAATACGGATACTCTCTGCCGTTGATAAAATGAACAGTAACAACACTTCGTACAGCTTTTTCTTCAATTACTGTTGGCACAGTTCTATCTGTATTTTCTTTAACCTTTTCTTTATTTGAAATACTGAAACCAATCATATGTATTCCCCTTTCGTGTTGATATGATTGTAGCATACAGTTATTTCAAATACAATATGGTTAAGGTTCATAGTACATATTTCAGGACTAATAAATAAAGCCTCACTCGATATATTCCGAGTGAGGCTTGCTGGTGCTGGTAACCGGAATCGAACCGGTAACCTGCGGGTTGTAGTTAAAGATTATTTATCTTAAATCATATCCGACACCACTATACCAGCCATACCAAAATTCATCTTCTGTTCCATCCATATATTCAAATTTTATTGTATCAATTTGAACCTTTGAACAAGATGAACAATAAAACAAGTTCTCATCATATACAATCAGTTCATGTCCTGTTTCGGCAGGACCTACTACCTTAACAGAATGCTCACATTTACCTTTTATATCATCGTATGCTTCGTCATCTACAGAATTGTATAAATGAAAATTAACTGTATAATACTTTATCGTTTTTTCTCCCGTATATTTACTTTTCCACAAAACCTTAATTCCCCCAACACTATTCATTGTGCATTCAAAAGTAGGTTTATTAGGTAAAACATCATCTCTTTGGATAGCTGGTTGAGTAGTTGTTGGTTTTGTAGTTGTTGTGACAGCTCTGGTAGTAGTTGTTGTGACAGTTTTTGTTGTCGTTTCATTCATTTGAAAACTTGAACAGCCGGTAAGCGCAAGTATAATTAATGAAACAGATAAAATAATCTTATAAATATTTTTTACCATGATAGTCTCCTCACTTTACAATTTCTTTCAATGTTAAAGCATCATCACAAAGTTCTCTAACCACGTCAACTAAATATGTATATCCCTTTTTCTTTTTATACCTTTCTAATCTTTTGATTAAATCTGCATCTTTGTCTGAAAAGTTTATTGTTTTCTGCATAATTATTCTCCTTTAATATATACCAATTTGGGATATTTTAATAATACCATTTTGGTATATTAAAGTCAAGGGTGATTTTAATGAGATTAAAAGAATTGCGAAAACAAAAGGGTATTTCACAGTTAAAACTTGCAATGGACTTATCAATGAATCAAAATACAATCAGCAGATATGAAACAGGAGAAAGGGAAGCAGATTACAAAACGCTGATAAAAATAGCAGATTATTTTAATGTATCTATTGATTATCTGTTGGAACGAACCGACAATCCAAATAAATATTAAAAGAGGTTATCAAAATGATAACCTCTTTTTTGGTGCTGGTAACCGGAATCGAACCGGTGGCCTGCGGGTTACGAATCCGCTGCCCTACCTACTGGGCCATACCAGCAATTATTAACTTTGCACAAGCATACAAGAGTACACCGTTAGCTTACTAATAAATAAGCATCAGGAGGCAGTTTTGCTTTACTGACGTGTATCGTTATGATATGTTCCTGTTGTATCATAAAAATCCGGCTCTTCCGGAATAATAACAAGGCAAATGACATAAATAAGTACTCCGGGAACTGCTGCTGAGAAAAGTGATACCAATGCCCAAATCAACCTAATGATGGTTGGGTCGCAATTAAAATACTGTGCAATTCCGCCGCATACGCCTGACAATAATCTGTCATTTTTGCTTCTGTAAATTTTTTTCATACTCGTCCTCTTTTACAGCATTATAACAATTCCAATAACGTTTGATATACAAACTCCACACTGGATTTTCTAACTTGATTTCTTCCGATTTCGCCAAACTGCTTGGTATATGTTATCGTTTCACCATTTATACAAAAGCCAAAGCAAACCATACCAACCGGCTTTTTTTCTGTTCCGCCGCCGGGACCTGCAACACCTGTTACACCTACTCCAACCTGACTGCCTGCGGCTGCCGCGACACCCTGTGCCATTTCATAGGCAACCTCCTCGCTGACAACTCCGTTAGCCAAAATTGTATCAGCGTTAACGCCAAGCAGCTTCATCTTCGCTTCATTGGCATAGGTCACAAAGGACATATCAAGCACCTTAGACGCATTTGTAACATTTACAAGTATACCACAACATAACCCTCCAGTGCAAGACTCAGCGAAAGAAATTTTATATCCTTTTTCAATTAATTTGTCAACAACCTGTTCTTCAAGAGCCATATTTATCACCAATAGTATTATAACCCAAAACCCTGCACTTGCCAATATAAAAAATAAGAATACTTTAAATTAAATTCAGCAATAAACAAAAAAAGCGGTTAAAGGCTGCAACCAGCTCCCTCTAACCGCTTATTTTACTATCTTTTATTTTCTTGTCAAGCCCTTTGATTCCATCAAATAGGAATCGGACGCCGGATAATGAATATAGTGTGAAATATAAATCGCACCGCTTTTATCCTTGATAACAGTAACATTGGCATGATTAACCTCAACAAAAACATTCATATGATAATCTGCTGAAACAACCATATTCGTTTTAGGGTCAATTGTAATTTCACCTGTTCCGCCCTGATAATTTACAACGCAGTTTTCTTCCGTTGTTCCACTTGCCCAAGAGAGCATATCATAATCATTAAAAATACCTGCTACTGTGCCGCCTAAATCCTTCAGCACCTCAAAGAAGCTGCCTTGTGCATCAGCACCGCGGGCAGCCATAGAAGCATCCTTAGGCTGAATAACAATGGTTATCGTGCCGTTATCATTTTCAGTTACATTACAAGCAAGACAATATTCAGGTGTAAAATAGGATTTTCTGAAATCATAATTGCCCGGATTATCTGCGTCCATATTTTCGTTATCAAGTAATGGATCTCTGTTATTGCTCGGAGGCAGACCATAAATACCCTTAGCAAAAGCGCCCTTAACAATACCGGGAACTACATTATTGAGCATTTCATTTCTTGATCCGTCGATAAGAATATTATCAATCTCCAGTGTTTCCTCGCCCACAAGTGCGTAAAACTCTGATTCATTCCCGTCCTTGTCCACATAGCTTGCTGTCTGTGCCTTTGTGTTATTGTAACACTCAACATAATAATTTACCACATCAGCCTCAGTCTTAAATTCAATAGAGCCATATGTACCTGCCTTAAAAGGCTCAATGGATACAACATTTTCTCCTACGGACTGAACCGTCTCCTCACTATCCTTCCAGCTGCCGTCATTTATTTTTTGAATTGCATTAACGGCACCATTTGTTACATAACTGATTTTTGCACAGCCTGCAAAAGACAGAACAAGCAAAACAACAGCCATTATAACTGCAACACTTTTGGAAATTTTCTTCATAACTAGTGCCTCCTTGAAGCGCTGAATATGTTTATAGTCCTACAATTATGATGATATTAAATCCAATTTAACACAATATCATAATTCAAAGTTATATTAATTCACCAAAAATGTCAACATAAAAGACAAAAAAACTGTATTTTTTATACAGTTTTTCCGCCTTTTATCTATTAAATTATATTTATAAAAACGATAATGAACTTCGTCTGCCCAAAGCTGATTACTCAGCGTTGTTTTGAATTTTAGCTGCTGTGAGTGTGTTTTGCATAAGCATAGAAATTGTCATTGGACCTACGCCGCCCGGAACAGGAGTAATATAGGAACATTTATCCTGAACACTTTCAAAATCAACATCACCGCAGAGCTTGCCGTTTTCATCTCTGTTCATACCCACATCAATTACGACTGCACCCTGCTTAACCATATCAGCTGTAACAAATTTTGCTTTTCCGATTGCAGCTACAAGTATATCCGCTGTTTTCGTAACCTCTGCCAAATCAACAGTTCTGGAATGTGTTATCTCAACAGTTGCATTCTCGTGAAGCAGCAGCATAGCCATCGGCTTACCTACAATATTGCTTCTGCCGATTACAACTGCCTTTTTCCCGCTGACATCAACACCTGTGGAATGGATAAGCTCCATAACACCTGCAGGGGTGCAAGGTAAAAAGTTATAGTCACCAATCATAATTGCACCAACATTTACAGGGTGAAAAGCATCCACATCCTTTATCGGGTCAATCAGATTAATAACCTCCTTGTCATCAAGATGCTTTGGAAGCGGAAGCTGACAGAGAATACCGCTGATTTCTTCCCTGCTGTTCAGCTCCTTAACCAGATTGTTCAGCTCCTCCTGCGTGGTATTTTCAGGCAGTGCAAACTTTTCACTGTAAAAGCCGACTTCCTCGCAAGCCTTTTCCTTATTTCTTACATAAACCTGCGATGCAGGATCATCACCAACAATAATAACTGCCAGCCCCGGAGTGATACCCTTTGCTTTCAGTGCCTCGGTTTCCTTTGCTACTCTTTCTCTTACCTGTCTTGAAACAAGCTTACCGTCAATGATTTGTGCCATAATTCTCCTCCGAATTTTCATTATTATCACTTATTACAGCCTCAGCTGTGATTTTATCATCAGACTTCTCTTTATCTGCTGCAGCTTCCGCCGAAGCACTGTCAAGCTGCAGAGCTTTCCACAACGTTCCTTTTTTCAGCTTAACCATACATACAGCGAAGAAAATAGAAAATGCTGCAATAATTATGATAGAAAGCAGCTGACTTACTCTTAACGAGGTATCTCCGATATACAGAGAATCTGTGCGAAGTCCCTCTACAACTGCTCGTTCCAGCCCATAAAAAATACCATAAAGCAGGAAGATTTCGCCCTTGAACTTTCTCTTCTTTTTCACGATATAATGCAGAACAAAAAACAGAGCAAGACACCAAACACTTTCATATAAAAAGGTAGGATGCACCGGTACACTCGGATCAAACTCTATACCCTTGGCTGCCAGCGTGTCTGCATTTGCCTGCAGGTTTTCACTGATTTTCTGACTCCACATTCTAAAGGGTGCAGTTTCGGTATTTACGCCAAAAGCCTCTTGGTTAAAGAAATTGCCCCATCTGCCGATGCCCTGACCTATAAGAAGTCCGAGAGCGCCTAAGTCAAAAAGATTGGGTATATTAATTTTACCTATCTTGCATCCGATAACCGCACCTATAATTGCACCGATTATACCGCCATAGATGGCTATACCGCCATTCCATATCTGTACAATTTCAGACAGATGCTCTTTATAATACGACCATTCAAAGATTACATAGTACGCTCTGGCACAGATAATGCCGAAGATTGTACCCCATATAAGCACATCTGTCATACCGTCAAGGCTCATTTTCCACTTATATGCCATTCGTCCGCCATATAAAACAGCAAGCATAAAACCGAAGGCAATAATAATTCCATACCAATGAACATCATGTCCAAAAATAGAAAAGGCGATTGACGGAACATCAAAATCTATACCCAGCCCCTCAAAATAAACTCTTGTGTAGCTACTCATTTATTTCTCCTTTACCACCGACAATGCCGAATATTCCTCCTGCATTATATTTTTTAATCTGTTTTCAATATCTGCTTTGGTCACATTCTTATAAATATCCATGGCATCAAAAATGGAGTAACCGCCGAAATGCGCAGAAATGAAGCCGTTGGCAACTGAGTCGATATCATTATATTCCATAACCTCTCTGCCATACATTGCACGTCTTACAGTTTCAAACTGTTCATCATCAATGCCCTCCTGCTTCAGCCTTGAAACAGCCTTTTTGATTTCGGCAGCAACAGCCTGAGGATCAGCACTTTCTCCATCAAACATAATAGACTCATAGCCAAAACCAATAAAATATTCCTTAGAAAAGCTGGTATTAATCAAGCCCTTTTCAAACATAGAATTATATAACTGTGAGGTTTCTCCTGCTAAAATTTCGAGCAGAATATTTGTTTCGACTATCGTCTTAATATCCTGTGTTAAATTTTTGCATTCCTCTTTATATCCAAAGGAGAATACAGGCATACTCATAGCAAGATTATATTCACAGTAATCCTTTACAATTCCTCTGGGTTCCTCCTCAAAGGAACGCTCGATAGATAGCGGTTCTGCCTTTTCAAGCATTTTGTCACAAACCTCAAGAACTTCATCGGCTGACACATTTCCCACAACTGCAAGGCACATATTATTCAGATTATAAAACGTATTATAGCAGTCATAAAGCAGCTTGTCTGTAATCTCTGCAATGGAATCCACTGTACCTGCAATATCAATTCTTACAGGATGATTTTTGTATAATAATCTTAACAGATTAAAGGTACTCATCCAGCCGGCAACATCATAATACATTGTAATTTCCTGACCGATGATGCCCTGCTCCTTTTCTACTGTTTCCTTTGTAAAATAAGGATGGGTAACAAAATCAAGCAAAATCTCCAGAGAAGCCTTGAAATTGTCACTGCACTGAAACAGATAACAGGTTTTATCAAAAGAGGTGTATGCATTTGCAGAAGCACCTGTTTTTGCATATCTTGCAAAAGCATCAAGGTCCTCGCTTTCAAAAAGCTTATGCTCTAAAAAGTGGGCAATACCTTCCGGAACAGTTGTAAAGCTATCACTGTCAGATCTTTTAAATTTCGTATCAATTGAACCATATTTTGTACCGAATACAGCATATGCAGAGGAATAATTTTCCTTTGGCATAACAAAAATTTTCAGTCCTGATTTATGGTCGATTTCATAATATTTTTCACCGAGAGCAGCAGATTTAATTTCTTTCATTACGCTTCCTCCTTTGGTGCAGACAGCTTGTAGATTGTATCCAGAGACAGAAGGGATGCACAGGTCATTACCTGCTCCATTGTTACTCCGTTGTTTTCCTCGGCGGATAACTGCGGTGTTTTAACCATACTGTCTGTAATCTGATTTGCGTACCACGCTTCAATCGCTTCCGGTGTATCATTTACAGACATAATTGCATCTGTCAGTCCCAACTTGGAGGAATTGAATTCCTCTTCAAAGTCACCGGACTTAATCATTTCAAGCTGATTTAATATTTCCTGAACAGCCTTGTCCATATTTTCTTCATTACAGCCACACTGAATTAAAATCATACTTTTCAGTCGAGTATATCTAGCTGAGCAATAATAGCACAGGCTCATTTTTTCTCTTACATTTGCAAAGAGCTTAGAGTAAGGGCCGCCGCCGAATATATCACAAAAGCTGCGCATAGCCGGTGTCAGCTTATCATCAGGCTTCATATTCACTCTAAAGCCCAAAACAAGCTTGCCCTGCTTAACATCCAGTCTTTCCATATGCTCCTTGACCTCACTGCATTCAGGCACAAAGACTGCATCGGGCAGCTCACAATAACTTCTTTCAACTGTGGAAAAGGCATCTGAAATCAAGCTGCTGACCTTATCTGCATCTGCACTTCCTACAACAGTAGCCATAACCTTAGCAGATGAAAGTATATTTTTCCAGGCAGCCGTTACATCCTCAGCTGTGATTTTCTCAATATCCTCAACGGTTCCATAACGATTAATACCATATGGTTCGTCCCCAAACATCAGCTTTTCCGTTTGTCTGAGAACATAGGTGCGCTTCTCATTTTCTTCACTTTCAAGTTTTTCGATTAAGATACGCTTTTCTGCTTCAATATCAGAATCAATAAAGCATCCCTTTTCAAGTTTTGGATTAAACAGCAAAGAGATTAAAAGCTCAATGCATTCAAGAGAAATACTTTCACCATCCAGTGAAAACTTATCATCAAGGCAGGTTAATCCCAGCTTGAGCACCTGGCATTCACCTATTTTGGATACCGTGGCAAGCAGAGAAGCACCATACAATTTAGCCAGCTTTTTATTAAGCTCCAGAAGTGTTTTATATTCCGCACTTTTACGTGCCAGCAGATTTATAAGAAGAGCGTTAACAGAAGCGGTCTCTCTCTTCAGCGGTACAGCAAGACTGATGGCAATTTCATTTGTCTTAAACTGATTGGCATTTACGCTGACAAGTGAAACGCCTTTACTTATATCCTTTTTCACAAAGTTCAATACATTGTCCTCCAAGCTGATTATATTGAGCAGGAGTGAAAGCCTGCTTATTCTTCCATTTGGTATTGTTTTCAGTCATCGGCTGTTCAGTTATATTAACAACATCCAATCACTGAAAAACGATAATAATACCAAATCTTACTATAACATATTATTGACAAAAATTAAAGTAATAAATATAAAAGAGCTAAAATTAATGTATTGTCGGCACCCTCACGGGAAAGCAGCATAATAAGCGCCAGAATAACCATAAAGGATTTATCGTCTTCCTTGCCGCCGGCAGATAATTTTTCCGTTTCTGTGCGTTCCCCGTCATCATTATGATTTTCCGCCGAAGGCATATTAAAAATCGGAGACGTGTCTGCAGAATTTTTATTTTCAGCGGACTTATCATAATGGTCATCCACAAAATGCGCTGCTTTGCTTCGCATTTCCCAAACACGTCTTTTTGCTTCATTTATATCGTTATCGGAAAAATCACGCATCAAAACAGCTCCCTTAATAATGGCAGGACTTCAAAAAGCTTTATAATTCTCAATGCCTGATCGGCTTTATTCTGTGTTTCGGGACTGAGGTGCGGTTTAAGTGCCATTATCAAATCCACATTTTTATTTGAGGCATTTTTCATTTTGTCAAATACAGCCTTCGCCTTCATAATCATATCAAAATCAATGTTATCCATACCAAGGCTCTGCAGCTGATTCGGGGGCGCAGCCGGCTTTTCCTTCGGAGGCGGAGCCTCAGCCTCACCCTGATTGCCGAGAATGGATGAGGCTACGCCTTTAAGCATATTTATATCATCTGCACTGAGATTGCTTATAATGTCATTTAAATTATCCATATTACTTGCCTTCCATTAATTTTTTCATTAGCTCCTTTGCCTCAGGCGTAGACAGAAGCTTTTCACAGGCCGCCTTATCTGTTAAAACATTCTTCAGCTTCTTGGAAGCATCGGAGGAAAGATTTTGATTCACAAAATCATCCAGCTTGCCTTGTTCGCTTGCCGCTTTCATTTTTGAAATATCAATGCCTGTTTTATTCTGAGCCTGTCTCATCAGTCTGTTCATATCATTATTATTCATTGAAATAATCTCCTCTGTATAGTATAATCAATATATACTATGACAAAGCAGGATGTTTTATGAATGAGAATTGTTGTATTAAGTGACTCTCACGGGTCAAAAAGAAATTTATATGAGATTATAGAAATGCATCTTGATGATGCGGATTTGTTTATTTTTTTAGGTGACGGAGAAAATGATTTTGAGGATGCATCTCTGCTTTACCCGAAAATGAAGTATTACAGAGTTGCAGGCAACTGCGATTGGGGCTCAACGCTTCCGCTTTATAACGAGATTAAATTTGCCGGTAAAAAAATATTTTTCAGTCACGGCCATCCCTTTTATGTTAAGCACGGCTACGGTGAAATCATCCGCGAGGCTAAGGCAAGAAAGGCTGATATCTGTCTCTTTGGGCATACGCACGTTCAGTATATCGGCAGAGAGGATGAGCTGTACATTATGAATCCCGGTGCTGTTGCAGACGGGAAATATGCAATGATTGACATTATCAACAATCAAATTATGTTAATTGATTGCAAATTATAAAAATAGTATTAATCTTAGGCAATGAGTAGTAATCCGAACCGTGGTTTAAATTGAACGATTCGCCCTTACTCTGCGTTAAAAATACTCGGAATACGAAAGTATTCCTGCGTTTTTGTGCCTTGAT
>JAMPGU010000051.1 GCA_023663865.1 Clostridium sp.
CCGGCGCTTATAAATATAATTATTATAATTATATATTCACAGTGGGTGTAAAATATGAAGAAGTCTTTAAATGGTAGATGGGAGTTTCAAAGAGCAGGCAGTGGTACTTGGAAAAGTGCTATTGTTCCCGGATGTAATTTTTTGGATTTAATGAGAAATGGCGATATTGACGATCCCTTTGTGGCGTTAAATGAAAAAAAGATGCAATGGATTGGAGAAGTGGATTGGGTATACAAACGTCATTTTTATATTAATACAAGAGAGTATTACAGCGATGACGTTTTAATTCACTGTAAAATGCTTGATACCCTGTGCGATGTCTATATTAATAACAGACGAGTTTTCAGTGGGAACAACTGCTTTGTGCTTTATTGCCATACGATAAAAAAATTTCTGCATATCGGTGAAAATGAGATAAAAATTTATTTTCATTCTCCGGTTAAGTATGTCAGAGAAATGTATAAAAAATGTCCGACTCCAATCAATTCAAACGGACAAAACGGTATTGTACATATTCGAAAGCCACAGTACCATTTCGGTTGGGACTGGGGTCCGGTTTTAGTGCCAAGCGGAATTACCGGGGATATAGAGCTGGAGTTTGTTAAGGCCGGAAGAATAAGGGATTTGCAAATTAAACAGACCCTTGGTAATGATGGTGCACGCATAAAAGCAAATCTCTCTGTCAAGGAACACAAAAAAATTGACAGTAGGATTACTCTGATTTGCCCGGATGGAAAAGAAGTAGTGGGCTGGGGAAAAAATATTGAATTTGCAGTTGATAACCCTGAGTTTTGGTGGACCTATGAGCTGTCGGGAAAACAAAAACAGCCTTTATATACTGTCAGAGCAGAGCTTTTGGTTGGGGATAAAATTGTTGACAGCCTTGAAAAAAGAATAGGTATAAGAACAATTGAGCTTAATAGGGATAAGGACTTCTGGGGGCAGAATTTCCAGTTTAAGCTCAATGGTGTGCCTCTGTTTATTAAGGGTGCAAATTATATTCCTCCCGATAGCTTCATTAACCGATTTACTAAGAAAAAGCTTAATTATCTGCTTGATGCTGTACAGTTTTCAAATATGAATATGCTTCGTGTTTGGGGCGGCGGATATTACGGAAGTGATGAATTTTATGATGCGTGCGATGAGCGCGGAATACTGGTTTGGCAGGACTTTCCGTTTGCTTGTCAGGCATATCCGTTCTTTGACAATAAGTTTTTAAATAATGTAAAAAAAGAAATTTCCCAAAATGTCAAACGAATCAATCATCATCCGTCCCTTGCTTTGTGGAATGGAAATAATGAGATTGAAGATATGCATATGGCATGGGTGCATATGACAAAGTATGTGAACTGGACAGAAAAATTCTTCTATAACATTCTTGAGCCTGAAATTCGAGAATGTGATACCGATACGCCGTATACACCGGGTTCTCCGATAGGTATTTCCCATAATAATGGTATGGGTGCGGATAATGTTGGCGATACACATTTGTGGGGTGTATGGCACGGACTTCAGCCAATGAACTATTACCGCAAGCGTATGACACGCTTTTGCAGTGAATTCGGCTTTGAAAGTCTGCCTGACCTAAAGACAATAGAGATGTTTGCAAAGTCCTATGACTGTGATTTTGACAGTGAGGTGCTTAAAGCACATCAGAAGTGTGCAAACGGTAATGACAAAATGATCTATTATATCGCATCAAGATTTAATCTGCCTAAGCGTTTCGGGGATTATGTTTATCTTTCACAGGTTACACAGCTTGAGTGTATTGCTGATGCTACAGAACACTGGAGACGAAATAAGGGACGCTGCAACGGTTCAATGTATTGGCAGCTTAACGATTGCTGGGGTGCTTGCTCCTGGTCAAGTCTTGACTATTACGGCAATTACAAGGCTCTGCAGTATGGTGCAAAGCATTTTAACGCACCACTGTCTGTGTCTATAGAGGATACGGAGGAGTATATAAAAATCTTTGCTTTAAGTGACCTTATAGAGCCGCAAAAGGTAAAGGTAGAATATGAGGTTTTTGATTTTGAAAACGGAACCCTCGAAAAGAAGAGCAGAGATATTACACTGCCTAAGCTTGAAAACAGAGAAGCCTTTGAACTGGATGTCAGCTCACTGCGTGTAAAGTATAACTATAAAAAAACAGGCGTTGCAGCAAGACTGTATCAGGATGGCAAGCTTCTGATGCAAAAGGTAGTTTTGTTTGATAAGGAAAAGAATATCAACCTGCCGAAGGCTAAGCTGAAAACAAAAATCGTGATTACGGATAAAGAGCTTTCCATTACGGTTCATACGGATAAATTTGCCAGACTTGTCAAGGTTGAGAGCAGTAAATCAACACGCCCCTTCAGTGATAATTTCTTTGACCTTCTGCCAAATCAGTCAAAGACGATTACGATTGTTACGGATAAGAAATATTCATTAAGAGAAGTGGCAGAAAGCATTAAGGTGTACAGCCTGTGCAATATTGAATTTGATAATGACGAGCGGAAAACAAAGTGGAAGAGATTTGGCGTTTATCTTTCTCCCACAAATCTGGCAAACGCAGCTCATCATTCAAAGCTTTCAAAGGATATTAAATTTGAATAACAGAAACCATATGACTGTGAATAAAATTGTGATAACGGGCGGTGTATGTGCAGGCAAAACCAGCTCGTTATCCTATATAAAAGAAGTATATGAAAAGCTGGGATATCACGTTATCATTTTAAATGAGGTTGCAACGCAGCTTATAAAGAATGGGATTACGCCGATAAGTTGCGGCTCAGCTATAAATTTTCAGCGGTATGTACTGAAAAATCAGTTGAAGCAGGAGGCACAGCTGGATAATATCGTGTCCAAGCTGAACTGTGATAAGGTCTTAATTGTTTTTGACAGAGGCGCTATGGATTCAAAGGCGTATTTGTCAGATGAAGAATTTGATATACTGCTGAAAGAATTCGGCGTTAGTGAGGTTGAACTGCGTGATCAATATGATGCTGTGTTTCATATGACCAGTGCAGCCAAGAGCGGTGTATATACTACTGAAAATAATAGTGCCAGAACGGAGTCCGTAGAGGAAGCAATCTGCCTTGATGACAGAATCATACGCGCATGGGTGGGTACACCTCATTTTAGAATGATACAAAATGAAGACAGCTTTGCGGATAAATGCAGGCACTTGATAGATGAAATTTCCTTTGCTGTCGGTGAGCCGGAGCCTTATGAAATAGAAAGAAAATTTCTGATTGAATACCCTGAAGCAAGTATGCTGATAAATAACGCGTTTTGCCGAAAAATAGAAATATGCCAATATTACCTCAGCCTTAAAAATGAGGGTAATATCAGGGTAAGAAAACGCGGTGAGCATGGCTCATATATCTATTTTAAAACAAAAAAGATTGATGTCAGTGAGATTAAGAAAATTGAAATAGAAAGTCAAATCACGGAAAGGGAATATAATGCTCTGATTCATGATGCTGATGCTGTCAGGGGCAAAGTGTTTAAGGATAGGTATTGCTTTGCGGCGAACAACAAGTATTTTGAAATAGATGTTTTTCCGTTTTGGAAGGATAAAGCATTGCTTGAAATTGAGCTCAAGGATGAAAATGAGGAGTTTATCATTCCAAGCTGTTTTCGTATTATACGAGAGGTAACAAGTGAGGCTGAATATAAAAATTCCTATATTGCTGCAAATCACAAATAATAAAAGCATTATCAGTGACTGAGATATGACTCAGTATTGATAATGCTTTTTGTTTTATAATCTAATATTCAGCTGAATGCTGCATGGATGGGGTATGGTTTAATCCTATTCATTTATCTTGTTTTTCTCTGTGATTTCTTTAAAGAAGCTGAGTGCATCGTCAATGGTCTGTGTGCCGATTTCATCAAACGGCTCCAGTACGCTGAATACGTGCGCCAGGCTCTTGCCATTGTATTTTTCATAATCTCTGAGGGTTGTATCTACACCTTTGCTTTTTAACAGCTCAGCGGCCTTCAGGGTCTGTGCATGTGCCAAGCTGTCACCGCTGCTGGTGATAAGATATGTAGGCGGAAGCTGATCGGCGTAGTCAATGATTTCATCAAGATTCATATAATCATAGGTTGCCTTATCCTTGTAGTCACTGCCCCATAAAAGCTTGGTGTATATACTCATTGCACCATCCTTCATATAGGATACAGGTGATGTCAGCAGCAGTGCATCTATATCCAGTTCGGCGTCAACAACATCAAAGGTTTCTCTCAGCTGCGGGCTTTGCAGTAAAACCGTTGAATATACAGCAAGCATACCGCCGGCAGAATCACCGGTCAGCATAATATTATCTGTGTCGCAAGGATAATTTTCCATATTGTCATGAATCCATTTGAGTGCATAAGAAACATCCTGGAGCTGTTCATTGACTGTTACATCAGGCACAAGACGGTAGCTCATACTGAATACGGTATATCCTCTGTCGGCAAGGGCTCTGCAGTAATATTCGTTCAAATCCTTTGTAGCGTACATCCAGCCGCCTCCGTGGATATCGATGATTACAGGCAGCTTATCCGTGCTTGCTATGCCCTGTGGATAGTATACATCAAGCTGGTGATACAGGTTTCCGTCATCAATATAAGGGATATCCTTAACCATATCCACCTCCGGCGGTGTTTGCTTAGCGTGCTTTGCATCATCACCGTCAGCACAGAAGTACCATATCATCTCCATCAACTTCATAACAGGATTTTTCTCTAACCCCTTTGCACTCTCGCTTTGATACTCAATCGTGTCAGAGGCCAGCATACCACCTACATATTTAATGTTTTCGGCAGTATCCTTTTGTTTTCTTGTGACAACTGCAACAAATACAGTTGCAATGATTGCGATGATAAGAATAACTAAAACGATAATTCCCATAGCCTTTAATCCTTTGTTTTTACTTTTTGCTTTTGCTTGCGCCTCAGCTTTTATCTGTGCCATAAAGCCCTCCTGTTGTTTTTTATTTTTATGTAAGACGATTGCGTTAATCAATCTTAAATAAGTCCGTATTTGTCTTTCAGCTTTAATATGCGTTTTACGCTTTCATCAAGCCGTTTTTTTGAAATGGTTTTGTTATCAATTGCCTTTATAATTCCGTCAAATGCTTTTTGGTAATCGTTTGGCATAAGCAGTATGTCCGCACCGGCGGAAAATGCCTTAACAGCAGCATTGGCGGAGGTGTAATTCTTTGTTATTGCACCCATTGATAAGGAATCGGTGATTACCACACCATCGTATCCCAGCTCGCCTCTGAGCTTGGTTGTAATCATATCATAGGATAAGGTGCAGGGTAAGCTGTCCTTTGTTGCCTTGTTTGCCGTAATGTGTGCAACCATAATCATATCACAGCCTGCATCAATCCCGGATTTAAAGGGAATAATTTCACATTTTTTAAGCTCGTTCCAGGACTTATTAACAGACACATAGTCTTTGTGCGTATCACCGGTGGTGTCGCCATGACCGGGAAAATGCTTGATACAGCACATTACATTATTGCTGTGAAAGCCCTTGATTTCTGCCGATACCATATCAGCAACAACATTGCAGTCACTGCTGAAAGCACGATTGCCGATTACGGTGTTTTTCGGATTGCTGAAAACATCTGCAACAGGAGCAAAGTCGAGATTAAATCCATATTTTGTCAGATAGGAACTTATGGTTTTTCCTGCTTCCTTTGCCTTGCTTGTATCTCCCGCTTTTCCGATAGAAAGCATATTGCTGTATTTTTTTACCTTGAAATTAGAATTGTTTGCAATTCGGGCTATCTGTCCGCCCTCTTCATCCACGCTGATAAACAGCGGAATTTCACTGCTCTTCTGTAAATCATTGGTGAAGGCGGTGATTTGCTTAGGAGTATCAATGTTCTTGGAAAACATAATGATTCCGCCGGGCGGATACTTTTTCATCGTTTTTTTGATGGCACTGTTTATGCTTTTATACCCGTGGTCATCAATAGAATTTATATCACTGCTGTTTAAGCTTTCGTCTAGGGCTTCCGGTGCGACAATGAATAACTGCCCAACCTTTTCTTCAAGGGTCATATCGCTTAACAGCTTGCTGACCTTATCCTTTTTTGATGTGGATTTTGTCTTGGAGGCAGTTGCTTTTTCAGCTGTTGTTTTTGAAGTGCTTGCTTTTTTTGAAGCCTTTGAAGTTTTTGTTTTATCAGTCTTGCTTCTTGCTTTGCCTTTTGAAGTTTTGGTTTTGGAAGCAGCGGATGACTTCGCTTTAGATTCGGCTTTTGCTTCAGTATTGGAGGCGCTTATCGCTTCGCTTTTACTTGCAGATGAAGCTGTTTCCTGCACAGCGGATGTGTTTGTCAGTGATGCACTTGCATTTTGACTGCTGTTGCTGCATCCTGCAAATGTTGCTACAACGATAAATGCTGTTACGATGCTTAAAAGTTTTTTTCTGAAATTGCTCACTTAATCAGTTCACCCAGCTCTTGTATTAAATCTAAGTCACTTTGCTTTACCTTAATATTGGCAATCATCGGCTCATCATTTGGATTCGTGATTTTTAACTGAATAACCGTATCCTCACGAATTCCTTTTTCCTTAACGGCTGAAAAATAGTTTTTCAGCTTAGGATGGTTTGCGTCAAAGGTGTTTTTTGCGCTCATTATTTTCATTAAAACTGCAGGGTTAAAATTCATTTTATTCTTCCTTTTTTCAATAACTATATATACTTTCATAATAATTATAATTTAAATACTATATAAATACAACATAAATTTTAAAGGAGCAAAAAATAGATAGTATCTCTATATGAAAATACCGTCTTGTAATTCTTTAAAGGCTGGTTTATAATGACGTTGGAAAAGGAGAGACGATATGCCGTATTTATTTGTACATTTTAAAGAAAAGCTGACTGTTGACGGAGAACAGGTTTATTTTGCAGTAAGCAAGGATGGTTATAATTGGGAGGCTGTTAATCATGGCGAGCCTATGATTACCTGCACAAAGGGAGAGCAGGGCTGCAGGGATATTGAAATTGTCAGACTCAGGGATAACAGCTTTGTGATACTGGCGACCGATTTATGTATCGTGAACCGAATGGATGAAAATCATAATGTAGACTGGAAGGATATCAATCATAACGGCAGTAAATATCTGTCTATGTGGAGAACGGATGATTTGATTCATTTCAGCGAGCAGAAGCTGATTTACTTTGGCTGTGATGATTTCGGATGCCTTTGGGCGCCTGAGGTTTTCTATGATGAAATCAACGATGAATATTTAATTCACTGGAGCTCAACGCATAGGGAAAGTGATTATGAGCATATGAAGATTTATTGCTGTACCACTAAGGATTTTGAAAGCTTCAGTACACCTAAGGTGTTTTTTGAAAAGGATAATGAAATACTGGACTCTCATCTTGTTAAAATAAAGGATGTATATCATTTGTTTTATAAGAATCCAGCAGAACCCCTTATGAATATGCATGCAGTATCAGAAAGCCTATATGGTGAGTATGTTCACGATTCGTCTTTTGAAAGCTATATGTCAACCCTTTACCGCCCCGGCTCTCACGAAGCACCTACTACATATGTGCTTCCGGACGGAAAATGGTGTTTAATGCTGGACTTCTTCGGCTGTGAAAAGGAAAAAATGGGCTATGTTCCTTTTGTATCAAAACAGGCAGGAGATGCAGATTTTGTAAGATGTCCTGAGCAGTTTACATTCCCGTATGGATTTAAGCACGGAAAGGTGATAGAGATTACGGAGGAGGAATACAGCAGACTTTGCAGTAAACAGAACAGATGACCGCGAATCTGAATGACATCTGATTTCAATGAAATAATATAAGTATTGATTTTTTATTTTTATATGGTATACTAATCTGTGGTCAATTTCTATTAAAATAATAGGATTAATATTTCTTTTGGAAAAGAGGTATAAAATGCTTGAATTAAAGGATTTAACCTTTGCTGTTGAGGATAACGGCAAGGAAAAGGTTATTATAGATCATTTAAATTATAAGATTGATGACAATAAATTTACGGTTATTACCGGACCGAACGGCAGCGGTAAGTCTACTCTTGCAAAGCTGATTGCAGGTATCGAAAGAGCTACCTCAGGACAGATTATATATAATGGTACGGATATTACGGATATGTCCATTACGGAAAGGGCAAAGCTGGGTGTAAGCTATGCCTTTCAGCAGCCTGTACGCTTTAAGGGCATAAAGGTTGTAGACTTAATTCGTCTGGCAGCAGGTGAAAATCTGTCTGTTTCAGGTGTATGCGAATATTTATCTGAGGTTGGACTTTGTGCCAGAGATTATATAAACCGTGATGTTGATGCCAGCTTGTCAGGTGGTGAACTGAAAAGAATTGAGATTGCCAGTGTGCTTGCAAGAAAAACACCGCTCTCATTATTTGATGAGCCGGAGGCAGGTATTGATTTGTGGAGCTTTCATAATCTTATTAAAGTATTTGAAAAAATGCAGGCACAGAACAATACCATCATCATTATTTCTCATCAGGAGAGAATATTGAAGATTGCAGATGAAATTGTTGTCATCGCAGGCGGCAAGGTGAAGGCAAGCGGCAGCAGGGATGAAATGATTGATGAGGTGCTCAAGGGCACTGACGGATGCCGTTTTTATGCAAATCAGGAGGACTAATTATGGATCAGATACAAAAAACATTATTAGAGCAGGTAGCTGATTTGCACGAGGTGCCTACAGGCGCATATAACATAAGAGCAAATGGTGAGAGTGCCGGCAGAAATACAACTGCGAATATAGATATTGTCACAAAGGAAGATAAGCCGGGAATAGACATTATCATTAAGCCGAATACAAAAAAGGAAAGTGTTCATATTCCTGTAATTATCAGTGAGACGGGACACAAAGAAAATGTATATAACGATTTTTTCGTTGGTGAAAATTCCGATATAGTTATTATTGCCGGCTGCGGTATTCATAACTGCGGAGACCAGACCTCCCAGCATGACGGAATACACACCTTCCATATCGGAAAAAATGCAAAGGTAAAGTATGTAGAAAAGCATTATGGTGACGGAGACGGAAACGGCGAAAAGATTATGAACCCTACTACAATTGTTGAAATTGCGGAGGGCGGATTTTTGGAGATGGAGACAGTCCAGATTAAAGGCATTGACTCCACAAAGAGAATGACAAAGGCAAAGCTGGATGCGGATGCCAAGCTTGTTATTACCGAAAAGCTGATGACCCATGGAAACCAAATTGCAGAGACCTGCTTTGAGGTAGATATGGACGGCGAAAATTCCAGTGCAAATGTAATTTCCCGTTCGGTAGCTAAGGATCATTCAAAACAGGTTTTCCTGTCTAAAATTAACGGTAATAATAAATGCTCAGGTCATTCGGAATGTGATGCAATTATTATGGGCAATGCGGTTATCAGTGCTATTCCCGAAATCACTGCCAATGATTTGGATGCCGCTTTAATTCATGAGGCTGCAATCGGAAAAATTGCAGGAGAGCAAATTATTAAATTGATGACATTAGGTCTTACTGCAGAGGAAGCAGAGGAGCAGATTGTTAACGGATTTTTAAAGTAAATAGAGGTGTAAAAAATTTTTTTTAAAAAATTTTAAAAAAACACTTGCAATTTTGAAAATCGCATGCTATACTTTAGTTACAAATTCACTTCATAAGAGGGTTGTCCTTCGGTTCTGGTGTGTGGGTTGCAATACATTTTTCGTTTGTTCCCATTACGCCAGGCTGAAGGACTTCCGACTTTTTAGGGATATTTTATCAAAGCTGAGGTACCATAACGAAGTGTTGCTTAAAATCATCATCTTTTTAGCTATA
>JAMPGU010000052.1 GCA_023663865.1 Clostridium sp.
AGATGATGATTTTAAGCAACACTGCGTTATGACACCTCAGCTTCAATCTGCACGATTTATCTTTTATTACATTTTTGAAATATATTCCTTAAATGCCTCAGCGGAATTGAACTCCTTATACACTGACGCAAAGCGAACATATGCTACCTCGTCAATCGCCTTGAGCTTGTCCATAATAAGCTCACCGATATTGGATGATGTAACCTCTCTGTCAACAGCGGACTGAAGCGTAGCCTCAATATCGCTGATTGCACTCTCCAGCTCTGCAATTGTAACAGACCTTTTTTCGCATGCACGAAGCATACCCTTTAAAATCTTATTGCGGTCAAACACCTCACGGCTTTTATCCTTCTTTATTACAACGATAGGCACGTCCTCAATAATTTCGTAGGTCGTAAAGCGCTTACTGCACTGAATGCACTCCCTGCGTCGACGAATTCTCTCATTCTCGTCAGTTGGTCTTGAATCAATAACCTTACTCTCTTCAAAACCGCAAAATGGACATTTCATAATTTTACCCCTCCTGTTTAGTAACAGTTCCTAATGATTATAGCACAATATATAGCGAAATGCAAGTGTTTTTACTTTACAGCAATATATTGAACAAAAACTATCTTTTTAGTTTGTATTCCCTGTTATTGTATATAAACATCCAAACAGCCATTGCACAAATTATGAAATAGCCGACAAACGACCACAAGTCCGGTATTTGACCTCCCAAAAAGAAATATCCGCTGATAGCCGTAAATATGACATTAGAGTAATCATATACGGAAATTTCTCTGCTGGGAGCAAAGGTATATGCCGCTGTAATCGCAAACTGTCCGCCGGCTGCACACACGCCTACCATTATCAAATAAAACCACTGAATACCCGACATTGGGTGGAAATTAAAGATTAAATACGGACAAGTAACGATACAGCTGAACAGTGAGAAAAAGAAAACTGTAAAACGTCCATTTTCTCCCTTGTTGCCCATATGGCGAACACAGGTATATGCACCGCCTGCGCACAAGCCGCCGATAAATCCGCATATGGACGGAAAGAGTTCAACATTAGACATTGTAGGTTTAATAACAAACATTGCCCCTATAAAAGCAATTGCAATCGCCACAGCCTGCTTTGGCTTTACCTTTTCTTTTAAGAACAGTGCAGAAAAAACCAAAGTAAAAAACGGGCTCATTTTATTCAAAATCGCAGCATCCGCAGTTGATGCCATTTTTGTAGTCGCATAAAAATTGCCAAACACGCCAAGCAGTCCTGCGCTTGACCGAATAATATGATATTTTAAGCAGCCCTTATGCGGTTTAAAGGCCTCTTTATTCTTAGCCAGTGTAATTACAGCTATAAACAAAGCAACCAGATTTCTGAAAAAAACCTTTTGTGCAACAGGCACATCACCCGACAGATTAATAAAGCTGCTCATTCCGCTGAAGCTCAGAGCCGACAGCAGAATGCATATAATTCCCTTTGTACGATTCGTTACATTTGCCATAGTCTATCTAAATAAACCTTACTTTCACCAAGAACTTTTTTTACATCATAATCTTTAGAATATATTTCTATAACAGCATCGCCCTGATATCCTGCTTCATCCATAGTATCCTTCAGCCTTTTAAAATCAAAACTGCCCATACCGATTGGCAAACAATCACCCTGCTCGCTGTTATCACTGATGTGCAGATGAACAATCTCATTTTTGAATTCATTCAAAAATTCAAAAGTATTCTCCCCTGCTCTGACAGTCTGCTTAATATCAAACACCATTTTAAAATCACTGCCAAGTGCTGTCCTCATTTTTTTACAAAAATCTATAGACTGGCTCTTAAATCTGTTCACATTTTCCTGACAAACCATAACGCCCTCGGCTTTGCCGATTTCAATAAGCTGTTTAAATCTCTCAAAATAGCGTTCATCAGGAATTGGTATTTTAGGCTGGGCAACAGCTCCGTGGATAACAATCAGTCTTGCTCCCAGCATTGCAGCTGCATGGCAGGTCTTTTTATAAAGCTCTATAAAATCATTATATCTTCTTTGGTAATCACCAAAAATGCAGGAGCTTTCCAAAAAGCTGGAGAAAGGGTGAACGGATATAATATCCGTTTCACTGCCATCCGCTATATTTTTCAATTCCTTAACAAAGGGTTCTTCCAGCTCACAAGGGGCATTCATAAAAACCTCTGCTTTCTCAAAGCCAAGACCGACAACCTCTTTAAGCGCCTTTTCCGTCTCAAGAGGATAAAAGCAGGATGTAGATGCACCAAATTTCATTATCCGATTAACTCCTCAATACAAGCAAGCTGAACACAGATACACAAAAGCTCTGCTGCGAGGTCAAGCTCATCAACAGGAGGGAATGACGGTGCTATTCTAATATTACTGTCAGCAGGATCAATGCCATATGGATATGTGGCACCAACAGAGGTAAGAACTACACCTGCATCTTTACAAAGCACGCCAACCTTTTTAGCACAGCCGGGCATAACATCCAGGCTGATGAAATAACCACCCTTTGGTGCAAACCAGCTGGCAATTCCTTTACCGCCAAGCTCATTTTCAAGATGATTTAACACAATGTCAAACTTTGGTTTAAGAATCGCTGCATGCTTCTTCATATGGGCTAAAACGCCCTCCGCGTTCTTAAAGAACTCCACATGTCTGTGCTGATTCATTTTATCATAGCTGATAATTTCCGCATTCAGTCTTTTCTTGATAGCGGCAATATTATTATCGCTTGCAATTAATGCAGATACGCCTGCACCTGGGAAAGTGATTTTTGCTGTAGAGCAAACCTCAATAACCATATCCTCATTATTATACTTAGGTAAAACATCAAAGATATTTAAAAGCTTATCACCGTCATCCACAATATCATGAACGCAGTAAGCATTATCCCAGATAATTCTGAAGTCATCAGCTGCCGGCTTCAGTGCAGCAATACGCTCAACAACCTCATCGCTGAAGGTAATACCTGTAGGATTGGAATACTTAGGAACACAGAACATACCCTTAACTGAGCTGTCTTTCACAAAAGCTTCAATCATATCCATATCAGGACCATCATCGTTCATTGGAATATTAATCATTTCGATGCCATAATATTCGCATATGGTAAAGTGTCTGTCATAGCCGGGAACAGGGCAAAGGAATTTAATATCCTTCTGCTTGCTCCATGGCTCACTGCCTGCACCCTGCATAAAGCACTGTCCGATATAATCAAACATCAGGTTGAGGCTTGCACTTGGTCCTATAATAACATTCTTTGGTTCAACGCCCATAAGGTCAGCAAACAGCTTTTTACAGCTTGGAATACCGTCAAGAATACCATAATTTCTAACATCAACGCCATCAGAAACATAGCTGCTACAATCATTAATACCATTTGACAGGTCAAGCTGATCCTTGCCCGGCTTTCCTCGGCTCATATCCAGTTTAAGATTCTTTGCCTTAAATGCATCATATCTTTCCTGCAAAGTCTTTTGCTCTGCTAATAATTCTTCTCTGGTCATATCCTTGTAAATTTTTGCCATAATATCACCTCAAATATATTTTTGCTATATTCTAACATAATTATTATATTATTGCAAATCAATTCTTTTAACCTGATATTTATGCTGTTATAACCTGTATTTTCAGCCATGTAAAATAAAAGATTTAACAAGAAAAATACCCATATAAAAAATCCCACCGATATTAAGGAAAGCCTTCATATCAATGGGATTTATTATTTAATATATTATATCAAAATCATTCCTGTAAGAATTATTTATTTATCTGCTTGGAATATTTTGCAAGATAAACAGTTCTCATCAGGAAGCACTCTGCCTTTGGAACATAGTGAGGACGGTTAAAGATGTCGCAATCTACAACAGACTCACAGCCCTTATTCATTATGATATCCAGTGCCTGCATATCTCCTGCACTGTTACCTGCAACGATTGCACCATTGCCCTGAATTAAAACAGCGTTTCTGCCGTTGATTGCCTCAGCAATCTCTTCTGCACATTCATCTGTTTCGCCATCAATCCAAGGACTGTTTTTCACATCAAGACCAACAATCTGTGCAAAGTCATCAATCATTGGCTCCATACTGTCACCTGTGCAGGATACTGCAACAACAGCCGGCTCTGCAACATGCTTAATCATTGTGAACTCTTCTTCAAGATAAATTGCTCTGTGAAGCTTAGCAATCTTTGGAGCAATGCCGTTAATTCCCATACCGGAGTTAAGCTCAACATCTACCTTTTTGCCGCCATCATATGTGAGCGTAAAGATATTTCCGTGTCTTACAGATGAACCGAAATCACAGATACTGCTTGGCATTTCACCTGCCTCATTCTTCTTGAGATAGAAATTCATCTTAGCTTCATCTGAATATTCCTTATCCCAGGAATGACGAAGATAATTATCCTTAATTACCTTTTCACAGCATCTCTCAAGATTATCTGCAACCTCAAATGCCTTTTCAAAGCTTTCACCTACGCAAAGCGTACCATGGTGCATAAGCATAATAGCAGGACACTCAGGATTTGCAACAAGACATTTCTCCACCTTTTTTCTCAAAGAATTGGTGGTAGACATTGCATATTCAGCAACAGGCACCTTGTCACCCAGAACAGCCTTAAACTCATCATAAACATTTCTGATTTCCATACCGGTAATGCTGACAATGGTAGCAGCCTTCTGATGTGTATGGATAACAAAGTTAACCTCAGGACGATGCTTATATGCATCAGCGTGAACACCCTTTTCAGATGATGGCTTAATGTCACCCTCGTGGGAGCAGTCCTCAATGTTAACAACAACAACCTCTTCCGGTGTCAAGGTTTCATAAGCACGACCGGAAGGAGTAATTACGAATTGTGTATCGCTGATTCTGGCGGACACATTACCCCATGTGCGGGCAATAAGACCTGTCTCAACCAGCTTTTTACCGGCCTCAACAACAATTCTCTTAGCTTCTTCAATTTCGTAAGCCATATTTTTTCTCCTTAAAAATATACATTCATAATATCGGCTAAAGGGAGCAGGTAACCCCACTCCCTAGTCATTTTATTTGATTAATAATCAATCTTCTCGCACTGTGAAAGAACTCTGTCAAAACGCTTAATGCATTCGTCAATATCCTCTTCAGTGTAAGCACTTGATGTATACAGACGAGAACCTGCAAGAGTTACAAGACCCTCTGCCATATAAGCAGCACCCATATACTGCATCTCTGTCTGACGAATACCTGTCTGCTTGAGAACTGTAGGAATTGTCCAAGGCTTCTTCCAATCTACTTTGAAGTGCATTGTAGCTACTGTATGAAGCTGGCAGATAGAACCAACATTGTAGCAAACGAATGGAAGGTCATACTTTTTGATGGATTCGTTAAGACCCTTAACAAGTCTGTCAGCCATCTGACCTGCAACCTGACAAGCGTTTCTCTTTTCAATCTCACAGATTACTGTGTAACCTGCACAGCAGGAAAGCGGAGTAGCAGCCATTGTACCGCCGCACATTGCCTTATGAATCTTCTTGCCCTCAGCCTTATCAAGACCGGCACCAAGATACTTCATAACCTCTCTGTGACCGCCGATACCGCCTGCACCAGGATAACCGCCGGCAATAATCTTACCAAAGATTGTGATATCAGGATCGATACCATAGTAGCCCTGAGCACCTGACAAACCAATACGGAAGCCTGTAACAACCTCGTCACAAACAAGAAGCGCACCGTACTTACGGCAAAGTGCCTGAACGCCCTTAGGGAAGTCCTTATCAACAGGACGTGTAGCTGACTCTGGTCCGCATGGCTCAATAAATACAGCTGCTGTACCGCCGCGGAACTTATTTAAGATAAGCTTCTTCTCTAAGCTCTTGAGGTCATTCGGGAAGAATTCCTGTGTATGCTTAAATACGAACATTGGTACACCGTGTGACTGCATATTAAGAGTACCCGGAACACGCATACCCCAAGCAAGCTGATCTGACCAGCCGTGGTAAGCGCCACCCATTTTAATAACATTCTTATGACCTGTTGCAAGACGAGCAACACGAACAGCACACATACAAGCCTCTGTACCTGAACCGAGCATACGGAACATTTCTACAGATGGTACACACTCAGAAATCTTCTTAGCGAGCTTATACTCATATGGGTGGAAAAGACCGGTTGAAGGACCGCAGTCATCAAGCAGCTCCTTAACCTTTTCCTTAACAACATCATCATTTGAACCGATAATGGTAGGACCGCCGGCCTGAAGGAAATCGAAGTATTCGTTGCCGTCAACGTCCCAAAGTCTGTTGCCCTTAGCCTTAGTCATAACGATTGGGAAAGGATAGTTGAAAGCAAGGTTATGCTGAACACCGCCAGGAATAACATCCTTAGCCTCGGTAATCATTTCCTTTGACTTTGAGCACTTCTTTGCAAAGTACTCATCTTCGTACTTCTTGAGTGCGTCACGGTTAATAGAATAAATTGGTTTTTTGATGAGCGCATCCAGCTGAGCTGTAATGATGGCTGCATCAGGATACTCAGTAATAGCAAATCTTGTATCCATAGGTAAATATCCCCCTTATTATTTTTGTGTGAGTGATGGCTCACCTGCATAGGTGTGAGCAACTACTCACCATAATTACACATTAAGTATATCACTTTTTAACGATTTGTCAAATACTTTTCGAGAAAAATTTAGTTATTTTGGTTGCAAAATTATGTAATTGATGTTACTATATCCTCAATAACAATGAATTATAAGAGAGGATTTGTAAACCTTGCACAAACAGGTTTCATAATTTTTGTGCAACGATACAAAATTTAAAATAATGCTGAAAAAAAGGTACAAGGAAGCCTTTGAACGCGCTAGCGAAGAACGCAAAGAAAATATACTTGAAATCGGAATTGAGGAATTTTCTTCCAAAGGGTATGAAAATGCGAATATTAATGTAATAGCAAAAAATGCAGGAATATCTATCGGACTTATGTATAAATATTTTGCTACCAAAGAGGACTTATTCATCACCTGTCTGCAAAGAGGAATGGAAATTCTTGACAACACATTGGAAGAAATTATGATGAGTGATGACAAGCTGCTGGTCAAGGCTGAAAAGGTAATCAGAGCTACCTGCCGTCATTCAAAGAAAAATGCCAACTATATTAAGCTTTACAACGAAATCACAAGCATTAAAAATTCCGAGCTGGTAAATTTTCTTTCTCAGGAAATTGAGGGAAGCACAAGCAAAAAATATATTACCAGCATTGCCCAGGCTCTTGCCAAGGGAGATGTTCGTGATGACCTTGACCCAAGGCTTTTTGCCTTTTTCCTTGATAATCTTTTAACCTCTCTCCAATTCAGCTATACCTGTGAGTATTACAGAAAGCGTTTTGAAATATACACAGGCGTTGATGTTGAGAATATGGACGAGGAAAAAATCGTAAGCCAGCTGCTAAAATTTGTTGAATCAGCATTCACATTTAAAAAGTAATTTATACAGAATTATCTGTTAGGAGGATATAAATATGAGCAAATATGTAATCACCTATGATATTGGTACAACCGGTATCAAAACCTGCCTGATTGAAATTGACAATACTATGAAGATTTTAGCCTCATCAACCGCAGGCTACAATCTGTATGTTGACGAGGAGACAGGTGTTAAGGGTGGTGCCGAGCAGGACGCCGATGAATGGTGGGAGGCTATGTGCATTACAACAAAAACCATATTCAGCAAGGCACCGAATATTTCGAAGGAACAGATTGAGGGTATCAGCTTTTGTTCAGCAATGCAGGGACTTGTTTTGGTTGACAAGGAAGGAAAATGCATACGCAGACCTATGACCTATATGGACCAGAGAGCCAGAGAAGAGCTGAAAAAAGGAATTGCGCATGGCTTTCAGATTGCCGGTGCCGAGGTTACAAAGCTGCTAAAATATTTGAAATATACCGGTGCTGTTTCCTCCTCTGTAAAGGACCCGATTTGGAAATACAAATGGGTTGAGGCGCACGAGCCTGAAAACTTTAAACGAGTTTACAAATGGCTGGACATTAAGGAATATTTGATTCTGCGTGCCAGCGGTGAATTTGTTATGACACAGGATTCTGCATTCGGCTCTCTTCTTTATGATACAAGAAAAGGGCACGAGGGCTGGTGCAAGCCTGTATGTGATATGGTAGGTGTAAATATTGAACATCTTGCAACTATCAAAAAGAGTACGGAAAAGGTTGGCGAAATAACAGAAGCTGCTGCCAAGGAGCTTGGTCTTGCTGCGGGAACTGCAGTGTATGGCGGCGGCGGTGACGCATCCCTTATCGGTGTAGGTGCAGGTGCTGTTGAAATCGGTGACACACATATTTATTCAGGCACATCAGGATGGGTAGGCACAGTTGTTCCCGAGCAGGTAGTAGATGCCGGTGCAATGATGGCTGCTATTGTTGGTGTAAACCCGGAAACCTTCAACTATTTCGGTGAGCTTGAAACCTCAAACAAATGCGTTGGCTGGGTTAAGGATCACCTTGCACTGGATGAAATCGGTGTATTCTTAAAGAAATACGGCAATGCAACCGACAGTCTTGAGCAGGTTGAATTTAATATGTACGATTATCTTGAAGAGGTAATTGATTCCATTCCTGCAGGTGCGAACGGTGTAATATTTACCCCATGGCTTCATGGTAACAGATGCCCGTTTGAGGACCCGAATGCTGCAGGTATGTTCTTCAACATCCGTCTTGACACAGGTAAGACAGAGCTTATTAGAGCCGTTGTTGAGGGTATATGCTTCCATATGAGATGGATGCTTGAAAGACAGGAGCAGAAAATAAAGAAGTATAAAACAACAGATACTGTTCGTTTCTGCGGCGGCGGTGCGCTTGGTGAAACCACCTGCCAAATCCTTTCTGACATACTTCAGCGTGATGTTGTGGTTGTTGAATCTCCTCAGAACATTGGTGCTGTAGGCGCAGCAGCATGTATTGCTGTTGGCATGGGTATTATTCCTAAAATCACAGATGTAAAGAAATTAATTCCGGTTAAAACCACCTATCATCCAAACCCTGCACACAAAGAGGTTTATGATAAGAATTTCAAGGTATTCCAGAACCTTTATAAGTGCAACAAGGAAAACTTCGCAATTCTTAACGGATAATATTAACATAACAAATATACGATTTAACTGCAGGAATTTACTTCCTGCAGTTTCAGCCTGTAGAAAAAGCCTATTCTTGATTAGAGAAGGATAGGCTTTTTGGAT
>JAMPGU010000053.1 GCA_023663865.1 Clostridium sp.
CTAATACAACACATTTATACGCTAAATCGCTATTGGTTTCAATACTCTTAATTATGCATCTTGCAAAAACGGGTGCTTTGTTTAATAAATCACTGTTTTTATAATCACATATTAATCTATAAGCATCAAAGTCTATATTTAAAAACTCAACCTTCCATTTTTTATCTATGCAGCTTAACAGCGTTATAGCTGTACAACCGTATTTTTCATTGTCCTGAGATAGCCCAAGACTTGGACAAAAAACGATTTGTTTGTCGCATATATTGATGATATTTCTATGATGTGTATGACCGCAAATAAGAATATCTCCGTTTATGCTGTTTATGTATTTCAATTGGGAGGCTCTATTGTTAAGTAAGTTTTCTTTTGTACTTTCCGGTGAGCCGTGGCAGACTGTAAGTGATGGACATCCGCCAATATTGATATCAAGACAAATAGGCATTTCTCTAAAAAAGTTTAAATCTTTTTTTGTAAGATTTTCATAAGTATACAGCAGTGATCCTACACTTGAACAATAACACCATCCGTCATTTGGATTATTATCGTGCTCAATTAGGTAATCTTCACGGTTTCCTCTTATAAACCAGCAATTATATTTTGACCTGCACGTATAAATAAGATTCATAGTCCTTTGTGTGTTTGGAAAATCAGTCACATAATCGCCGAGAAAAATTATACCGTCCGGATTAATTTTTTCAATAGCCTTGACCGCTGATTCAAAGGCGACATAATTTGAGTGAATATCAGAAATTACAACGATTCTTTTCATTACTTAGCTCCTGGTAAATTTATAAATTCTTACTGAATGAACATCGCGTCTACGTTGTTTATAGTTTATATGAAAGCTATATTTCATTGATATAATAACATAAAGAAACAATGGGTGCAAGATAATCTTGCACCCAATTTATTGCTCATCAGCCAATATCTCTTTAAGAATTTCATCAAACGAAGAATAACGTTTATATTTTTTCGGATGAGCTATCATCTCTTCCACTTCCTTTAAAGCTGCAATTGTAACAGCATTTGGAATTTCTTCCCCAAACTCTTCACTACGGCTTCCGTTCAAAGAATTATCTACTTGCTCATTTTCTAAATTAAAATTTTTCATTATTTGTTACTCACTTTTTATAAACATCTCCGCGATTTCCTATATTAACAACCCTTACAATTAATTTTTCGTTCTCAACAGTATAAATCACACGATAGTCACCGACACGCAATCGAAAATAACCCTGATGACCCTTCATTGCTTTACGGTCACCCTCGTTCGGCAATTTACTGATTGCAGAAAGTAAACGCTTACGCTGTGATGGCTGTTGTTTTAAAATGAATTTTTGTGCCGGTTTATCAAACAGGATTTCATAATGCATTGACATCAACCCCGCTCATTTTTGCCATTTCTTCAAAAGAAACAAACTGTCCTTTATCAGAAACTGCTTCATACTCCTCACACAGACTTTCACAAAAAGCGTCATCTGCAGTTTCATCAGCAGTTATGCCTTCCAAATAAGCAATAACATATCCCAGCTTATATGCCGGAACATTATTAAGTAATTCCATAGCAATTTCTTTCTCGCTCATACAGACACCTCCAATAAAAAACCTGACTGTTAGAAATATATATAATTATTCTATATAAATACTATATTAGAATTATTTGCAAAAGTCAATAAATAAGATATAAAGATTATTTCGGATAAACATTCATTGTGTTAAAATCTACTTCATTTTACTATGCAAATTTCTGCATTTTTTATACACCTTGGGTGCAAAATTTCTTATATGAAATTGCGAAATTGTGCAGCATTCACAAAAATATATTATAATATAGTGATATAATTGTGCAACATCAACAAATTAACATGGCGTCGCCAAATGAGAAGAATCTGTACTTTTCATCTACGGCAATTTTATAGGCGTTCATAACATTATCAAAGCCTGCAAAGGCTGAAATCAGCATAATCAGTGTACTTTCAGGCAAATGAAAATTTGTAACAAGTGCATCCATACATTTAAATTCATAACTGGGATAAATAAAAATACTAGTATCATCTTCGTCAGCACAAATGCAGCCGTTTTTTGTGGCAACCGACTCAACAGTTCTGCAACTGGTGGTGCCGACACAAATTACCCTCTTGCCGTTTTTATGCGTTTCATTGATAAGCTCAGCCGTTTCCGCAGGCATAATATAATGCTCGCTGTGCATATGATGATTCGTAACATCATCAACCTTTACAGGTCTGAAGGTTCCCAATCCTACATGAAGCGTAACATACCCGATATTCACACCTTTTGCCTTAATTTCATCAAGCATATCGGGAGTGAAGTGGAGACCTGCAGTAGGAGCTGCCGCAGAGCCTAAATGCTCGCTGTACACAGTTTGGTAACGTTCTTTGTCTTCCAGTTTTTCTCTGATATACGGTGGCAGAGGCATCTGTCCTATTTCATCAAGAACTGCAAAAATGTTCTCTTTACATTTGAATTCGATAATTCTGTTGCCGTCCTCAAGAATACCAATAACTGTACATTCCAGCTTGCCCTCACCGAAAACAAATTCAGTACCGATTTTGGCTCTTTTTCCCGGCTTGCACAAGCATTCCCAAATTAGATTTTCCTTCTGCGTCAAAAGCAGGAATTCAACAACAGCGCCTGTCTCTTTCTTAACACCGAAAATTCTGGCAGGAATAACACGTGTATTATTTAAAATCAAACAGTCACCGGGATTCAAATACTCTGTTAAATTATAGAATTTTTTGTGATTTACACTTCCGCTGCTTTTATCCAGAAGCATAAGTCTGGAGGCGTTTCTCGGCTCAATAGGGGTCTGTGCAATCAGCTCTTCAGGCAAATCATAGTAAAAATCAGATGTTTTCATCATTTTCTCCATAAATTATAATCAAATAAAATAAATTAACAATTGACATATATATATATTAAGTGGTATTATACTTTCAAGTGTTGTTACGATTTTTCGTACCACAATATTATATTGCATATTTACCTGTTTTACAAGGTATTTTTTTAAGGAGATTGGTTATGGAAAAAAAGTTTAATGTAGGTATTGTTGGTGCAACAGGCATGGTAGGTCAAAGATTTGCTACCCTGCTTGACGGTCACCCATGGTTTAATGTTGTCTGCTTGGCTGCTTCATCAAGAAGTGCAGGCAAGGCTTATAAGGATGCCGTAGGCAAAAAATGGTGTATGGATGTTGATATTCCTGAAAGTATGAAGGATATTGTTGTAATGGATGCAACAAATGACATTGAAAAAATTACTTCAATGGTTGATTTTGTTTTCTGTGCTGTTGATATGAAGAAGGATGAAATCAAAGCACTTGAAGAAGAATACGCTAAGCACGAGTGTCCTGTTGTTTCAAACAACTCCGCACACAGATTTACACCGGATGTTCCAATGGTAGTGCCTGAGCTTAATGCACATCACATTGAGGTTATTGCCGATCAGAAGAAGAGACTTGGTACAAAGCGCGGTTTCATTGCTGTTAAATCAAACTGCTCACTGCAGTCCTATGTACCGGCAATCTTCCCTGTTAATGACAAATTTGCTGTTAAGGATGTACTTGTTTGTACATATCAGGCAATTTCAGGTGCAGGAAAAACTTTTGAGACATGGCCTGAAATGAATGACAACGTTATTCCTTACATTGGCGGTGAGGAGGAGAAGAGTGAGAAAGAGCCGCTCAAGCTTCTCGGCACAATTGAGGACGGTGTTATTAAATCAGCTGATAAACCAAACTTTACTGCACAGTGTATTCGTGTTCCTGTTTCAAACGGTCATCTTGGTGCAGTGTTTGTAAGATTTGAGGAAGGTCAGAAGCCTACTAAGGAAGAAATGATTGAAATTTGGGATAATTTCTCAGGCAGAGCACAGGAGCTTAATCTCCCATCTGCACCTAAGAAATTCTTAAATTACTTTGTTGAAGATGACAGACCACAGATTAAATCAGAAAGAATGCTTGAAAACGGTATGGCTGTATCCATCGGCAGACTCAGAGAAGATACACAGTATGATTACAAATTTGTATGCTTGTCACACAATACACTTCGCGGTGCTGCTGGCGGTGCAGTTCTTTTGGCAGAGCTTCTTGCTGCAGAAGGCTATATGGACAGATAATAATTATTTTAATTAGGAGATAGTGATATGAAAGAACCAATTTTTACCGGTGCTGCTGTTGCAATTATTACACCAATGAATGCTGATGGCAGTGTAAATTATGATGAATTCGGCAAGTTTATTGATTTCCAGATTGAGAATGGAACAGATGCTATTGTTGTATGCGGTACAACAGGCGAATCCTCTACACTTAAAGTTGTTGAGCACAATGAAGCAATCAAATGGTGTGTAGAGTATGTTAACGGCAGAGTTCCTGTTATTGCAGGTACCGGCTCTAATTCTACAGCCTGTGCAATTGAAATCAGCAAGGAAGCCTGTGAAGCAGGCGCTGATGCACTTTTGCTTGTTACACCATATTACAATAAAACAAGCCAAAGAGGTCTTTATGTGCATTACAAGGCAATTCATGATGCAACAAATCTTCCTATCATTTTATATAATGTTCCATCAAGAACAGGTTTGAACATTGCGCCTGAAACTGCAAAGGAGCTTTCAAAGCTGCCAAGAATCAATGGTATTAAGGAAGCATCAGGAAGTCTTGAGCAAATTGAAAAAATTCATGAGCTTTGCGGAGATGAATTAAATCTTTGGAGCGGTAATGATGATCAGATTTATGATTTGATGGAGCGCGGCGGCAAAGGCGTTATCTCTGTTCTTTCAAATATCTGTCCCCAGGAAACACACGATATTGTTCAGAAATATCTTGATGGTGACAAGGACGGCAGTAAAGCACTTATGGATAAATATATGAAGCTTGCTAAGGCTATGTTTGTTGATGTTAATCCAATTCCTGTAAAGGAAGCAGTTAGCATGATTGGCTTCAATGCTGGTCCTGTAAGACTTCCGCTTATCGAGATGGATGAAGCAAATAAGTCTTATGTTAAAGATACATTAAATGAATATGGTTTATTAAAATAATATCTTTTTTGAGGAATTTTAAAATGACTAAAATTATAATTACCGGTGCCAACGGCAAGATGGGCAAGGTTATACAAAGTGTTGTTAACGGCAGAGAGGATTGCACTATCGTAGCCGGTGTTGACTTGAATACAGAAACAAGTGGTGACTTCCCTGTTTACGCATCCATTTTTGATGTTAAGGAAGAGGCAGATACCATTATTGATTTTTCCAATCCGATTCTTCTCGATGATTTATTAGCATATTCTAAGGAAACATCAACACCTCTTGTAATTGCAACCACCGGATATGATGACGAGCAGAAGAAAAAGATTGAAGATGCCTCAAAGTGCTGTCCGATATTCTTTACATATAATATGAGTATGGGCATTAATCTTTTGGCAAATCTTGCAAAAAAGGCTGTTGAAATTCTTGGAAATGATTTTGATATCGAAATTGTGGAGAAGCATCATAATCAAAAAATTGATGCGCCAAGCGGAACAGCATTAATGCTGGCAGATGCAATGTGCGAGGTTACTCCTAATCCAATGAAATATGAGTATGACCGCCATTCTAAGCGCGAGAAGAGAACAAAAAATGAAATTGGTCTTCACGCAATCCGCGGTGGTACAATCGTTGGTGAGCATGATATTATTTTTGCTGGCCGTGACGAGATTATCACACTTTCTCATTCTGCCAGAAGCAAGGAAATCTTTGCGGTCGGCGCAGTAAATGCTGCGGTTTATATGAATGGAAAAACTGCCGGTATGTATGATATGAAGGAATTAATTAAATAATCATATCGAATCAATTACTGTTTCCCTAAAGCATAATAGTAAAAACGGTACAGCATAGTAAGCTGTACCGTTTTTTGTTAATAATAATTTATTTCGCCATAAAGCAGCAATTATTTTTAATATGTATACTGTTATGATAATACCTTTTGAACTTCATTGGAGAGCAAGGATGGAATTTTTATTGACTGCGGACAATGAGATGCACATTTTCCGCAATTCACGCAAGCATCAGCCTTAACGTCAATTTTGCTGTATGCCTCTTTACCTTGATCATTGCTCAGCTCTTCTGTCATTACCTTATTATAAACAGAGAAAATAGAACTGATTTTGACACTCTTAGGACAATCCGCGCAGTAATCACAGCCGGTGCAAGGAATAATATTGCTTTCATTCATTATTGCAGCAGCGTTACGGCAAATATTCATTTCCGTTTCATCAAAAGGCTTGAAATCAGTTAAGGTATTCAAATTATCCAGCATTTGCTCATTAGAGTTCATACCGCTTAAAATTGTAATTACATTCGGATGACTGGCAACAAAGCTGATTGCCCAAGAGGCAACCGAATGATCCGGCTTAGCGTTCTTGAACATCGTTTCAATCTCAGGTGAAACATCAGCAAGCTTTCCGCCGCGAACAGGCTCCATAACAATAACAGGTATTCCTGCATCCGTCAGTATCTGATATTGCTCTTCGGCATTTTGGTTTTTCCAATCCAGGTAATTCATCTGAATCTGAGCAAAATCCCACGTATGTGCAGATACAATTCTCTTTAAATCCTCAATGGTGCCGTGGAAAGAAAAACCAATATTTTTAATTTTTCCCTCTTCCCTTTTCTTCTCTAAAAATTCATAAGCACCAAAAGCCTCGCACTTTTCAAAGTTTTCTTTATTCAATGAATGGAGCAAATAGAAATCAAAATAATCCATTCCCGTGCGAGTCAGCTGTTTTTGAAAAACCTTTTCCATATCTGACTTTTTGGGGCACATCCATATAGGCAGCTTGTCTGCAAGAAAATAGCTTTCTCTTGGATATTTTTTCAGTGCTGTGCCGATAAACTTTTCACTTTTTCCGACATGATACATATATGCAGTATCATAATAGTTAACACCCTTGGAATAAGCAAGGTCAACAAGCTCCTGCCCTTTTTCATAATTAATCATTGGATTGGCCTCACGCTTGAGGGGTGTTTTGCAGGGTAAACGCATTGTACCCAGTCCAAGCAAGGAAACCTCTGTATTCTTAAACTTCCTCTTATCGACCATAAGTTACTCCTTTGTCCATGTAACACCCTGTGGTGTATCTTTAAGAATAATACCCATTGCCTTTAAATCATCACGAATTTTATCAGCAGCAGCCCAATCCTTGTTGGCTCTTGCTTCCTGACGCTTTGCAATAAGCTCTTCAATTTCTGCATCAATATCATTGGACTTTCTGTTATAAAGAATTCCAAGAACATCACAAAGCTCGTCAAATACATCAATAGCAGTCTGACAAACATTGGCTGATACAGCTTTATCAAGAATTTTCGTATTAATATCCTTAGCAAGCTCAAAGACAGCAGCTACACCGTCAGCCGTATTTAAATCATCATCCATTGCTGCAACAAATTGCTCTCTGCGGCTGTTTAAAAGGTTAATAAGCTCTGCGTCATCATCTACGTCCTGTGCATTTTTCAGTGCAAAATCAAGGCTTTCTCTGCAGGTGTACAGTCTGTCAAGAGCAGATTTACACTGCTCAATAATTTCAAGATTATAGTTGATTGGTGAACGGTAATGGGAGGAAATCAAAAAGTATCTGATAACCTCATATCCATAAACCTCGGCAATTTCTCTGACGGTTTTGAAGTTTCCGAGAGATTTACTCATTTTAACATTATCTACATTAATGTAACCATTGTGCATCCAGTATTTGCTGAAGGTACAGCCATTAGCACACTCACTTTGCGCAATTTCATTCTCGTGATGCGGGAAGATAAGATCCTGACCGCCGCAATGAATATCAATTGTTTTTCCAAGATATCTTCTGTTCATAGCGGAGCATTCAATATGCCAGCCCGGACGGCCCTTGCCCCAAGGAGAATCCCAGTAAGGCTCACCCTCCTTTGCACCCTTCCAAAGTGCAAAGTCAAGGGGATCCTCTTTAATATCACCAACAGCAATACGTGCACCGGACTGCAAATCCTCAATTGGCTGATGACTCAGCTTGCCGTATTCCTTAAACTTCAATGTTCTGAAATAAACGTCGCCGTTAACAGCGTATGCATATCCCTTTTCCTCAAGAGATTTAATGATATCAATAATTTCATCAATATTTTCAGTAGCCTTTGGATGAATTGTAGCATCCTTAAAATTAAGTCCGTGTGCATCTGTCCAGAACTCTTTAATATATTTTTCAGATACTTCTTCAAAGGTACTGTTTTCTTCATTTGCACGCTTAATGATTTTATCATCCACATCCGTGAAGTTTTGAACAAATTTTACATTATAGCCCTTGTACTCCATATAGCGGCGCAAAACATCAAATACACATAAAGGTCTTGCATTACCAATATGAATAAAATTATAAACTGTAGGACCGCAGGCATAAATTTTAACCTCATTTTTATCAACGGGTACAAATTCTTCCTTTTGTCTTGACATTGTATTGAATATTCTCATTATAAAGACTCCTTTAAGCTTTGAATTTCTTCTTCTAATTCTTTTATTTTTCTTTGATTATTTTCAATCGCATTCATTACCGGATCAGGAATATTAATCTGGTCAAGGTCATCAACGCGTTCACCGTCAATTCTGACAACCTCACCGGGCACACCGACAACAGTACAGTTTGGATCAACATTTTTTACAACCACTGCACCTGCCGCAACCTTGGCATTTCTGCCTATTGTAATAG
>JAMPGU010000054.1 GCA_023663865.1 Clostridium sp.
CGAGGCTTTTTGGCTGTATTACAGGCAATTACCACGAGAAACCAATACTTCGTTATGACACCTCAGCTAATGACAGCCTTTACTATTTTGATTATATATTATTTTCTAACCAAATCTCTTGATGTCTTGATGTACTCATCACTTGCAGGGAAGTGGTTTGTATAGCGGATATCAAGTGAAGCATTCTTGTTTTTAAGAACAGCTACATTTGCATGCTTAACATCAATATGAACCATCATTACGAAATCAGCTGCAGTAATCTCACCGGTAGCAGTATCAATTGTAACAGTACCTGTACCGCCCTGGTAGTTAACAACAAAGTTATCATTGATTGTACCCTCTGAGAAAGAGAGAACATCAATTGACTCTACTGTAGATGAAATGTCACCAAGTACATTGAAGAATCTGCCCTGAGGGTCTGCATCAGGCATTGCAAGTACAGCTGCTTTAGGCTGAATTGTGATATTAATTGTGCCGTCGCCATTATCAACTACATTTGCATCTAATACATCATCAACTGTAAGATGTGATTTTGTGCAGTCAATTTTGCCGTCGTCTCTGGTATCATTATTAGGGTCACGGTTGTCTGATGGAGAAAGACCCTTAACGCTGCCCTTGAACAGTTTGTCAAGTATAGTCGGAACGAGCTTATCAATGATATCACTTGATTTGCCTTCAACAAGGAGATTTTCAACACCTAAATTCTCATCACCAAGAAGCTTATAATAGGTCTTAGCCTCTCCGCCCTCAGTATATTCAGCTGTTAATGTCTTTGTATAGTTAAAGCACTCTACATAATAATTAACAACATCATCAATTGTTTTAAACTCTTTACCGCCGTATGTACCTGCCTCAAATGACTGACTGAGTACGCTGACATCACCTGTTGATGTTTCGGTTGAAGCCTCCTCAACCTTTACCGGTCTGCTTACCATTACTACTGTTGCAATTAAACAAATAACAAGCACAACAGCCAAAAAACCATTGAATTTGCTAAGTCCTGATTTTCTTTTCATAATAATTCCCCTTTTAAAGCCGGCACAAGCACCGATGCTTTATTCAATTATTTTTGATACTTAAACAGTATATTACTTTTCTATAATATACTAAAACTCTTCAATTTTCAATATATTTTTTATTATTTTTTAAAATAGACAGATATTACCGTTCCTTCGCCTAATTCGCTGTCAATTTTCAGCTGTGCATCATGAAGCTGGGCAATATGCTTTACAATCGCCAGACCAAGTCCTGTACCCCCGGTCTCCTTGCTTCTGCTTTTATCAACTCTAAAGAAACGCTCAAAAATATGCTCCTGATATTTTGCATCTATTCCGATTCCCGTATCTGCGACAGACAAAACGGTAAACTCGTTATTGTTGGTAACATCAATGCTTACCTTTCCGTTCTCGTTATTATATCTTATGGCATTGTCGCACAGATTATAAATAAGCTCCTCTAAAAGAGAGGTATTGCCTCTGACAAAGGAGCTTTCGCCACTTATATCAATCTGAATACCCTTCAGCCTTGCATTGATGGATAATGACTCTGCACATCTGGCTGCAATTTCATAGATGTCAACAGATTGAAAGCTGATATTATTATCCTCATCATTTTCCTCAAGCTGTGACAACTGAATAATATCCTCACTTAATGTGACAAGCCTGAGAGCCTGTTTTCTAATAATGGAGGCAAAGGGTTTTATATCCTCTTCCTTGGCAAAGCCCGTTTCAATCAGCTCGGCATAACCGGCAATGGAGGTGAGAGGTGTTTTCAGCTCATGGGATATGTTCGCAGTAAACTGCTTTTTTTGTTTGTTAAGCTCCTTTTGCTTTTTCTTTTGCTCCGACAGTGCATTCACAAAGGGCTGAAATTCCGAATAGACCTTGTACTCCTCTATCTTTTCAAGATTATTGCCAATCTCTTCAATGGGCTTAACCACAGTTTTAACAATTCTGCAGCTGATGTATATAGAGAAAACAGCCGAAATGACAAGCACGATAATGAGTCCGACTACAAGCTTCACCCGCTCTGCCTTGCTAAGGGCTTCGAAATGCAGGCGAAGAACCGTTATGACCAGCGCCGCAGTAATAAATACAATTGCAAATCCGTAAATCAGAATTTTTTTCAAAAGCCTTTTTGTCATTTAATCACCGACCTTGTAGCCAACATTGCGAATGGTTTTTATATGCTCACCGGCGGCACCAAGTTTCTTTCTCAAAGACTGAATATGTACATCAACGGTGCGGTTGCCCTGCTCAAAATTGTAACCCCACACAATTTCCATCAATCTGTCACGGGTAAGCACAATTCCCTTGTTTCTGATTAAATGCTTTAAAATTTCATATTCCTTATAGGTCAACTCAATTTCGTTGTTATCCACCGAAACAATATGCTTATTTTCATCAAGCTTAATATTTTTAAATTTCAGCACAGCCTTTGCGCCACGATTAAGACGTCGGAGAATGGCATTCACTCTGGACACCAGCTCCATTACGCCAAAGGGCTTTGTGATATAATCATCAGCACCCATATCAAGACCCTTAACTGCATCAATCTCGCTGGTTTTCGCCGTTACCATAATAACCGGAACACTGCCGTAAATGCCCGAATTTCTTATTTTCGTTAAAATATCAAGACCATCCTCATTGGGCAGCATAATATCAAGCAATACCATATCGGGTATTTTACTCTCAATTGCATTGAAAAACTCTGTTCCGCTGCCAAAACCTGCAACGTCAAAGCCTGAATTTTTCAGTGCATACATCTCCAGCTCTCTGATGGATGTATCATCCTCAACAATATAAACTAGTCTTTTATCTTCCATACTTTATTCCTTAGAGCATAACAAAAATTTATTTCCGCTCTATTTTATCTCATATTTTTTCAAGTAGCTTTCAAAGCTCTTCATAAAGCTTGTATTATCAGATTTTTTAACAGCCTTCAAATAGCTGTGGGTCTGATAGCTTCCCTGTGACAGCTCAATAATGCAAACCGCCAAATTGGAGCAATGGTCCGCAATACGCTCGAAAGAGTTTATTATATCAAAGAACAGCATTCCGTTTTCTACCGAGCATTCGCCGTCCTCCATACGCTTTGAGTGCTTTGCTCTGAGCTCTGCCTTCAAATTATTAATAACCTGCTCAAGAGGCTCAATCGTCTGCGCCAATTCAATATCATCTGCAATAAATGCAGTTGTGGAATTCTCAATAATCTCCTTAACGGCACGAGCCATTACATCCAGCTCCTTATTCGCTTCGTCGGAGAAATGAATACGGCCGTTGTGCATTTTTCTTTTGGTTTTAAGAATATTTACACCATAGTCACCGATACGTTCAAAATTACCGATTGCGTGTGACAGCTTGCTTAAACGCATAGAATCATCCACGCTAAGCTCCATTGCACCTATTTTTACCAAATATGTTTCAAGCTCATCCTCAAAGGCATCCAGCTTTTTCTCGTTCGCCTTAATTTTTTCATCCTTTGCATGGCTGTAAATTTTTATAAAATCAAGGCACATTGAAATGTTCTTCTTTGCCAAAAGTGCCATTTCATCACACTTTTCCTTTGTTTTATCAATGGCATATGCAGGGGTAAGAAGAAAACGCTCCTCAACAAGAGGTGCAACCTCCTTAGTCTTTTCATCCTTATCGTCTTTGATAATAAGGCACATAAGCTTTTCAAGCTGCTTGCCAAAGGGGAACAGAATGCAAGTAGCAAATACGTTAAATGCAGTATGAATAATCGCAATACCTACAGGATTAACTTTATTTTGAATAAACGGCAAGCCAATCACTGCATCCAAGCCGTAGAACAATATCATTGCCACAATTACGCCCAACACACTGAAAGTCAGATAAACACCTGCTGTTCGCTTTGCATTTTTGTTTGTGCCAATGGAAGAAAGCAAAACAGGAACACAGGAGCCGATATTCTGACCCAATATAATCGGAAAGGCTGCCGCAATTGAAATCGAGCCTGTTGTTGACAGCGCCTGCAGAATACCTACAGAAGCAGAAGAGCTCTGAATGGCTGCTGTTAAAAGCGCACCTGCTGCAACACCTAAAACCGGATTGGAGAATTTTGTAAGAATACTTGTAAACTCAGGAATATCCTTTAATACAGCCATGGCATCACTCATGGTTGTCATACCAATCATCAGCGTACCGAAGCCTAACAGGATAGAGCCAATGCTTTTTTTCTTTTCACTTTTAAAGAACATAACAAGTATAATTCCGATAAATGCAAGAATCGGAGCAAAGGAGCTGGGCTTTAGTAAATTAAGGAACATATTTGTACCCTCAATACCTGCCAGCGAAAGCAGCCATGCCGTAACAGTAGTACCGACATGCGCACCCATAACTATACCTATAACCTGACCGAGCTCCATAATACCGCTGTTAACAAAGCCCACAACCATTACGGTTACAGCACCGGAGGACTGAATAATTGCTGTTACCACCATACCCAGCAAAACACCCTTTATTCTGGTGTTTGTCATACGTTCAAGTATTCCCTCCAGCTTACCGCCGCTGATTTCTTTAAGGCTGTTGCCCATTGTATTCATACCAAGAAGAAAAAGAGCAAGTCCGCCGATAAGTGTTAAAACATTGAATATTGTCATATCTTATCCTCATAATTTCTCAATACTATTATTTTCGAACAATTGATATAATAAATATGCATAATTAAATTAAAATATAGTTTATGTTAAATCTATGTTAAGTTTTACAAAATCAGTCGCAATAAACAGGGGAAGTAATTGCCAGAGGCAGCTTTTCACCGTCTACAGTACCCCAAAGCTCAGCTCTGTACCAATGGCCGCTTTCCAATTTCAGAACCGTATGTCTTTCGTCATATCTGGTTTCAAGAACCGTATTTCCGCCGTTTGATACAATCTTTATGGTTTTGTATATAACCGACTCTTCGCCTGCATCCTTTTCTCTTGAATGCAAATCTGTGAAGAAGCTGAATACATAGCTGCCCTTTTTAACCGTTTCACCAATAGAATATGTTTTTCTGTGACGATGCAGTCTGAAAAAGAACTTTGCACCGGTTGACACAACTGTCTTGCCCATTCGTATTCCACGCACTGCATTTTCAGGCGTAACGTCTCCCTCAATATCAATATACGTACAGCCGTAATGTCCGCCGGTTTCGGGGCGGTGCCAATCTCTGCCATAGCTTGCAGCAATTTTGTATCCCTTATCAAGAAGAGAAGTCCAAAGCGCAAGCGCCTTTGTGTTTTCACTGCTGAGAGCATCCATATTCTCGTGCCATATTTCCATATAATCAACATTGTTCCAGTTTTTCACATGGAATTCCCAGCGTCCGCCGGTGCATATAGGTGACCCCATCTGAAAGGGATGCGCCACACCTACCAGACCGCCGCAGGCCTTTACCTCTTTGATTTTATCATCAATGTTATCAGGCACAGCATCACGCCAGTCTACGAAGCCCTTAGCACCCAGCACAAGCATATGGCCGAAATATGTAGTCCATTCTATACCTCGTATTACGGGAACAACAGTATCATCTATATCATCATATCCCGAAAAGGTATTATGGTCTGTTAAAGCAATCAGTGCAAGGTGGTCCTTTTGCGCTGCCTGCTGCAAATCCTTAACCGTAAAATCACCGTCACTGTGAATTGTATGACAATGCAGCTCACATGGCAAATAACTCATTTACTCCACCTCTCCTTCAACAACAATTTCGTAATCAACATTACAGCCGATATAGTGTACATTCAGAATAATGTCCCACTCCCCTGCATGAATCTCTCCCTTCGTAAATCCGGGAGAAGCAAAATGCGCACCGATGATATGCTCCTGCTGCGATGCCTGTCTGTGCGCAGCACCGCGGTAGTTACCATTCTCATCAATAGACAGGGTAATTAAATTCTTCACCGGCAAATACTCTGCCGGCTTGCCATTAAGCACCTCGTCATATTTCTCAAAGCACTCCCTGACAAGTGCTACCGCCTTTTCTCGGTTTTCCACTGTTTTGGGAGAATAGCTGTACTTCACTTTAATCTCCTTTATATTTTCATGCATATCAAAGCGATGTATTAAATTTGTTTTATCATTATCCGTAGTTATTCTGCCCTTGGCATTAAAAATTAACATAACAGCCCCCATAAATAGTCTAATTCATTTTAATTATAATTTAGAACCGCAATATTTTCAATTGATATTATTATACAAAAATGTTATATTGTTTTTGGTGATAAGTATGAATTTACGCAGTTTTATGAAGGATATAGATGACAAGCAGGAGGTATTGGCACTGAATTTGGTCGGAACACACGATTGTGTTACGCAATATGTTCAGCTTTCGCACTTTGCCAAATGTCAGAATTTAAATATATATGAGCAGCTTTGCCTTGGCATAAGGGGACTTGATATACGCGCACAGGCGAAGGGCAGCCGATTGGGAATGGTGCACGGGTTTGCAAAAGCCTTTAACAAGCCGAATCCTTTTTCAAAGCAAATGGAGCTTGCAGATGTGCTGGCACAGTGCTACCGATTTCTTGAAGAAAATCCAAGCGAGACGATTATCTTTCAGTTCAAAAATGATAATGGCAGAAAAATGGAAAAATGCTTTGACATTCTCTATAATACATATATAATTAGAAACAAGGAAAAATGGTTTTTGGAAAACCGCAGTCCTAAGCTGTCTGAAGCAAGAGGCAAAATCATCTTAATACGCAGATGCAAAATGGCAAACAGACCTGAATACAATAATAAAAACACAGGCATTGACTTTTCAGGATGGATAGAGCAGGACACAGCTGTACCCCAGCCGTTAGAGCTTAAAACCAACGGCAGTCATTCTATGACATTTCTTGTTCAGGACAGATTTAAATATAAGCCAATCCCCCGATGGGGCGAATGTATTAAGCCGTTTCTTGATTCTATGGAAAAATTCGGCGGTAAATATATTGTCAATTATCTTTCTACAGCCGGAGGACTGAAAGGGCCTTATCATAATGCAAAATATATTAACAGTCAATTTATGAATTACACATTGCATAACGCGTATTATTACGGTATGATTTATACTGATTTTCCGACGGAAGCATTGGTTGAGAAAATAACTGCCACAAATTTTAAGGAGATATAAAAATGAAGCTGAATGACATAAACATCAGAGATCCATTTATATTAAATGAAAACGGAACATATTATTTGTATGGTACAAGAGCTAAGAACTTTGGAAAAAATGTAGGCGGTTTTGACGTGTACACATCTGAGGATTTAGTGGAATTCAACGAGGCGATAGAATGCTTTGATTCTGTTGCTGCAGGACTTAACCGTCAGGTGAACTGGGCACCCGAGGTGCATAAATATAATGGAAAATATTATATGTTTGCCACCTTCACGAAGGAAAACAACAGGCGCGGAACATATATACTGAAATCAGATACACCCATGGGTCCGTTTGCACTTCATTCCGACGGAGCGGTTACACCGGATGAATGGGAATGCCTTGACGGAACCTTGTACATAGATAAAAAGGGAGATCCCTATCTCGTTTTCTGCCACGAGCATACACAGATTATTGACGGCTCTGTTTGCTATATCAGACTAAGCGAGGATTTAAAAACAAGCATTGGTGAGCCTGTATATATGTTCAGCGGTTCTACACCTGACTGGGCAGACAAAAAACCTGCAGGCGAGCATTATATTACCGACGGCCCTTTTATGTACAGAACAAGCAAAAATGAACTGCTTATGATATGGTCAACCTTTGTAAATCATATGTACTGCCAGTGCGTTGCCCGATCAGATAACGGAGAAATTGACGGAGACTTTGAGCATCTTCCCCCGATCATAACGAACGACGGCGGACACGGAATGCTGTTTAAAATAGAGGATCAGCTGATGCTGACCTATCACACCCCGAATCAAACCGGCTTTGAACGTCCTGCCTTCAAAAAGCTCAGAGACACAGGGGACACGGTTGAAATTATGGAATAATAAATTATCCTAACCCTAGTTATGCATTAAAAAAACTGACCTCTCGAATAATGAGAGGTCAGTTCAGCCTGTCGAAAAAGGCACAGCTTCGGCTGTGCTTTTTTCGTTGGATGTGGT
>JAMPGU010000055.1 GCA_023663865.1 Clostridium sp.
GTATTACAGGCAATTACCACGAGAAACCAATACTTCGTTACGACACCTCAGCTAACCGTCCTGTTTTTTCTAATAATTTTTCAATTATTTAAAAATAATTATTGATATTGTTTTGTCAAAGTGCTAAAATCTATAATAGGCAAATTTGGTAATTTTTTAAAATGACCTTTGCTTTTCTGTTATTTATTAAGGAGGATATTATAGTGAGTGATTCAAATAACTCAAAAGCACTGGCAAGACTGGAAGCATTATTTGATGACGGCGCTTTCACTCAGCTGGACGCTTATGCCAAATCAGCAGATGGTGAGGTTGAGGTTGTTGCCGGCTTCGGTACTGTAAATGAATGCCCGGTATATGCCTTTTCTCAGGATATAACTGTTGGTGATGGTGCTGTTAGTGTTGCTCAGTGTGCAAAGATTAAAAAGATTTATGACCTTGCATCCAAAACAGGCTGCCCCGTTGTTTCAATTTTTGATTCAAATGGTGTTAAGCTTACAGAAGGCTTCGAGGTTTTGAGTGCATATGGAGAGCTTGTTAAGGCTTCTTCTTCTATCAGCGGTGTTTGTCCGCAGATTGCTGTTATTGCCGGTGCCTGCTTAGGCACATCTGCACTCATTGCTGATATGGCAGATGTTGTTGTTGCTGTTAAGGATGCAGATTTTTATTTGTCAGCACCAAGCAGTATTACTGCTGAGGATTCATATAAAGAGGGAACAGTAGATGTTCTTGCTGACGATTTCAACGCTGCAGTTGAGGCTGTTGGAGATTTAATATCTCTGCTGCCTGCCAATAATTTATCATCTGCACCTATGTTTGATTTTGCTGCACCGCAGACTGTTGCGGCAGAGGGTGCTGACGCTTTATCAATTATCGCATCTATTGCGGACGATGCATCGGTTGTTGAATTAAAAGGCGGTTATGCTTCTTCTAATTGTAAGACAGCTCTTGCTTCAGTGATGGGTACAACAGTAGGTTTTGTAGGCTTTGAGGGTAATGCCCTTTGTCCTGCCTGTGCATATAAGGCGGAAGCTATGGTTAAGCTTTGTGACGCTTATTCCATTCCTGTTGTTACATTGGTTAATGCTGACGGCGTGATTCATGAAAAAGAAAATCAGGCCCTTATCGCTATGACAAAGCTGATTTCTGCTTATGCAGGCGCTACCTGTCCTAAGGTATCGGTTATTACCGGTAAGGCAATCGGTGCAAGCTATGTTACCCTTGCCGGCAAGGGCGCAAATGCTGATATGACAATTGCATGGGATTGTGCTGTTGCATCTCCTCTTGATGCTGATGCAGCTGTTGCATTTTTATTTAATGACAGACTTGCTGACGGCGAAGATAGAGAAGCATTAAAGAAAGAATATATTGATACGATTGCATCACCATTTACAGCTGCGGCTTGTGGTGCTGTTGATGATATTTGCTCTCCTGCTGATACAAGAGCTAAGGTGATCGCTGCTCTTGATATTCTCGCAGGTAAGAGAGAGACTACTTTACCCAGAAAGCATTCTGTTAAATAATGGAGGATAATACTTATGAAAAACTATACAATTACAGTTAATGGTACACCTTATGTTGTTACAGTAGAAGAAAATGCAGGCTCAGGCACTGCAGCACCGGCTGCTGCTCCTGTTGCTGCACCTGCACCGGCTCCGGCTCCTGCTGCTGCTCCGGCACCGGCTGCTTCCGGTTCTGCAGGCAGTGTTAAGATTGAGGCTCCAATGCCGGGAACAATTCTTGATGTTAAAACAAGTGTAGGCGCTTCTGTTACAAACGGACAGGTACTCTGCATTCTTGAGGCAATGAAGATGGAGAATGATATTGTTGCTTCTCAGGATGGAACAGTTGCATCCATTAATGTTAATAAGGGTGACAGCGTTGAGGCCGGTCAGGTAATTATTACTTTAAATTAAGAGGTGGCATAAATGGCTAAAATTGGTATTACAGAAACTGTTTTACGAGATGCCCATCAGTCATTGATTGCAACCCGTATGACAACAGAGGAGTTCTCCGGTATATTGGAGAAAATGGATAAAATCGGCTATCACTCACTGGAGTGCTGGGGCGGAGCTACCTTTGATTCATGCCTTCGTTTTTTAGGTGAGGATCCATGGGACAGACTTCGTCTTATCCGTGAAAAATGTCCGAACACAAAGCTTCAGATGCTTTTCAGAGGACAGAATATGCTTGGATACCGTCATTATTCTGACGAGCTGGTTGATTATTTTGTAAAGAAAAGTATTGATAACGGTATTGATATTCTCAGAATATTTGATGCCTTGAACGACGTTCGTAATTTACAGACTGCTATAAATGCTGCCAAAAAGTATGGCGGACATGTGCAGGCTGCTATTTCCTATACTACAGGTCCAGTATTTGATATTGACTATTATTGCAATTATGCAAAGCAGCTTGAAAATGCAGGTGCGGATTCTATCTGTATTAAGGATATGGCCGGTCTTTTAACACCTTATGGCACATATGATTTGGTTAAGGCACTGAAAGAGACTGTAAAGGTTCCTATTCAGCTTCATGCACATTATACCTCAGGTCTTGCTTCAATGGTTCATTTAAAGGGTGTTGAGGCAGGCGTTGATGTTATTGATACAGCAATCAGCCCATTGGCTATGGGTACTTCTCATCCTGCAACTGAATCTATGGTTGCAGCCTTCCAGGGTACTCCTTATGATACAGGTCTTGATATTAAGGCTTTGACAGAAATCAGAGATTACTTTACACCTCTGCGTGAAAAGTATCTTGAATCCGGTCTCCTTGACCCTAAAATGCTTAGCGTTGATGCCAATACGCTGCTCTATCAGGTACCGGGCGGTATGCTGTCTAATCTTGTATCTCAGCTTAAACAAGCAGGTAAGGCTGATAAGCTGGAGGATGTATTGAACGAAGTTCCGAGAGTTCGTCAGGATTCAGGCTATCCGCCGCTTGTTACACCTACCTCACAGATTGTAGGTACACAGGCTGTATTCAATATTATTCTCGGTGAGAGATATAAAATGGTAACCAAGGAGTTCAAGGATATGGTTGCCGGCAAATACGGCAAAACACCTTGTGAAATTGATCCCGAATTCAGAAAGAAAATTGTTGGCGACGATGATATTATTGATTGTCGTCCTGCAGATTTGATTACGGATACAATTGACAGCTTTAAGGATGAGATTAAGGAGTTCTATGAGCAGGAGGAGGATGTTCTCTCTTATGCTCAGTTCGGTCAGGTTGCTACTAAGTTCTTTGAAAAGAGACGTGACGAAAAGTACAATCTTGACGGAAAGCATGATAATATAGAAACGAAGGTTCATCCGGTTTAATAAATTTAATATCCGCATAAAAACAGAGTTGAGCTTTTATTCAACTCTGTTTTGTGTTATTATAAATAAAATGTTTTTATGCGAACAATCTGCAGTTATTGGATAATTGGTGAACACTATGAAATTTGGAATTATAACGGATATACATAATAATCTGACAGCACTTAATGCAGTGCTTGATAGATTGAATAAAGCGGGTTGTGATAAGATTATCTGCTGCGGTGATATAATTGGCATCTGTCCTTATCCTGAAGAAACTGTTAAGCTTATGATGCAGCTGCCAACCTTAATTGCTGTGCGCGGCAATCATGAAAAGTATTTGCTTGAGGGGATGCCCGATAAATATCCAAATGAGGAGAATATGGGTGTTGAAGAAATGAAGCATCATAAATGGGAGCATCAGCAGCTGTCTGCAGAATCAATTGCTTTTCTTGAAGATCTGCCATATAAAACAAATGTTACTTATGAAGGCTTTCGTATATCCGTTATGCATTATTGTATGGATAGCGATGGACGCTATGTTTATTACAATGCAAATCCATCTTCGGCGGATTTGAACAAAATGTTCGCTAATGAAAAAAGTGATATTATTTTATATGGTCATAATCATTGCAGAAATATTTGCAAGGGCGATAAGCTCTATATTAATGTTGGCTCTCTTGGCTGTCCTGCACAGGATAAAAATTTGGCAAGAGCGGGTATTTTAACAATGGAAAACGGAAATGCTGAAATACAGCCAATAGATGCAGAATACAATGTCAATGAAGTCATTCATTCAATTGAGGATATGAATTATCCTGATGCAGACAATATAAAAAAATTCTTCTATGGAATATGGTAAGTCTGTATAATATCACCTTTAATATTTTGTAATAAATGCATCAATGAAAAAACCACGAACAGTACATATCTGCTCGTGGTTTCTGTATTATATTACTATAACAATTATAATTGACTCAAATCATAAGGTGTTTTCTGGTACACAAAATAGTTAAGCCAGTTAGAAAAAATCAGGCTGGCACTGCTTTTCCAGCTCATAATCGGAACAAGATTTTCGTCGTCATTGGGGAAATAGTTATAAGGAATATCGATATCAAGTCCCTTGTCCTTATCCCTGAAGTATTCTCTTGCCAATGTATGACGGTCATATTCGCTGTGACCGGTTACAAAAAACTGTCTGCAGTCCATATCGGCAACAATGTGTACACCTGCAATATCACTGTAGGATAAAATCTGCAGCTGCTTCACTTGGGCAATATCCTGCCTGTCAATGGTTGTGTGTCTTGAATGCGGTACAAAATATTCATCATCAAGTCCGCGCATCAGAGGATGCGTAACATCAAGTGACCTGTGCGGGAATATGCCGAACATTTTCTTATCCAGCTTTTTCTTCTGAATTCCATAGTGATAGTAGAGACCTGCCTGGGCACCCCAGCAAATATGGAAGGTGCTGTAAACATTGGTTTTGCTCCATTCCATAATTTTGCATAATTCTTCCCAGTAGTCAACCTCTTCAAATTCCAGATGCTCAACCGGTGCACCCGTAATAATCATTCCGTCATATCGGTTGTTCTTTATTTCATCAAATACATTATAGAATTTTTCCAAATGTATTCTTGATACATTCTTTGATGTGTGACTCTCTACCTGAAGAAAATCTATGTCAACCTGCAAAGGGGAGTTACTGAGAAGTCTCAGCAGCTGTGTCTCCGTTTCCAGCTTTGTCGGCATTAAGTTCAGTATTATGATTTTTAAAGGTCTGATATCCTGCATATCAGCTCTTTTATTACTCATAACAAATATATTCTCTATTTCGAGATTTTGTTTTGCAGGTAATGCGTCATCAATTCTGATTGGCACAATATCAGCTCCTTTCATATAATGTAATATATATTATATACTATATATTTGCTAATTGCTATATCTTTGTAGCTTTATGATTATAACAAATAAAAATTACAATTGCAACTCAAACTTTTTGTGTATTTTGCTAAAAACGGAATTTTTTGAAAAAAACTTAAATAAAAGTGTTGACAAAGGAGAAATAATGTGGTAATATTGCAA
>JAMPGU010000056.1 GCA_023663865.1 Clostridium sp.
TACCACAAGTGACCATCCACAAGTCACAAACCAAATAGTACGATATTCAAAACATGGCTAAACGATTTAACAAAAATACAAGGTGTTGTAAATAATATTAAAAATGTAAGTGCCGTAGTAAATGGTGCTACTGGATTATTAAATTCAAGTGTTGTAAATAGTTTATCTGCTGCTATCAATGGATTAAATTTGCAACAAGCTCAACTTGCGTTATCTACTAAAAATTTAACCAAAGAACAAATGAATCAAGTATTGGTTCAAGCCGGATTAATTGCAAGTGAAAATCAGATTCAAGCAGAATTAGTCCAGTCAGCTCTTTCTCAAGCAGGTTTATCAGCAGAAAAACAAAAAGCTGTATTAAATGATCTCAAATTAATTAATACTACTACTGGCGAAATCATTACTACTAAAGCATGTACAAAAGAAGAACTATTAAACGCATTAGCAACTAAAGGGGTAACTGGCGCAAATTCAGAAGCCGTCATCTCAGCATTAGGATTAACAGGTGCAAATAGCGGTTTAACAGTCTCTTTTGAAGTTTTAACTGCGTCTATAAAATCAACCATGGTTGCTCTAGCTACAAATCCTATAACATGGGTAATAGCCGGCATTGGTGGCATTGCGACAGTAGCATATCAATGTTCACGAGCAATTAAAGACGTTAGAGAAAAAGCAAATGAATTAAATGATACATTTAGCACATCTAAAACAGAAATTGAAGATTATAAAACTCAAATAAAGGATTTACAGGAAACAATTAATGACAGTAGTTCTTCAATAGAAGATGTGACAACTGCACGTCAAAACTTGATGTCCATTCAGGATGAACTAATTGATAAATTCGGTGACGAAAAAGAAACTATAGACCTTATTACTGATGCTATTAATGGGCAGTCTGACGCTTTAGACACATTAACGCAGAAACAATGGCAGGCAGCAAAAAATGAATTTAACGATGGTGGATTTTGGAATAATGTAGCAAATTTCATAGACGGATATTCTGATAATATTGACCGTATGCTTAACGAATATGGGAATTATGGCGCTACCATTGATTTATCTAAGTATGGTGGAACTCTTTTAACAGAAGGCTATGAAGAGTTCAAACAAATGTTGTTAAATGATTTTGGTGCAAAAATTTCTGATATTGGTTCTGAATATATAGAATTATCAGGTAATGCTTCAGAAGCATATCAACAATTATTAGAAATCCAGACAATTTTAGAAGAAAACAGCTCATATAAACCAGATGACAGCTTTTCAAACTATCTTGGTGAGCTTGCAACATCTGCTAATGATGTTTCAGAGCAATATAAAAATTTTTATAATCAGTATGTACTTTATGAGAAAATTTTCAAAGACAGCACTTATGAAAAATCATTTAAAAATATTACCGATGCTTATTCGGATTATCGAGAAGCATTTGCTACTGGCAATGAAGACAGTATTAAAAAAGCACAGGAAAATTTCGCAAGCATTTTAACGCAGGCAACAGAAGGCGTTTCAGATGAAAGTGTTGTTGATTATTTTAACAATATGTATCCAGAGCTTCAAGAAGTTGTTGGCGATTGGCAGTTTGAAGTTAATTTTACTGCTAATACCGATGGCCTAAAAGATAGTGTATCAGGATATCTTGCTAAATTAGACGGTTTATATGAATATGACTTACAGAACTTTAATTATGATACTGCAACCGATGAGCAAAAGAAAGCATATGACGGGCTTCTTTCTGTTGCGAGATTATATGGTCTTACAATAGACCAATTAATCGAAAAAATGGTACAAATGGGGCTTGTTCAAAATGAAGAGTACCAAAAGTTAGTAAACCAATTCGGCAAAGAAAATATAGATAAAATTGCCCCAGAAGATTTAGAGATTGCATATAAGATTGAAAATGTCGGCAACATGACGTTTGAGGAGTTTACTGCCAAAATCAAAGAAATGAAAGAGGAGGCAGCCAAAACCAACTCCGACACCCCAGCCTACTCCTCTTTCACGGAAGCATGGAAGTCACTTTCCAACATAACAGACAGTGACTCCCCTCTCAAAGACCTCAAAGAAAACCTTCTTGAACTTGCGAGCGCGGGACAGCTTACGGAGAAGACTTTCAACCAGACAGAGGGTGCTAAAACTTGGATGAAACAGTTGGAAGGATTGGGACTGGCTGTTGATGATGTCATTGAAAAGATAAACAAGCTTAAAAGTGTATCCTCCGCAGACCAGTTATCGAGCATGAAAACAGGCATATCTTCCATCTCATCCATTTTAGGGCAGAAGAAAGAAAACCTCAGCGAGAAAGAAACCAAGTCAATGGGCATTGGCGCAGACACATTGGCGGGTATGCCCGAAGAAGTCAAGAAATGCACAAAAGCGTACAATAAATTCTGTGAAGTGCTTGGCAACGGCAAATCAAGCATGTCACAATGCCGTGAGGCCGCAAATAAGCTGGCGACTGCATATGTAAACAGCAATAACTTCCTCGCAAATCTGACAGAGAAAAATGCGGATTATTATAAATCTGTTTTAAGTGAAATGGGCGTTGAGAATGCGGATGCCATAGTCACTAATGAGCTTGCAAAGCAAAAAGGGATTGCTGCAATCGAAACGGCAGACCTTACCAATATGACAGCCGAGGAAATTAACAAACTGATTGAGGAAAAAGGCAAGACAGATGAAGCAAGAAATGCCATGAAACTGTTTGCCCTTGAAAAGATTTATGCTAACGGGAATGGGCTTGATACTTCAAGTGATGTTGAGCAGTTAGCAAATCTTGTGGAATCCCTTGGCATAGCAGCAGAAGGTTTACGTGCTTATCAAAGTGCTTTAAATAATTATAATCCTGCTAGGGCTATGGATGACGCTGTTTTAGACTATCAGAAAAATAAAGCTCTTGAAGATTTAAAGAATGCACGTAAAAAACTAAAGAATAAGACAAAGCTTAAAGCCACAAGTGGCATAACAGTTGATGTGCCTAAATCAACGAGTGACAAATCATCTTCCTCCGACAAGACAAAATCCACACAAATCATTGACTGGATTGAAAGACGCATTGATGCCATAAACTCCAAGATTGACTTGTTTGGTGCAAAATTACAGAATGCTTTATCCGTAACAAAGAAGAATAAGTTTTTGGATAAGGAAATCAAACAGCTTACAAAGCTTATTAATGTATACGGAAAAGCCGAGAAGAAATACTCACAGAAAGCAAAGAGCGTAAAACTTTCAAAAAATAAAAAGATTTCTGAAAACCTTAAGAAACTTGTCCGCAATGGCGCAATAGATAAAAGCTATAAGGAACTTATTAAGACTTATGGCGAAGAAACTGCAAATAAAATTGAGCAATATAAGGAATGGTATGATAAAGCTCAAAACGCCAAAAAGTCCAAAGAGGAAGCGCGTGCCACAAAGCGTGAGAAACAGATTGAAAAACACCAAAACAAAGCTGACTATGCGCAGTCACAAATAGATAAGTTACAGGCGCAGAGCGACAACGTGCCTTTAAACAATGTTACCAAAAAGAACAGCCTTCTTAAGTCACAGCTGAAGTATATCAAACAGTCATATGCACAGCAGATTAAGATTGCAAAACTTGAATGTGACAGTGTTAAGGCTGCCACTCTGCTTGCGCAGAAAAATGCCGAAATACTACAGATTAAGAAAGATATTTTGCAGAACAGCCTTGACAGCAGCGAGGAAAAGCGCGCACTGTCTGACGCAAAGTATAACAATGCACAGACCGTAGAGGAAAAAAATGCGATACTTGATGAGAGGCTGGCAACATACAGTTCCGATAAGAAAGCGTATAACAATTATTATGACGATGTAAAATCAAGTCTTGGTTTGGGTTCAGCGAAATCAAAAGTGACAAGTATATTTGCTGCGCCTTCAAAGGTTTTGGGATTGACAAAAAGTGATGTGGATAAGATTAAAACTCTTATGAAGCAGAACAAAAAGATACCAAACACTATTCTCAAAAAGGTTACACACCCTACACTTTTGAACCGCTTAAAGGAATATAATAATAAGATTGCTGAGCTTGAAGCCGCAGGATATATACGCGACTTAGGGCTTGAACAGATTGAAACCGATGAGCGCGAGGATAAGATTGAACAGCACCAAATTAAGGCTGATGATGCGGAGGCACGGTATAACTTAAACCAACAGCTTGAAAACAATGCCGTTTATGCAAAGGATAAAAACCGTTATGAAACCCTCTCCCGTGACAACCTCAAAGAACAGTATGCTGAACTTGTTGAGATTGCAAAGCTTAATGGTGACGTTACCGAAGAAAAGAGGTTGCAGGCTGAACTTGAAGAAAAGCTCAATGAGAGTTACAAGAAAGAGTTTGACAATATCAAAGCCGAGTACGACAACAAGACAGGCAGGATTGACAGTGAGGTAGGCGTGACGCAGGCAGAGATATCAGCTTTGGAGGCACAGGGCAAAAAGGTTTCAACTGCATTTTACGATGCCATGATTAAGGCTGAACAGGATAAAAAGGCTGAACTGCTTGCCGAGAGGAATGAGCTTGAAGAAAAGCTTTCTACCCTGGCGGTTGGCTCTGCTGACTGGTATGATGCAAAGAATACTCTTGACGGAATTTCAACGGCTTTATATGAATGCACGCAGAACACAGCCGAGTGGCAGAAAACAATCAATGAGCTGAACATGAAGCCGTTTGAAAACCTGTTATCCAACTTGCAGGCAAGTGAGAGCCGTATTGAATTTCTTATAAACATGCTTTCACACAATGAGCTTATAGATGATGATACGGGCGCACTGACTTCTGACGGTTTGGCTACATTGTCTTTACAGCTTGACGAAATTGCAAACAAGACAAAACAGATAAATAATCTCCGCGAGGAATGGAGTAAGTTTGATTTCAGCAACCTTTCAGAAGAGGAAATTATTGAAAAGAACAAAGAGTTTCAGGAGTCCATACAGTCACTTATTGAGGGCATGGGTGACTTGAAGGACAGCATTATTGACCTTTGCGAGAATGCCTTAAATGCACAGCTTAACGCTTTAAATGACCTTATAAGCAAGTATAAGGACGCTTTGAATGCAGAGGAAGATTTATACCAGTACCAGAAAAAGATAAAAGAACAGACTGAAACAATTGCAAGCCTTATGAAACAACAGGCGGCACTCCAGGGTGACAAATCCGAGGAGGCAAGGGCAAGGCTGCAGCAGATTGAAGTCAAGTTAAAGGACGCAAGGGAAAACCTTGAAGAAACGGAACACCAGAGGACGCTTGATGATATCAACGACATGCTTGACAGGCTTTCAGAGGATTTTGAGGACTATATATCAAGCATT
>JAMPGU010000057.1 GCA_023663865.1 Clostridium sp.
AGTCGTTTTTCAAATTATAAAGTAAAAACAGAAACAACGGCGTTTAATAGAGCATTAAATAAAACCTGTGTACAAGACGGAGGTATATTTAATGTTGCAAGTTTAAATTGCCAAAATAAAAAAAATTGTTCAAGATGCAAGCATGAATGTCCGTTGAATTTAATTTGAATAATATTTTATTTTTTAATATTATCTAGCTATATAATTACTCAGAAGAACAAAATGAGCACAATTACCTAAATTAGATGGAGAGAAATATTGAATTGAAAAATGAGTTCGGCATATGCCGAACTCATTTTCAGTTGCATTATCAAAATATTAAACTTATGAAAAACATAAAAGTTCACTAAATATATTTTAGACAAATGTTTTTGGCTTAGATTTAGTATCATATTATACTAGGAACATTATGCAAAAAAATGCAATTTTTGACTGCAACACGAATATCCTTGAAAATTATCTGAATATCCGAAAAAGTCTGAAAAGGCTCGTAGTTAAGCCAAATTTCGGACATAAAAAAATCAGCTGAACTACTTTGAATTCAGCTGAATTATGGTGCCGGCGGCGGGGGTCGAACCCGCACCCTGTTGCCAGGACTGGATTTTGAGTCCAGCACGTCTGCCAATTCCATCACGCCGGCTACTATTTATAAAGGTGCAGCAGAAAAACTACTGCACCTTTGGTGCTGGTGACCGGACTTGAACCGGTACGGTATTTCTACCGAGGGATTTTAAGTCCCTTGCGTCTGCCTATTTCGCCACACCAGCGTGCAAATAGTATAATAATAGATTTTTGCAATAAAGTCAATAGTAAATTGAATTTAATTTACAACATTTTGCGGATTTCCTGATAAATAGGCCTTTATATTATCCTCAAGAATACTTAATAATCTTGCTCTTGTTTCTTTAGCAGCCCAGGCAATATGAGGGGTTATATAACAGTTTTTTGCGTTTAACAAAGGATTATCCTTTCGGGCAGGTTCAATCTTCAATACATCCAGTCCCGCAGCCGCTATTTGATGATGATTCAGTGCATTTGCCAGTGCTATTTCATCAACGACAGGGCCTCGTGATGTATTGATAAGAATTGCTGTCTTTTTCATTTTTGAAATATTATCTGCATTTATCAAGCATTCTGTCTCCGGAGTAAGCGGGCAGTGGCAGGTAATAATATCACTTTCACAGAGCAAAGTATCCATATCAACAAACGCAGCTGTTTTTAAGTCACCCTTATCCTTAGGTCTTGGTGCATATGCAAGAACATTCATATCAAATGCCTCAGCAATTTTTGCAACCTTTTGACCAATAGCGCCAAAGCCGATAATGCCGATTGTTTTTGATGCCAGCTCAGTTAAAGGCTTTTTCCAAAAACAAAAATCAGGACAGCTGCACCATTCTCCGTTTTTTACAGCCTCTGAGTGCAATGTTACTTCGTTTGTAATCTGTAAAATAAAAGCAAATACCAGCTGTGCCACAGCATTGGTTGAATAGGATGGAATGTTGCAAACGGTTATTCCAAGCTCTCTGGCATGCTTATTGTCTACAACGTTATATCCCGTTGACTGCAATCCGATATATTTGAGTTCAGGTGACAAGGCGTCAAGAATATCTGCGTCAACAATTGTTTTGTTAATAATCAGAATTTCTGCACCCTTTGCTCTTTCTATAATCTCATCAGGTGCAGTTCGGTCATAAACAGTATATTCTCCAAGCTTCTCTATACCTTCCCAGGATAAATCACCCGGATTTGTTGTGCATCCATCAAGATTAACTATTTTCATATATCATCATCCTTAGCATTTTATAGTACCAATTATATCCCTATCAGCTAAAAAAATCAACATTACCTTGATACTTTAATCATAATAAGTTATAATTATTGCATAGAAATTATTGGTGATTCTGTGAAAAAGTTAATTATAATTTCTATTACTTTTGTATTTACCTTTATCAGTGTAATTGGGATAAATACAGCACTTGAAAAAGTTGATACGATCAGCAACACTGCTGCATTGTCTAAAATTAATTTAATTATCGATGCCGGCCACGGTGGCATTGATGCAGGAACCATTGGTGTTGATGGCACAAATGAAAAGCTGATTAATTTATCTATTGCAAAAAAGCTGTATGATTTTACCGGTGCTGCCGGAATTAATGCCGCACTGGTCCGTGACGGTGATTATTTGGTATACGATGATAATGATGACAAAAGCCGTTCTGACCTTTATAACAGAATGGACTTTGTTAATTCCATAAATAACAGTACGCTTATATCCATACATCAAAATCATTTTGAAAATGAATCAGAGTGGGGGACTCAAATCTGGTATTCGCCTAATGATGAGCTCAGCAAGATGATGGCGGACAGAATTTTGTATGTCATCAAAGATAATTTGCAAAAGGACAATAAACGGGAAAATAAGAAATCTGACAGCAGCTATTACCTGCTTCATAAAGCTAAGGTACCGTCAATCATGATTGAATGCGGTTTTATGAGCAACCGTGAAGAGAATAATAAGCTGCAGGATAATGCGTATCAAAATCAAATGGCATATTCCATTATGCTGGGGTTTAGTGAATATATTTCTAAGGAGTTATAAATGGCAAAAATAAAATCAGTATATGTTTGCAGCGAATGCGGCTATGAATCTCCAAAATGGTTTGGAAAATGCCCGGGCTGCGGAGAATGGAATACTATGAACGAGGAATTGCCTGCCAGTGCTTCTGTTCAGTCCACAATTAAGTCAAGCACTGTTAATCAGGTAATGGCACTGGGGGATATCACTGAGGATGTAGAAAAGCGCATCTCTACAGGAATTAACGAGTTTGACAGAGTGCTTGGCGGCGGAATCGTAATCGGCAGCCTTGTATTAATCAGCGGCGATCCGGGTATAGGCAAATCAACAATACTACTGCAAGCCTGCGAAAAGCTGGGAGAGAATAAGAAAATCCTGTATGTAAGCGGTGAGGAGTCTGCCAATCAAATTAAAATGCGTGCAAACAGACTTAATGTTACAACCGGCAATTTATTTATTCTTCCGCAAACAGATGTGGCAATAATCATTGAGTGTATTAAATCAGAAAAGCCAGACATTGTAATCATCGACTCCATTCAAACAATGGTTTACGACGAAATAAGTTCAACAGCAGGCTCTGTAACACAGGTTAGGGAATGCACCAATATTTTTATGCATACAGCAAAGGGGATGGGTATTCCAATCTTTATTGTCGGTCATGTTAATAAAGACGGAGCTATTGCAGGTCCGAAGGTGCTTGAGCATATTGTAGACACGGTTTTATACTTTGAGGGTGAAAAGAATTATTCTTACAGAATTCTGAGAGGTGCAAAAAACAGATTTGGCTCTACAAATGAGATTGGTGTATTTGAAATGAGCAGTTCAGGCTTAAAAGAGGTTTTAAACCCTTCACTTATGATGATATCAGGAAGACCGAAAAACGCCTCAGGAACCTGTGTGGCTTGTATTATGGAAGGTTCAAGACCTATTCTGGCTGAGGTTCAGGGATTGGTCTGTGCAACAGGTTTTGGTACACCAAGACGTATGAGCACCGGCTTTGATTATAACAGAATGAGTATGCTGCTTGCGGTTCTCGAAAAAAGGGCAGGGTACTATTTTAACAATATGGATGCATACATAAATGTTGTCGGAGGCTTGAAACTGGACGAGCCTGCAGCTGATTTAACAGTTGCTTTAGCCTTAGTATCCTCATTGAAGGATAAAGCAGTCGGGGAGGATGTGCTTGCCTTTGGCGAGGTTGGTCTTGCCGGTGAAATAAGAGCAATTAATAATTGTGAGCAGAGAGTTAATGAAGCACATCGACTGGGCTTCAAACGCTGTATAATTCCTTTTCACAATTATAAGGGCATTTCCAAGGAGCTGAAAATTGAAATGGATATCGTTCCTGTCCGCAATATAAGAGAAGCTTTTTCAGCCTTGGTTGAAGAATAAATATATTTTCAATAGTAAATCCCTCAGATCATTTTCTGAGGGATTTCATTATACATTCAATATACCAATCAATAGATTGTTCCATTCTTCAGGCTGTTCAAAATTAACCATATGTGCCGCATTTTTAATTATAACAAAACGCTTCGACGGTGCATCAAGCTTGTCAAACCATTTCTTTGCTGCAGGAACAGGGCAGACGTAATCATCTTCTCCGGATATCAAAAGAATCGGAACATCAAGCTGCGTGATTGATGAAATTTTATCTTCCTTATTCATCTCATAATTCAGACTTGACGTTGATTTACTGATACCTTTAAACACCTTTACTACATTCAGCTTGTAATATTTCAAATATGGGATAATGTAATTCATCATATTAAAATCATTATTATTGCTGATATAGCCGCCATATTTGTGTACCATATTGCCAACAAATTTTTTGGCATTCACATCATCCTTTTTATAGAAGTATCCATCGGGCTCACCGAAGAAATTGGTCTTAGATATTACCGATTCATCTCTTCTTTTTATCGCTTCATCCCTAACAAATTTATATTTATATATCTCATCAATAAAAGAGGATATACCTTGACCTGTACCGACGTAATACCTTACGTATTGTGGATATATACTGGCAAACCGTAACCCAAGATATGCACCCCAGGAATGACCGGCGATATATATTTTATCTTGATTATATTTGTTTATTAAATATTTAATAACTTCTTTTAAATCATCAAGCATTAAATCAATTGTCAGTTCATCATTTGTATAGCTTAATCCTGAGCCTCTCTGATCCCAGCAAATAACCGTATAATAGTCCGCTAATTTGCTGTTATATTTAAGAACCAAAGGTCTGTCAGGGGAGCCTGCGCCGCCATGAATAATTAGCAAAACCGGATTATTCATTTTATTTCTCATAGTCATTATATTCTGCATAGAGTTGTTAATATTAATAAACTCACTGGTTATATTCATAGTATCACCTAAATTTAATATAGCATAAATGATTAATATTGTCCACAAGAGAAATATTATATAAAAAATTATTTGCTCAAAACAAAAAGGGGCAAACCCCTTGT
>JAMPGU010000058.1 GCA_023663865.1 Clostridium sp.
GCAATGGATGGTGAATCCAGGTTTATAAATCTGCAGGTTGCATCGTTATAATACCTCGACTGGAGATAATAAGTGCCGGAATATGAATCGTAATAATATCCCCTGTACTTTATAGGATTTTCAAAGTTTAAACCTGATGCAACACCGGTAAAATTATGACCCCATGCGTCATAGTAATAGCTTTCTTTAAAAGCACCATTGTGGTCTACAACTCCGATTACATCACCTTGGGTATTCTTCTGGTAAAAATACGGCCGGTTATCGTAGGTTACACCGATAATCTCCCCGCTGTTATCATAGATAAACATCATTACCGAGCAAGGCGTATTATCCTTTTCATTCAGCTGATACTGTGCCACAAGTGTTTCATTATCCCATATAAAATAGGTTGTATTGCCATTTGCCGTTACACTTGTTCGCAGTCCGTTTTCGTCATAGGTATACTCTGCCAGCTTTATCAGCTCGTCTCCATCCTGACAATAGATTGCTGACAGCTGACGTCCGTTTGTCCATTCATACTTCAGGGCATCTATATCTTCTATACGCAGGTTTGTTGGATTGCCGTTTGCATCGTACTCGTAATTGAGTTGTTCATCTTCAATATTAATATTGCTGATACTATCAAGCCATATACTATTTTCATAGGTATACTCTGCTGATTCAGAATCTTTTAAGGCAGAATGATTTACATCTCCCTCAGTATACGCATATGCCTTTGAAGATGTCATATTGCCTCGGCTGTCATAGCTATAGGTTTTGTATAGCTGCTGCCCAGCTGATTATCCTCTCGCACCAGTCTGCCATTATCGTCATAAGTGAATGTATTTACACTGTCATCTAAACCATAGCTTACGATACGATTTTCATCATCATAGCTGATTGTATAGGCATTGCCCTTCTGCTCACTGTTGGCTGAGCCTTCAGGTACATCAAAGCTGAAGCTGATGATATTGCCGTTATCATCATTTGTATAATTACTTCTCAGTACGCCCTGGGTATAGTAATCTGTTGTTTTGATTATTGTTGATGATGACAAGTTGTCATCATTTTCGTTGATTATATCAAAGGTATAATTATTATATACAAGGCTTGCCTTTTCCTCAGTGGCTGTATAGCTATACTGCTGACTGCCCAGCTGATAAGAGAAGCTGTCGGTTTCCTCCTCATTTTCGGCGGAGGCAGTGAAAATCTGCGTTTCAGCTCCATTGTCATCCATTACACTGATACTTGACACTGCACCGTCTGTATAATACGTTTTACGCATACTGTCATAATCGGTTTTTGACACAAGCTCATTATCGTCATTATACGCAAACTCTATACACGGTGTCTTTTCCTTATCTCTGAACTGCTTTATCGGATTGTTATTATCATCATACTCATATCTGACAATATCGCCATTGCCATAGGCAATTTTTGTATTATTTTTATCACTGTCATACTCATATGCTGCGTAGCTGACACCCGACACAAACACCTTACGCAGAGTGGTATCGGAATTATAGCGGTAATCGTACTGGTCAAACTTTTCACTCATTTTATTACCGTTTGAATAATACGCATAGTCCGTCTCAACACCGAGGTCACTGCGTTCCTCCACAAGCTGGTCTACGCTGTTATAAGTATATGTTTTACCGACATTTATATCGTTATAGGTATTTTTATTCTCACCGTTTACAAGGCAGTCATCCTCCGCATTATAGTATGGTGAGCTGATTGTCCAAATCTCTCTGCCGAGGTTATCATAAATCGTTCTTGTACTTGCATCATCTGTTGACGAGCGCAAAACTCTGCCTGCGTTATCATAGGTATAGGATGACTTCACATCATCACTTTCACTGGTGAGAAGATTACCCATAATATCGTATGTGCTGACAGACACGGTTTCATTATCATCGTCATCGGTAGTGACCGTTTTTACTGCATTACCGTAATCATCATAGGTATATTCTGTAATTATATCACTTGACTCCGTCTTGACAACAAGGTTATCGCTGTTATACGCATACTTCACCTCGTCAAAGCAGTCCAAGCTGCTGTCATAGCAATCAGGTGCTTCACCCTCATAATCCTCTTTAAGAGAAGCCGAAACAATACAGTTACCATTATCATCATAGGAATAATAGCTGTAGTCGCTGCCTGCTTGCTGGCGGATAAGGTTATTGCTGTCGTCATAGGTATAATAGATACTGCTATCCTCATCATCAGAAGTCAACTGACTGATTAAATATCCATTATCATTATATGTATATGTGGTTGTACTATTCTCGTTCGTTTCACTGACAAGCTGATTCTGCTCATTATAGCTGTATTCGGTAGTACTGTCATTCTCAGTAACAGCAGCCACCATCAAATCCTCGTTATAAACAACCTTGGATGTATCATCGCTGAAATTAGTTGAGGTTTCCACAGTACTATTATCATTTGAATACGAATAGCTTGTTGCCGAGCCATCATCATTTTTAAGACTTTCAAGTCTGCCGTCTGCGTAGTAACTAACATTAAGGAAACCGCTCTTTGACAGCCTATTATCTGCATACGCATAGCTGCCGATAGTCACACCGGCTTCATCAACTACTTTAACCAGATTTGATGAGGCGTAAGTATATTTAATAGAATTATCGTCAGGATTATTAATGCTCAAAACGCTGTTGTCACTGCTTAGCCTGATTGAATATGAGCGGTCCTGCATGTCGCTGACAATAACCACCTTGCCTGCACGTGTAAAGGTAATCACTGAATTCTCGTCAGAATAAATTGAACTGATATATCCTGTTTTATCAAAAGTATAGGTTACACCGTTCAGCTTAACACTATAGCCGTTATCAATTTCGTCAAGCTCATAATGATCGAATTCGTCTACGTATTTATCATTTTGCTTAACAAAATAACGAACACTTGCATCAGGGAAGGTAATTCTAATCAGTTTTTCGTTAAGAACCTCAAGTTTTGAATTTACAGAGAAAAACCAAGAATTCGTTACACTGCTGTATGTTCTTGAAAAATCAAAAGAAATATTTTTAAAAGTAAAGGTTTCATCCGTAACAGCTTCGCTATAAAAGTTTAAATTCTCAGCAGCATATCTGAATTTCTGTGAGGCGATATCCTCACTATCCTTAATATCGATCATACACCTTAACATTTTCATCAATCGGAATCGAAAAGGGCTTACTGTAGCTGCACCAATCACCGTCGTCAATTTTATACTCAATTTCACCATCGCCGTAAACAGCTACGAAATTATTATTCTGATAAAAATTAGGACAGGATTCGTCATATTCCTGAGCAAAAGCAATCATAGAATTACCAAACTTCCAAACGGAAGAAGCGGCTGTGATACTGAAAAACACACCAAAGCCCATAATAATCGCTAAAATGATGCTTAATACTTTTTTCCATAACTTTGTGCTAACTACATTTTTTAAAGTTTTGCTATCCATAACATCCTCCTTACAGATATTTACAACTATGTTCCTACATTAATATAGTTAGCGTTTAACAAAAAAGTAACACAAATTTATCTCTTTATATTAATAATAAATCATATATGGGAAAATTTGTCAACAGATTTAACAAAAATGTGATAATTAATTAACAATTTCATCTAGCCATTGTGAACAAAAAAAACAGCAGTGAAAAGTCTCACCGCTGTATGCATTTATGATATTTTATGCTTTAATATGTAAAAACGACTTTAGAATCCATATTCTCAAAACACGCACTTTCAATCTGCTCCATAGGCTTTAACGGAGTGCTTACACATATAAATGACCGTGTCGGCGTTAAGGAATAGTTAACCTTCGTTTCTATATCTTTCCCGTTTTCGTTATATGATGTTATGAGCTTAGCCTGCACAGCCCCTATGCTGTTATCTGAATAAAATACCAAATAATTTTCATCAGATTTTTTATCATTTACATATGGTTTAAACATATATGAGCCTACATCAGCACTCGCATTCTTATCTGACTGATATTCTAACACAAATCTATCTGTATTCTTGACAATACCAAAGCTTTTCTCTCTGAACACAAATAATTCCTGCCCTTGACTTTCGTCACCATTTTGTGACACTGCAAAAATATATCCGCTTAAATCACTGGTTGATTCAATGTCAAATTTCGTTGCGTTTCTAAAAGAATTTTCTTGGCAAAAGCCTTCAAGGTCATCAATCGTTGATGAAAAGAACAGACAGACACAAGCCAAGCAGCCAGCAAAAATTAAGCATAGGATGGCAACAATAAACGTCTTAACTTTTTTACTAAAATGCAAATGAAACATAACTATATACCTGCCAAGATTTTTCTTGTATTGATGAATCAAAAATATTATCTTACCTAAAATAAATATAGCAAATTGCAAATGAAAAATCAATGACTTTCCTGCAAAAAGCGAAACAGCGGTGATAAAGCTGAGGTGTCATAACGCAGTGTTGCTTAAAATCATCATCTTTTCAGCTA
>JAMPGU010000059.1 GCA_023663865.1 Clostridium sp.
TGTAGCATATGTGCTTGGAGAGGCACAATAATAACTACTACTTTATTATACGAGGCACAATAATAACTACTACTTTATTATACGAGGAGGTAATCATTATGCTATGTCAACATTGTAACCAAAATGAAGCAACAACACATATTCAAAAAAATATCAATGGTCAAAGAGAGGAAATGCACCTGTGCAGCAAATGCGCGAAGGAGTTGGGTGTTATGGAGGATTTCAAAATGCCCGGTATGTCGGGTCTTTTCGGCGACAGCTTTCTTGGAAATTTCCTGGGTGCAGGCGTGGCGGCAATGAATTCACTGGCAGGCATTGAAAGATGCAGTACCTGCGGTTCATCCTTTGACGATATTGTAAAATCAGGTCATATCGGATGCAGTGAATGCTATGATAAATTCAGTGATAAGCTGGAGCCGTCAATTAAAAGAATACACGGAAAAACACATCATATAGGTAAATTTGTATCCTACAGCGAGGATAATACAGCGGAAAAGGCAGCACCTGAAATCAGCGAGATGGAAAGACTGAAGCAGCAGCTCAAGGATGCCATTAAGGAACAGCGGTTTGAGGATGCGGCTGTACTGAGAGACAAGATTAACGAAATGTCGGAGGATAGCAATGAATAAATGGTATAGTGTGCAGGGCAAGAACAGTGACGTTGTTCTGTCATCAAAAATAAAGCTTGTCAGAAATATTAAGGGAATTCCGTTTCCGAACAGAATGACAAATGAAATGAGGCGGGCTGCCTGTAAAAAAATATTTGCATCCATTCAAAACTCCAGCTTTGCCGGTGAATTTGATTTGGTTGAGCTTGATAAGCTTGATGAAATTGAAAAAATTTCACTGGCGGAAAAGGGCATTATAAGTACCCAGCTGGCAAAATCCAGTCAATATAGTGCAGTACTGATTTCCAAAGACGAGAGCATTTCCATAATGCTTTGTGAAGAAAATCATATCTGCCTGACGGTAAGAGAAGCCGGAAATGATTTAACATCTGTCTACAGCAAAGCAAATGCACTGGATGATATATTTATCAAAAGTCTGAATATTGCATTTGATGAAAGATTAGGCTTTTTAACATCAAACCCAATGCATCTCGGCACGGGAATGAAGGCATCTGTTTTGCTTCATCTTCCTGCGATTTGTCAAAAGGGTATGCTCGGTGCGCTCAGAAATATGATGGGTAAGCTGGGCTTTTCTGTAAAGAGTGTATTCGGTGACGGGTGCTTTTATGAGCTGGCGAATGATATCAGTCTCGGCATTACAGAAAAAAGTGCAATTGAAAATTTAGTCGGTATAATCGACCAAATTGAAAAGCAGGAGAAGGTGTGCAGACGGGAGTTCCTGATGAGCAGTGACTTGGAGGATAAAATATTCAGAGCCATGGGCACACTTAAAATGGCAAGGCAATTGAATGTCAAGGAATTTTACAGCCTGATTTCCTTTGCAAGACTGGGTATTGCATTATCCCTTTTTGACAATAATGACAGTAAAAGCTTCCATGTGATTGACAGCATGCTGTACACATTAGGCACTGCCACCATTATGGCAGGGGCAGAAAATCGGCTGACACAGGACGAAGCCAACAGACTTCGCGCACAATATATTAGAGAAAAGCTGGTATAGGAATAATATAGTTATAATATGGTTATTCCTGTAGCTTTGGAGGTATAACTATGTATAGATTTAATTATTTTACACAAAGGTCCAATGAGGTGCTGAACCTCGCAATTAAAGCGGCAGAAAATTTCGGTCACAATTATATCGGCAGTGAGCATATTATGCTTGCACTGATTAAGGAAGAGGCAGGTGCCGCATATTCCGTTTTGGACAGTAAGGGAATTACCGCGGATGATATTGAAAACTTTATCAAAAAAAATATCGGCATCGGCAATAAAACACGGCTGACCCCGGATGATTTTACCCCAAGGAGCAAAAGAGTGCTTGATACTGCATTTCAGATTGCTAGAGGTATGATGCACAGCTTTGTTGATACAGAGCATTTGCTGCTTGCACTTTTGCAGGAGAGTGACTCCTATGCAGTAAAGTTTATTAACTCTATGGGTATTGATGAGCAGCAGCTTTTTGAACAGGTGGTGCAATCCGTAGGCCGAACAGGCTCGGCGAGGGATGAAAACGGCAGACGCAGTAAAGGCGGAAAGTCCAAAACCCCAACCCTTGATGAGTTTGGCAAGGATTTAACGGCCGTTGCCAAGGAGGGCAAAATTGATCCTGTCATCGGCAGAGAGGAAGAAATTCAGCGTGTTATTCAGATTTTGTCCAGAAGAACAAAAAATAATCCCTGCCTGATTGGTGAGCCGGGTGTTGGTAAAACTGCTATAGCTGAGGGCTTAGCACTAAAGATTGTAAGGGAAGAGGTGCCGGAGCTGCTTTCCGGTAAAAAAATTGTGGCACTTGACCTAACCTCAATGGTTGCCGGAACAAAGTACAGAGGTGATTTTGAGGAACGTATAAAAAAAGCAATGGACGAGGTAAGAGACGCAAAGGATGTTATTTTGTTCATTGATGAGGTGCATACAATTATGGGTGCAGGTGCAGCCGAGGGTGCAACAGATGCAGCGAATATTCTCAAGCCCTCTCTGGCACGCGGAGATATTCAGGTTATCGGTGCAACAACCATTGATGAATACAGAAAAAATATTGAAAAGGATGCGGCACTGGAACGTCGTTTTCAGCCTGTTACGGTAGGAGAGCCTACCGAGGAGGAAGCAGTAGAAATCTTAAAGGGCATCCGCGACAAATACGAGGCGCATCATAAGGTAAAAATCAGTGATGAGGCAATTGTTAATGCAGTAAAAATGTCAGCCAGATATATTGCTGACAGATATCTTCCCGATAAGGCGATTGACCTTGTGGACGAGGCGGCCTCAAGAGTAAGACTGAAAGCGTATACAATGCCTGAAAATCTAAAGGCAATGGAGCAGGAATTAAAATCTCTGCAGGAGGAAAAGGCGTCAGCAGTAAGAGATCAGAATTTTGAGCTGGCTGCCGAAATCAGAGATAAGGAAAAAAGCCTCAAAACCCTTCTTGATGACGAAAAGGATAAATGGAAAAATATTTCCAGTCATCAAATAAAAGAAATTACAACGGAGGATATTGCAACGGTTGTATCCTCTTGGACGGGTATTCCTGCCAATCAGATTACCAAGGAAGAAAGTGAAAGACTGCTGAAGCTGGAGGAAATTCTTCACGAAAGAATTGTGGGTCAGGATAAGGCAGTGTCAAGTGTTGCTAGAGCCATTCGCCGCGGCAGAGCAGGCTTGAAAAATCCCAAGAGACCCATTGGTTCGTTTATCTTTTTAGGTCCTACCGGTGTAGGCAAAACCGAGCTTTGCAAAACACTTGCCGAGACGATGTTCGGTGATGAGGATGCAATCATCAAGCTTGATATGAGTGAGTATATGGAAAAGCATACGGTATCTAAGCTTATCGGCTCGCCTCCGGGTTATGTGGGCTTTGACGAGGGCGGACAGCTGACAGAAAAAATCAGAAGAAAGCCATATTCCGTTGTTCTGTTTGACGAGATAGAAAAGGCGCATCCGGATGTGTTTAATATGCTGCTGCAAATTCTTGAGGATGGTGTGCTTACGGATTCTCAGGGCAGAAGGGTCAGCTTCAAAAATTCGGTTATAATTATGACGTCAAATGTGGGAGCGTCTAAGATTACAGACAACAAGCTGTCACTGGGCTTCGGTGGTGAAGCGATGAATGATAACAGGAATATTGAACAGCTTGTTATGGCGGAACTGAAATCCACCTTTAAGCCTGAATTCTTAAACAGAATTGACGAGATTGTTGTATTTAATCAGCTGGAGAAATCTGATATAGAGGAAATTGCAAGGCGTATGCTCCGTGCACTGAAAAAGCAGCTGGCAGATTTGGGCACAGAGGTAAGCTTTACTGATGAAGCAATCAGCCACATTGCAGATGCAGGCTTTGATAAGGTGTATGGTGCAAGACCCCTGAGACGTGCAATTCAAACACAGATTGAGGATAAACTGAGTGAGCTTATATTGGAAAATAAGCTGGGCAAGGTATGCAGGGTTGATTACTGCAATAATGAATTCGTGTTTGAATAAATAAAAAGAATACAAAAGAAAAACTGACCTCTCATTATTCGAGAGGTCAGTTCAGCCTGTAGAAAAAGCCTATTCTTGATTAGAGAAGGATAGGCTTTTTGG
>JAMPGU010000005.1 GCA_023663865.1 Clostridium sp.
ATTGTGAAAAACAGAAATGTTGAAAAAACCTCTCTTGCTAAGTTTTCAGATGCTTGTGATTATTGTAAAAATTTATTTTATAATCAAACAAAGGAACTTGTTTATATGGTAACTATAAACAACAAGAGAGAGGTTATCGGTGATTATAAGATTGGCAGCGGAACTGTAAATTCTACAAACGTTGATATGAAAAGGGTGGTTACATTAGTCACTAAGGATAATGCTGCATCTGTACTGCTGACACACAATCATCCGGATGGAACTGCTGCTCCATCTGCAAATGATGTTAATTTTACCATAAAATTCCGATACACTTTAGACTCACTTGGTGTTTCTCTTTACGATCACATTGTGGTGGGCAGTGATGATTGCCATAGTATGAAAATGAAGAAAGACTTTTGCTTTGAAAGTTAATTTGTGTAAATAAATGAATGTAAGCTCTCCGTTTTGACAATAATCAAAATATGAGAGCTTATAAAATTTTTAATAAAATTCAAAATTCAATATCTCTGCCCATTATGATTTGCTCATTGATAATTGTATTTACTGAAATAATCAGCATAATAAGTGCATATTCCAGGGCAGATAATTTATATATCCTTGATAATGTTTCAGACCTGCTGACAGGGTTAATGCCATATGTTTTCGTTTATTTTATATCACTGCACTTTATTTCGGAAAACAGAAGCTATAAAGCTTTTTGGTCTGTTCTTTCCCTTGCTGTAATTTCGGTGCTGTATCAGGATACGGTTTCTATATTATTTGCAATTCTTTTTGCCTGCGGTGCCTGTTGGATATATAATCATTTCAATAAATATCTGAGCTGTATTTCCGTGATTGTAATTGCAGTTATGCTGGGATTGATTATTTTCGGCATTCAGGATTATATCAACAATTTTTTGATGCTGCTTGCAGAAAAAATAAGTCGGTTCAGCAATGCTTCCGCTACAATATACGGAGGTATTAATTCCTTATTTAATACAATCACCGTTCAGTCCTTTGAAGATTTATTTGCATACCGCAGCTATGGCGGTACAGCGGTTATTGATAATAATTTGGTAACAGGTATTAAGGATTTGTTTGATAACGGCTATGACGGCAAATGGCTGTCTGCATATCTTTCCGGGCATTTTTATCAGCTGTTTGTGCTTGCGGGTATATGCTTGTCCCTTGCTGATGAGATTAAGGGCGCGCAGCGTACAACGCTGATTATCGTATTTGTCTGTGCCATCGTCAGCGGTGATTTTAGATTTGCACTTTTATTTATGCTGCTTGAAAGTCAATTCCTCAGTATCGCATTTATCATAATATCTGCATTATGCTATCTGGTATCAAATATTCTTGACTTACGGGCAGGCTATTTTGTTGACGGCGGTATTATTGAGCTGATACTCAATTTGTCTAAGCCCATTTACCTTTTGGTCGGCGGGATTGTTTTCACTGCCATAGGATTTTTTGTATCAAAATATGTTTGTTTAAGATTTGGTATAACAGACAGCTTTAATGTCTATATACCCTCTGGGTTAAACAGCTTTGTTGATTCTCTTGGGGGCATTGTGAATATTGTAAAAATCAGAGAGGATAACATTGTAGAAGTAAGAAATCCTAAGCTGATTAATACATTTAAAATAAACTGTGATATAAAGGAAAATTTAGTCAAGGTCGATGACGAAAGACTGTGTGATTTGGAGGAGTATTTGGAATGAATGTAAGACAGGAATTATTTGACAGTCAAGATTTAAAATACAGAGATTTTCACGCAAAGCTGATTCCTAATGTTGACAAAGAATATTTTATAGGAGTAAGAATACCTGTTATCAGAGATATTGCAAAACGTGCCGCGAAAGAGAATGCTGAAATTGTACCGAAATATTACGAAGAGATCATGGTGCAGGGAATGGCAATTGGTTACAGCAAATGCGAAATAGCTGAATATATTTCTAGGCTTGAAAAATTCGTACCCCTTATTGATAACTGGGCAATCTGCGACTGTGTTTGCTCAACCTTAAAATTCACGAAGAAGTATCAGAATGAGATGTGGGATTTTGTTAACCGATATCAAAATGGCAGTGAATATGAGGTGCGTTTCCTTGTCGTAATGCTTATGAATTATTTTTTAACAGATACCTATATTGATAAAACTTTAGATATCCTGACATCCATACATCGTGAGGAATATTATATTAATATGGCAATAGCCTGGGCTCTGGCAACTGCTTTGGCAAAATATGAGGCAAAGGTGCTCCCAATTATCGAGCGTAAAGCCTTGGACACCTTTGTACATAATAAAACCATTCAGAAGGCAAGAGAGTCATATAGAATTCGCGATGAATTAAAGGCATATTTAAAATCATTAAAAAAAGCTAGTTGATTGATTTCAACTAGCTTTCATCATTTTATTCAAAGTCTTTTAATTCAGCCGCTTTGGAGGCCACACCCAGCAGCGCAGCATCAGAGCCCAGCTTTGATCTGACAATATTTACATCCTTAAAATTATCCATTAAAAGATTATAGATTTTTCTGTCAATGAGCTCAATGATGTAATCCTCATTCATAATACCGCCGCCGAGAATAATAAGCGGAGGATTGAATATATAAATAATGTTGATTAAACCGACGATCAGCTCGTCAATCCATTTGTCAATTACAGAACGGATTTCGGGCTTTTCAAAATTATCCTTTTCAAAGATTTCAAATGCATTTAAATGCGTTTTATTTCTGTTGTTAACGGCTTCCAAAAGAGCCTTGGTTGATGCATAGCATTCATAACAGCCCTCACCGCCGCAGGTGCATTCCTTTCCTCCTGCGTGAGTAATCATATGCCCGAATTCTCCTGCAGATGAACCCATACCCTTATACAGCTTTCCGTCTAAAAACAAGGCACCTCCGATTCCTGTGCCATAGGTGAGTGCAAGAAAGTTTTGTTTGTCTTTGCCGGCGCCGAATTCCGCTTCACCAAGTGCGAATGCGTTTACATCATTTTCAACGAATGTAGGTATTTTCGTTTTATTCTCAATGATTTTCTTCACCATCATACCTGTATAGTAGGGAATGTTTCCAGTGGAATATACAACAATTCCGTTATCGCTGTCAACCTGACCGGCTGTGGAAATTGCAACTCTGTCAATATTATCATACTGCTCAATGATAGATATAATCTTATTAACAAGCTCCTGACCGCCCTTATGTGCTTCTGTGTCTATCGTGTGCTTATCACTGATAACAAAATTTTCATTACACAGTGCGTATTTAATATTTGTTCCGCCTATGTCAAAAGATAATATTTTCATAGCAACCTCCAGTTCTATTATAATATGATTATATCAATTAAATATTATAAATTCAATACTTATTGAAAATTGGTGACAATTGTGCTAAAATAATAGCAAATTTATTTGAGGTATTATTATATGGATGAAGAAATCAAAGAAGAAAGACTGGACAGCCCGTTAGTCGTACATAAAAAGGATGATGCATCTTATCAGGAGACTGCATCGGATATTGATATGAGTGCAACGCATATAGATGACGAGTCTGAGGATATGCCTACCCTTGAACGTCATCGTTTTAGAAAAGAGAAAAAGAGTCATGGCGGGGTATGGGTTATTATCGCTCTGCTTGCGGTTGCTGCTGCAATTATAGGCGCCCTCGTATACAGTGGTGTGCTGCCGCTGAATAAGCAGGAGCCGACAACGAAAGTGGAACGCACATATACCACTGAAGCGGAAAATAAATTTAAAGGTGTTATAACCATAAAAACGACATATATATTCTTTGAGGGCAGAGAGGTTGACGGACTTCAAGGCTTAGAGAAGGAAATCAAATATCTTGACCCGGGTGCTAAATTTGTTATTGAGGATGAGAATGCAGACAGTAACTTCCTGAATTTGGAAGTGCTTTCCCTGCTTTCGCAGTATGGTGTTGATTATGAAATAACGCATATTGTATCATCGGGACTGGAATCAAAGTATGAAACAACAGCAGCCAAGATAACCGAGGCTAAAAAAGAAAAGACAAAGACTACATCAAAGGATGCCGATAAGGCAGAATCGTGATATGCTGGATTTAATTAATACGCTTAATCTTGATAAAAACTTAAAGCAAAAAATAGGTGACCTTGCCCAAACGGACAAGGTCAAAATATTATACCTTGCCTATAAATGCAGTAAAGGTAATTTCAGCTGCTTAAAAAATAAAAATCCTCTTTTGACGCTGGCGGTAATGATTGAATGTGCAGGCAGAACAAAAGAAAAATACGAGGCACTCGGAATTTGTGATGACATATTATATGATACCCTTGATGATATCAGAATTTGGTGTGAAAACAACAATAATAACGGTTTGAAAAATTATAACTGGATTAAAAATCATATATCCGTCAATTTATTTAAAATCGGCCGTCTCCAGTTTCAAATGCTGACTTGTAAAAACAGAACACTGAATTACAGCAAGCTTCCTTTCAGCTATGGTGATAATATAATTTACGTTCATATTCCGCAGGGTGAGAAGCTGATTTATAAGGATTGTATTCATTCAATAAATATGGCAGTGGATTTTTTTGAAAAGTATTTTCCTGCATTTAAATATAAATGCTTCTTCTGTGAAAGCTGGCTTTTATATGAGGGCAATAAACTGTTTATGGATTCCAACAGCAATATTATTCAGTTTGCCTCTCTGTTTCATATAGCATACTCCGTTGGTGAGGATGCACAGGCCATTGAACGAATTTACGGACACAGATGCCTGAATAAACAAAAATACCAAGAAAACACATCTCTTCAGCGCAGGGCAAAGGCACATATGCTGAAGGGCGGAAAACTTGGTATAGGTATTGGTTATATAGATATGAATGATATATTTAATTATTCAGATAGTAACTGACAGCCAGCTTGTCACATCTCTCATTATAGGGATGACCGTTATGCCCCTTTACCCAGCAAAATGTTACCTTATGTGTTTGAAGCAGCGGCAGCAGCTTTTCCCATAAGTCAACATTAAGGGCAGGCTTTTTATCTGATTTGCGCCAGTTGTTTTTCTTCCAGCCGTACACCCAGCCCTTGTTAATTGCATCGCACACGTATTTTGAATCTGTGGTAAGTGTCACTTCACAGGGCTCTTTGAGGGCGCACAATGCTTCAATAACCGCAGTAAGCTCCATTCGGTTATTGGTGGTTTCCTGTTCACCGCCTGATAATTCTTTTTCATTACTGTTATAAACAAGAACAGCACCCCATCCGCCTTTTCCCGGATTGCCGCTGCAGGCACCGTCAGTATAGATTTCAATTTTTTTCATAATTACCTCAAGTTAATTTGAATTTGAGTAATATTTTACCACTATTTTTGGCAATAATCAATATGTAGGCATCAATATGCGCGCAGTGTATATTTTAGATACTATGCATGAACATAGCTTGACAAGAGGGAAATAATAGTTTACTATAGATATAATTTGTTTGCAACGGAAAAATAATGATATGGAGGTTATTTAATGACAAATCAAAATAGGCAAAGCAATAAGAACGCCGGCGGAAAGCGGAATTCCAATAAGCGTTATGTAACTTATCGCAGAGCCCCAAAGAAGAAAGCTCTTCAGCCGCCTAAGGCTAAGGAGTCTGTTCGTATTGCTTTTTTAGGCGGTATGAATGAAATCGGCAAAAATATGACGCTTTATGAATATAAGAATGATATGTTTATTGTCGATTGCGGATTGGCTTTTCCTGATGCGGATTTACCGGGTGTTGATCTCGTAATTCCGGATTTTACTTATGTAGAAAATAATACAGATAAAATCAAGGGTGTTATTGTAACCCATGGTCATGAGGATCATATCGGCGGTATTGCTTATCTTTTAAAGAAAGTTAATATTCCTATTTACGCTACAAAGCTGACAATCGGTTTGATTAAGGGCAAGCTGGAGGAGCATGGATTGCTGAAGAGGGCAAAGCTTGTTGAGTTAAAACCAAGAGATAATATAACACTCGGTGCGTTTAATATTGAGCTGATCCATGTTAATCACTCAATTCCTGATGCTGTGGGCTTGGCAATTCGCTGTCCTGCTGGTACAATTATTCAGACCGGTGACTTCAAGATTGACACTACCTCGGTTGACGGTGATATGATTGATTTGCCCAGATTTGCCGAATACGGCAGGAGAGGTGTTCTCGCTTTGCTGTCTGATTCAACAAATGCAGAGCGTCCCGGATTTTCTTCAAGTGAAAGAATGGTAGGAGACTCTTTTGAACTGCTGTTTAGAAAGGCTAAAAGCAAAAGAATTGTTGTTGCCACCTTTGCATCTAATATTCACAGAGTGCAGCAGATTATAGATGTTGCGGCATCACGAGGCAGAAAGGTTGCAGTAATTGGCAGAAGCCTTGAAAATCTCGTTAGCGTTGGTTCAGAGCTTGGCTATCTGAATGTGCCTCGGGGCATATTGATTGATATCGGTACAATCAAAAATTATCCTGATGACAAGCTGGTAATTATTACTACAGGCTCTCAGGGTGAGCCAATGTCTGCATTGACGAAGATGGCTTATGGCGAGCACAGAAAGGTCAGTCTTACACCAAATGACTATGTTATCATTTCTGCAACCCCTATACCCGGCAATGAAAAAATGGTAGGCAATGTTGTAAATGAGCTTATGAAGCGTGGTGTAGAGGTCATTTATGAAAAGATGTATGATGTTCATGCCTCCGGTCATGCCTGTCAGGAGGAGCTGAAGCTGATGCTTGGCATAATTAATCCAAAGTTCTTTATTCCGGTTCATGGTGAGCAGAAGCATTTGCAAAAGCATGCAGGTCTTGCTGAAGCTGTAGGTATTGATAAGTCAAACATATATATTAGTGATATCGGTAATAAAATAGAAATCAGTGCTGACGGAATAAAACAGCTTCCTAAGGTGATTGCCGGTGAGGTCTATGTTGACGGTATCGGTGTCGGCGATGTGGGCAATATCGTTCTTAACGAAAGAAAGCATCTGTCAAAGGATGGTATCATTATCATTGTCGCAACGCTCGACAGTTCCAGTGGTTATGTTGTCAGCGGTCCTGATATTGTTTCACGCGGTTTTGTATTCGTTAAAGAAAACGAAGAGCTTATGAAGCGTGCCAAAGAGCTGGCAGTGGATGTAATTGAAGAAACCTATGACAGCAGACATCACGACTGGAACAAGGTTAAAACGAGTCTTAAAGACGAAATTTCTAAATTAATGTATGATAAAACAAAGCGGAGTCCGATGGTTCTTCCGATTTTGATGGAAATATAGGAGATAATATTATGAAGGTTATATTACAGCAGGATGTTAAAAGCCTTGGAAAAAAAGGTGATTTGGTTAACGCATCAGATGGATATGCAAGGAACTTTTTGTTCCCGAAGGGCTTAGCGATTGAGGCGAATGCTTCGGCAATGAATGATTTTAATAATAAGGAATCTGCTAAGAAATTTCATAAGGCAGAGGAAATTAAGGCTGCTCAAAAGACAGCTGACGAGCTTTCAGGAAAAACCTTTAAGCTGCAGGCTAAGGCAGGAGCGAACGGCAAGCTTTTTGGTTCTGTTACTTCAAAGGATGTTGCTAAGCAGATAAAGAGCGACCTTGGAATTGATATAGATAAAAGAAAGATAATAATGACAGATATTAAAGCATTTGGTACAGTTGAGGCAGAAATTAAGGTATATCAGGGTATCACAGCTAAAGTATTTGTTCAGGTTTCGGAGGCTTAAATTATGGCAGACCCAAAATTAGCGAATGGAGTTGTTATGCCCTTTAACCTTGAAGCAGAGCAATCTGTTTTGGGTTCAATTTTAATAGAGCCAAGCTGTATGGAGGCTGCTGCAGAGCTGTCAACCGATGCATTTTATTTGCCGCATCATAAGGCAATTTTCGGTGCAATGAGCTTGCTGAATGCACAGTCTAAAAGTATTGACCCTGTCATTATTGCGGATGCTCTTGTTAAGGAGGGGCTGTATGATACAGCCGGCGGCAGGGATTATCTTATGCAGCTTGCCCAGAGTGTACCTTCAACAGCTAATATTGAGTATTATGTAAAAATTGTTAAGGAGCAGTATTATCTTCGTTCACTTGTTACAGTGTCATCGGATATTATTGATTTGGCAACTGCGGGGGAGACGGATGCTTCTATCATTCTTGACAGAGCCGAACAAATGATTTACGGCATTCGCCAAGGCAGAGAAAAAAATGACCCGACGAAGCTCAGCGAGGTTATCATTAATGACGTTTATCAGCGCCTGAATCAGATTACAGGTGAGGATAAGGATAAATATAAGGGCATACCATCAGGCTTTGGAATGCTTGATAAGTACATAACCGGTCTTAATAAATCTGATTTAATTCTTATCGGTGCACGTCCGGCTATGGGTAAGACCAGCTTTGCTTTGAATCTTGCACAGAATATTTCAATGAACGCACGCAAAAAGTGCATTGTATTCAGTCTTGAGATGACAAAGGAACAGCTTGGTGAAAGACTGCTTTCTGCGCAGGCCGGTGTTGAATCTCAAAAGCTTAAAACCGGTGAGCTTACAAATGAGGAATGGGTGCGTTTAGGTAATGCTGCAGGTCAGTTTAATGATGTGGAGCTTTATCTTGATGATACCTCCTCAATTACAGTTCCTGAAATCAAGTCAAAAATCAGAAAGCTGAGAAATGTTGACTGCATTATTATCGACTATTTGGGTCTGATTTCATCTGCAACAAAAAAAGAAAATCGTGTGCAAGAGGTATCTGAAATAACACGAAATCTGAAAATGATGGCAAAGGACTTGAATATTCCTGTCATTTGCTGTGCACAGCTGTCTCGTGGAACAGAGGGTCATGGCAAGAATCATAAGCCGCAGCTTGCAGATTTACGTGAATCAGGTTCAATTGAGCAGGATGCGGATATCGTGTTGTTCCTTTATCGTGAGGATTATTACAGAAACGATGTTTCTGAAGATAAGCAGGATGAGATTGATGCCAATAAGACTGAGCTTATTGTTGCAAAAAATCGTCATGGTGCTGTAGGTTCAATTGAGTTAACCTTTGATAAGGAATTTACAAGATTCAGATCTATTGATAAATCTTATTATGAATAATAGAATTTCAAATACGATAAAAAAATATAATATGCTTTCTCAAAATGATACCGTTGTTGTGGGTGTTTCAGGCGGTGCAGACTCCATGCTGCTGCTTCATTATTTAATTCATATTAAAGACAGTATGAATCTGCATTTAATAGCAGCCCATATTGAGCATGGTATCAGAGGGCAGGAATCCGTTGACGATGCTGCCTTTGTTAAAGACTTTTGTGAGGGTAATGGTATAGCGTTTCATCAATTATCCATTGATGCTGTTGGGGAGGCTCATAACCATTCTATGGGCGTTGAGGAGTATTCAAGAAAAAAGAGATATGAATTTTTCAATTCAATTTCCTGTGATAAAATTGCTACTGCCCATAACCTTTCGGATAATATTGAAACCTTGCTTATGCGCCTTGCACGCGGTACAGGCTTAAAAGGTGTCTGCGGTATACCTCCTGTCAGAGGTAAAATTATCAGACCGTTAATAGAAATAAATTCAGACGATATCAGGAATTATTGTGATACCAATCATATTGCGTATCGTGTTGACAGTACAAACTGCTCTGACGATTATTCCAGAAATTATGTAAGAAATCAGCTTGTTCCTGCTTTTCAAAAGCAATATCCTGAATTTGAAAGTGCTGTTAGCAAATTTATTGCTGATGCAACTGAGGACTATAATTTTATTAATGCTTGTGCAGAGGACTGTTATAATGAAATTTGTATTGACAGTCAGCTGTTAAAAAGCAGATTGATAAATTGTGATATTGCTCTTCAAAAGCGGATAATATTAAAGTATTTTTCGGGCTTCGGTATCCATCTTGACAGACTGCATTTAAACGAGGTTATAAAATTAATCTGCAGAAACGGCAAATGCCAGATTAGAGAAAATCATTTTGCTGTCTCCAATGGCAAATACTTGAGATATGCATGCTTCGGCAGCGATAATGCTTGTGATAATATAGAATTTAAATTTGTTACTAAAATTTTAAATATTGGTGAATTTATTAAGGATAATGTTGATTTTTACTGTGACTATGATAAAATAGTCGGCGAAATTACTGTAAGGTCAAAGCAGTCAGGTGATACAATTTCTCCTGCTAATCGGAACTGCACCAAGCCGCTGAAAAAGTTTTTCAACGAGTTGAGAATTCCGATTGAAAAAAGAAACAATATTCCTGTAATATGCGATAGTGACGGTATTATAGGTATTGCCGGCTATGCTATTAATGAACGTGTTAAAACAGACAAAAATACGAAAAGGGTTTTAATTATACAATTTCCTTTGGAGGATTAATGAATGAATAATATGGCAAAAAACTGGAAATCAATTTTACTTTATTTGCTTATTCCGGTTGCACTGATTGTGTCAATTGTCTTTGTTGCAAATCAGCAGACTAAGGTTGATACCAAGTATTCTGAAATCGTTGCAATGTTTAAGAATAGCGAGGTTTCTGATTTTTCTCTTGATTTATCAAGCGGCAATCTTACTTATAAAACATTTGCAGAGCCGGATAAGGAAAATAAATATTCAGTGCCAAGTGTTTCTTATTTTCTGGATGATATCAGAGATGATGTAAAAGAATATAACAGCAACAATCCCGATAAGCAAATCACCTATGATTATAAAAAGGGTGCGTCAAATTCCTGGCTGCTGAGTATGCTTCCGACACTGCTTATGATTGGTGTATTGGCATTTATATCTGTTTATCTGTTTAAAAAGATGAGCGGTGCTATGAGCAATGAAACCAACAGAACGCTTGGCTTCGGTAAAATTCGTGCGAAGATGCTTGTTGATGATGAAAAGCGTAAAACCACCTTCAGTGATGTTGCCGGCTGTGACGAAGAAAAGGAAGAGCTGGAAGAGCTTGTTGAATTTTTGAAGGATGGGGATAAGTTTACAAGCCTTGGCGCCAGAATACCTAAGGGTGTTCTTTTGGTAGGACCTCCGGGTACAGGTAAAACCTTGCTGGCACGTGCAGTTGCAGGCGAGGCAGGTGCTCCGTTTTTATCCATTTCAGGTTCTGACTTCGTGGAAATGTATGTGGGTGTAGGTGCTTCACGTGTTCGTGATTTGTTTGACCAGGCACAAAAGAAAGCCCCTTGTATTGTATTTATTGATGAGATTGATGCGGTAGGCAGACACAGAGGCGCCGGCACCGGCAACGGGAATGACGAGCGTGAGCAGACACTGAATCAGCTGCTTGTTGAAATGGATGGCTTTGGTACAAACAGCGGTATTATCGTAATTGCAGCCACCAACAGACCTGACGTTCTTGACCCTGCACTTTTGAGACCGGGCAGATTTGACAGACAAATTACTGTAAACAGACCTGACACGCAGGGCAGAGAAGACATTTTAAAGGTTCATTCTAAGAATAAGCCTTTAGCACCTGATGTTGATTTACGAGAGGTTGCGAAGGACACAATCGGATTTACAGGAGCTGACCTTGAAAATCTGTTAAATGAGGCTGCGCTTCTTGCGGCAAGGCGCAAGAAAAAGGCAATCACAATGACAGAAATCGTTGATGCTACAACAAGAGTTGAGATTGGTACAGAAAAGAAATCTCACAAATATACAGAGAAAGCAAAGAAGCTTACTGCATATCACGAGGCAGGACACGCAGTTGCATCCTATTATGCAGATGACCATGACCCTGTCAGAGAGATATCCATTATACCGCGCGGTCTCGGTGCCGGCGGATATACTTGGTACACGCCGCAGGAGGAGAACTATAATTCTAAGGGACAGATGCTTAATAATCTGATATCTCTATTGGGCGGCCGTGTTGCTGAGGCAGTAGCCCTTGATGATATTTCAACCGGTGCGTCAAACGATTTACAAAGAGCCTCCGAAATATGCAGAGATATGGTTGCTAAATATGGTATGAGCGATGCCATAGGTCCTGTTGTTTACAGTGATGACAGCAACGAGGTTTTCCTCGGCAGGGACTACGGTCATGTTAATAATTACAGTGAGGCTGTTTCTGCCAGAATAGATGCTGAGATTGAACTGATGATGCGCAATGCTTATGAAAAGACTTTGTCCATTCTCAAAGAGCATTATGATAAACTTGAGCTGGTTGCAGAGACACTTTTGAATCGTGAAAAAATCAGCGGTGAGCAGTTTATATCCTTGATGGAAAAGGGCTATATTGAGGATGTTGAAGAGGTTGTTGAGGAAACGGCTGATGCGATTGACAATTCAGACGCAGAGAATGAGACCGATAATAGTGTTAATGAAAATACCACTGATACAAAATCTGACGATGCTGATATTTCAGCAGAGGCTTCTGCGGATAATAACAATAAAAATGACGAATAATAGAATTGTTTGTCAAATATTTGACGGTAGCATACTATGGCTACCGTCTTTTTGATGATTTCTTGACTTTTTATACAAGATATTGTATTATAAAACAGTATGTGAACTTCTACATTGGAGGGAATAAATTGGCAAAGAAAAAAGAGTATGGAAATGATAGTATTAAATCTCTGAAGGGTGCAGAGCGTGTTCGTATGCGCCCGGCTGTTATATTTGGCTCTGATGGACTTGAGGGCTGCCAGCATGCTGTATTTGAGATTATGTCTAACTCCATTGACGAAGCCCGTGAGGGTTATGGTAATAAAATTGTAGTTACTAGATTTCTTGACGGTTCTGTTGAAGTGCAGGATTTTGGTCGTGGCATTCCTGTTGATTATAATAAGAACGAGGATAAGTATAACTGGGAACTTCTCTTTTGTGAAATGTATGCCGGCGGTAAATATGATAATGACGGCGAGAATTATGAATATTCTTTAGGTCTTAACGGACTTGGCTTATGTGCTACGCAGTATGCCTCCGAATATATGGATGCAGAGGTTCATACAGGCGGTTACAAATATACACTGCATTTTGAAAAGGGCGAAAATGTAGGCGGATTAACAAAGGAAAAATATGATAAGCGTGACACGGGTACACGTATCAGGTGGAAGCCCGATTTGGATGTTTTTACAGATATAAACATCCCTCTTGATTATTTTAAAGAAACAATTAAAAGACAAGCTATTGTTAACGATGGCATAAAATTTATTCTTAAAGATCAGGTGAATGCTTCTAAATTTGACAGCTATGAGTTCTGCTATAATGATGGAATTATGGATTATGTCAAGGAGCTTGCAGATGATAAGGCGTTTACCAATCCGCAGTACTGGGAATGTGAACGAAAGGGAAGAGACAGAGAAGACCTTCCTGAATATAAGCTGAAAATTAAGGCTGCAATGTGCTTCTCCTTAAAGACACAGCTTAAAGAATATTTTCATAATTCAAGCTATCTGGAGCATGGCGGTGCCCCTGAAAAAGCCTTCAGAAGTGCATTCGTTTATCAAATCAATGCTTATCTGAAAGCGAATAATAAGTATGCTAAGAATGACGGACAGATTACAATTCAGGATGTTGAGGATTGTATTATCTTTGTTGTGTCCTCCTTTTCTACTCAGACCTCTTATGAAAACCAAACCAAAAAGGCGATTACCAATAAGTTCATTCAGGATGCAATGAATGACTTTTTCCGTAAGCAGCTTGAGGTATATTTTATAGAAAATAAGCTTGATGCAGATAAGATATCGAATCAGGTTTTGATTAATATGAGAGCCAGAGTTAAGGCTGAAAACACAAGAAAAACATTAAAGACTTCTCTGCAGTCAAAGATGGATATGACCAACCGTATTCAAAAATTTGTAGATTGCAGATCTAAGGATGTTAATGAGCGCGAGGTTTTTATCGTTGAGGGTGACTCTGCTCTCGGTGCTTGTAAGCAGGCTCGTGATGCTAACTTTCAGGCTATTATACCTGTGCGCGGTAAAATATTGAATTGTTTAAAATCTGATTATGACAAGATTTTTAAAAGTGATATCATTACTGATTTAATTAAGGTTCTCGGATGCGGTGTTGAGGTAAAAAGCAAGGCATCAAAGGATTTACAGCTGTTTGATATGGATAATCTTCGCTGGTCAAAGGTGCTGATTTGTACCGATGCCGACGTTGACGGCTTTCATATCAGAACACTGATATTAACAATGATTTATCGGCTTATGCCTAAGCTGATTGAAGCTGGAAAGGTTTATATTGCCGAATCACCTCTCTATGAGGTTACCTGCAAGGATCAAACCTATTTTGCCTATAATGAAATGGAAATGGACGAAATAAAGGCTGAAATCGGTGACGAAAAGTATACCGTACAGCGTTCAAAGGGTCTTGGTGAGAATGAGGCTGAAATGATGGCACTGACCACTATGAACCCGGCAACAAGACGACTGATTAAGGTTACACCGGACGAGGCAGAAAAAACCTCGCAAATTTTTGATTTAATGCTTGGTGATAATCTTGAGGGCAGAAAAGAATATATAGCAGATTACGGACATCTTTATCTTGATGCCGCAGATGTCAGCTAAGACAAGGGGGAATTATTTTGGCAAGAAGAAAAAAAGAGACAGAAGAACAAAATAATAAACCACTGGCTGACAATGTGCATATTAAAGGTGCAGGTTTAATTCAGGACGAGGTAATAACAGATACATTGACCGGTAACTTTATGCCTTATGCAATGAGTGTTATTTTGTCACGTGCTATTCCGCAGATTGACGGTCTTAAACCCTCTCACAGAAAGCTGCTTTATACGATGTATAATATGGGGCTTTTGCAGGGCGGAACCATTAAGAGTGCAAATATTGTGGGAAGAACTATGCAGCTGAACCCCCACGGTGATGCTGCTATTTATGAAACCATGGTGCGTTTGTCCCGAGGCAACGAATCCCTGCTTTATCCTTATGTTGAGTCTAAGGGAAACTTCGGTAAAGCCTACAGTAAAAATATGATGTATGCCGCTTCACGTTATACTGAAGCTAAGCTTGCGCCGATTTGTCATGAGCTTTTTGATGATATTAAACTTGATACCGTTGATTTTGTAGATAACTATGATAATACAATGAAGGAGCCAACCTTGCTGCCGGTTACCTTTCCGACCATTCTTTGCAATGTTACAACAGGTATTGCTGCAGGTATGGCATCCTCAATTTCCTCCTTTAATCTTGGAGAAATTTGTGATACTACAATTGCACTTATTAAAAATCCGGATCATATTGTCAGCGATACTTTAGTTGCCCCTGATTTTGTGGGCGGCGGATTTATTATTTACGATAAGGCAGAGATTGATAAGATTTATGAGACGGGACGCGGTTCCGTAAAAGTTAGGGCTCGATACAGTTATGATAAGAAATTTAATTGTATTGATATCACACAAATTCCGCCCACGACCACTTCCGAGGCAATTATTGACAAGGTTATTGAGCTGGTTAAAACCGGTAAAATTAAGGAAATAAGCGACATCCGTGACGAAACAGATTTGTCCGGTTTAAAGATTACAATTGATTTAAAGCGCGGCATTGATGCGGACAAATTTATGGCGAAGCTCTATAAGATGACACCATTGCAGGATTCCTTCAGCTGTAACTTTAATGTACTGATAAAAGGCCGGCCGATGGTGCTTGGCGTCAGAAATATTTTGCTTGAGTGGATTGATTTCAGATTAGAATGCATCAGACGCAGAATTACCTTTAATCTTGATAAAAAAAGAAAGCAGCTTCATTTATTGAAGGGACTTTCAAAAATATTGCTGGATATTGACAAGGCAATTAAAATTGTCAGAGAGACGGAAAGTGAATCTGACGTTGTTCCAAACCTTATGATTGGCTTTGGAATTGATGAAATTCAGGCAGAATATGTTGCTGAAATCAAATTGCGCCATTTGAACAGAGAATACATTTTAAAAAGAATAAAGGATATAGAACAGCTTGAAGAAGATATTGCTGCTTTAGAGGCAACGCTTGCCAGCAAGAATAAGATGAAGAAAATTATCATCAGTGAGCTTGAAGCTGTTTCTAAGAAGTACGACACCGGCAGAAAAAGTGAAGTGCTTTATGAAGTGGATGATACTGTTGAAGAGGATATTATTGAAATACCGGATTATCCCGTTACGCTCTTTATGTCTGAGCAGGGTTATCTGAAAAAGATAAAAACAGCAAATCTTCGTATGAGCGGTGAGCAGAAAGTAAAAGAGGGCGACAAAATGCTCCCTGAAATTGAATGCTCAAATAAGGACGAGCTGCTCTTCTTTACCAATCAGCATCAGGTTTATAAATCAAGGGTTGATGATTTTGTTGACACAAAGGCTTCTGTGCTGGGAGAATTCGTTGCGTCTAAGCTGGAAATGGCTGAAAATGAGCAGGTAATATATATGGCTGTGCTGAGTGAGTACACCGGATATATGATTTTTGTTTTTGAAAACGGAAAGCTTGCCAAGGTTGATATTTCCGCATATGCAACAAAAACAAACAGAAAAAAACTGATTAATGCCTATTCGGGCAAATCTCCTTTGGCTGCAGCAATGTATATCAAAGAGGATACAGATATTGTAATTACTTCATCATCCGGCAGAATGCTGCTGGTAAACACTGCAGGCATATTACCCAAGACAACTAAGGATACACAGGGCATTGCTGCAATGAAGCTGAAGAAAACCCATAAGATTGTTTCTATGCATCTTCACTTTGATGGAGAATTCGAAAAGGAATGGAGATTCAGAGCTAAGAATCTTCCTGCCGCAGGTGCTTTACCCAGTGAGGCAGATATAGCAGAGCAGTTAACTTTTTAATTCATAAAAAAAGTTCTTGCATTATTAAAAGCAGTGTGCTATAATTCAATAGCAATTTAGTATAACGGAGGAACTAATATGTCCTGGTATCATTATGTGTTTGGAGCAATTCTTATTGTTGCGTCTATCATTATAACAATCGTAGTTCTTATGCAGGAGGGACGCTCTCAGAATCTTTCAGGAGCAATTGCCGGTGGTGCTGAAACATTTCTTGGTAAGTCAAGAGGCAGAACTATCGAGGCAAAGCTGGAAAAAATTACAAAGTGGTTAATTGTTGCTTTCTTTGTAGTTGTTCTTGCGGCATTCCTAATCTTTTTGTTTATAGGATAAGATGAATGAAAGTAACCTTGCGTTTGCAAGGTTATTTTTTTTGCACAGAGTAGGAGAATTATGAATTATATAGTTTTTGATTTAGAATGGAATAACGCATATAACTATAAATTGAATAAAGGCATCAATGAAATTATTGAAATAGGTGCAATTAAGCTGAATGACAGCTTTGAGGTTATTGATACCTTTAAGCAGTTAATCAAGCCGGCAATATCAAAAAAGCTTGGCTCAAGATTTCAAAATCTCACGCATATTACTATGGAAGAGATTAAGGCAAATGGTGCTCCTTTTGAGGAGGCCTTTCATAATTTTGCAAGATGGTGCGGTGAGGGTGAGCCTGTCTTTTTAAGCTGGTCAACAAGTGATTTGTATGTGCTTGCTGATAATTTCAAGCGTTTTATGAATTCTGCCCATATCAGCTTTATCCATAAATATGCAGATGCGCAGAGCTACTGTATGAGCTTTATTGAGGATAATGACGGAAACCAAATCAGTTTGCTTAATTGTGCTGAAAGGTTTGAAATTGAGGCGGATACAGATCATTTGCACAGAGCTCTGGAGGACTGCTTTCTTGCAAGCTATTGCATAAAAAAGGTTTTTGATGAAGCAGTATTTAATAAATTTATTTGCAATTGCGATAAGGACTTTTTTGAAAGATTGGTGTACAAGCCGTTTTTTATTAACACAAAAAAGTATGATGATTTTGATTTGGACAAGGTTGAGCTGGTTTGCCCGTTATGTGCAGGGCAGGCAAATATTATCGAAGATTATGTGTTTGGCAACAATACCTTCAGAGGTGTATCAAAGTGCAGCAAGTGCGGTAAAAAATTCTGGACCTTTGTTCGGGCAAAAAAGACATATGATGACATAATTGTTACACAAAGATTGGTTCGTATCAGTAAAAACAGAGCAAAGTTTATTCATTAATTTAAAATATTTACAAAATTTCTCTTTATTTATTACAAGTTTTGTAATATAATAAGTCTGATATTCTTGTGGAGGTAATAGTATGGCTTCAAATAATTATGACGATTTGCTGGAATCCTTTATGAATAATTCTGCAAAAGCCTATGACGAGGACAAGAAGAATCGTGAGGATAATTCTAATAAATTACCAACCTCTTATAACGTATCTGCGCCTGATAAAAAATCAAAAAAAATTCAGCGCGGCAGAGAGATCGAAAAGGAACTTGCAGCAAAAAAAGCGAAGAAGAAAAAGAAATCTCCAAAAAAACAAATGACACCTTCTCAAAAGTTTTTCAGCAGATTTTTTAAAGTGCTTTTAGGTATGGTTATGATTATCGGTGTTGTAGGCATCGTGTGCTTTTCCGTAATTGCAATTTACGGCTACAGCGTTGTCTACGGTGATCCGGTATTTGATCTTACGGAGGAGGCACTGTCACAAAATCAGACATCCTTTATCTATGGTACAGATGGTGATGACATTGTTGAAATAACACGTCTTCACGGAGAAGAAAATCGTATCTGGGTTGACCTTGAAGATATGAGCGAATATATGCCTAAGGCATTTGTTGCAATCGAGGACAAGAGATTTTATAAGCATCACGGTGTTGACTGGATACGTACGATTGGTGTTTTCATAAAAAATAACGATCAGGGCGGCTCTACAATTACACAGCAGCTTATCAAGAATTTAACAGATGATAATAAGGTTACTTATGTCAGAAAGTTTAATGAGATTTTAAGAGCCTTGAATTTGGAGCGCAACTACAGCAAAGACCAAATTCTTGAAGCTTATTTGAATACAATTTATCTTTCAAATGGCTGTTATGGTGTAAAAACAGCGGCGGAGAAGTATTTTGGCAAGGATGTGTCAGATCTTAATGCAGCTGAATGTGCATCCATTGCTGCCATAACACAGTACCCAAGTAAATACGATCCGCTTAATCAGCCTGAGGCGAATAGAGAAAGACAGATTGATATTCTCTTTGCAATGAAGGATAAGGATAACGGATTCCTTGACGAGGCACAGTATGAAGAGGCAAAGAACTATGAAATGGTCTTTACCAACAGTAAGAATTACAAGGGCTCACAGTTAAAGGATCAATCCGCTAAAAAGGACAATGATGATATCACAAATTATTATGTCGACTTTGTAATCACCTCTGTTCAGGAGGATTTGCAGAAAATGGGCTATACCAGCAAGAAGGCACATGACCTTGTTTATGGCGGCGGCCTGAAAATCTACTCTGCAATTGACTTTGATATTCAGGATGCATTAGAGGATGTGTATGAGAATTACAGAAGAATGCCTGATGAAACCGTGCAGGGTGCAATGTGCATTATGAATTATCAGGGTCGTGTAATGGGTATTATCGGCGGTACCGGTAAAAATAAGGGTGCTATGCTCCTTAACAGAGCCAGTCAGTCACGCCGTCCACCCGGATCTTCAATCAAGCCTTTAGCCGTATATGGTCCTGCTTTGCAGAAGAGTCTTGAGGATGATGATGTAAATATTTACTGGTCAACCATTATCAAGGATGCTCCGTTTATGACTGTAGAGGGTGAGCCTTGGCCATATAACCAGGGTCATACCTATTCAGGTAACAATGTTACCTTGCAGTACGGCTTAGCAAACTCACTGAATACAATTTCAGCAAGAACCCTTGTAATGATTGGCGTTGACTATTCATACAGTTTTCTGACTGAAAATTTCCATCTTTCAACTACCGATAGCATTCGTGACGTTGATTTCGGACCTCTTGCCATCGGCTCATTAACCAATGGTGCAACGGTTCTCGATATGACCTCAGGTTATGTTGCCTTCGGTAACGGCGGAAATTATTATGAACCATATTGTTATTTTAAAGTTGAAGACAGCAAGGGTAATGTAATCATTGAAAAGAATCCTGACAGTACGAAGCAGGAGGCTCTCAGCGAGAGTACTGCTTGGGTTATGAACAAACTTCTGCAAACGGTTATGACCCAGGGAACTGGTACCTCCTATAAGCTTTCAGGCATTGAGTGCTTTGGTAAGACAGGTACAACAAATGATGATAAGGATAGATGGTTTGTTGGCGGTACTCCTGATTTTGTAGCTGCCGTTTGGTATGGTTACGATATGCCTAAGGAAGTGCATTACAGCTTATCAAGCAACCCTGCCGGCACAATTTGGAAAACTGTATTTTCCGAAATGTATGAGAAACTGGAAAAGAGGGGAGACAAACTTCAGTCAAAATTCCCTGAGAATGACGGAATTGTTCAGCGCTCCTACTGCAGTACCTGCGGTAAGCTGGCATCCTACTCTTCTGGAAGCTACGGCTGGTATGATGTCAATAATCTTCCCGGCTATTGCGGTGGTCATGCAGAAGAGGCAACAAAAAAGTCTGATGATAAGAAGAGCAATTCTGATGACGACAGTGATGCTTCAGATACATCCGATAACAGCGCAGATAATAACGATACAAACAATAAGGATACGGACAACAGTACCGATGATGAATAAAATAAAAGGGAAATTGGCACAGCTGATTTCCCTTTTATAAAATATTGATATTATGAAAATTATGTCTATTGATTATGGTGATGCAAGAACAGGCATTGCCTTTTGTGATAAAAATGAAATTTTGGCTTCTGCTTATACCGTGATAAAAGAAAGTTATGCGCCAAAGCTGATTCATTCTTTGGTTGAAATCATAAGTAAGGAAAAGCCTGAAGAAATTGTAATTGGCCTTCCAAGAAATATGGATGGCTCCTATGGTTTTAGAGCTGATAAATGCAGGGAGCTGGGTGCGTCACTGGCAGAGGTGGTTGACATTCCAATTCAGTTTGAGGATGAACGTCTTACAACTGTCATTGCTCACGATATTTTATCCAGCAACAATGTTCGCGGCAAAAAACGCAAGGAAAATGTTGATGCAGTTTCCGCTGTTGTAATATTGCAAAGCTACATTGATAAAAGAAAATAAGTGAAATAATGATACAAAATCATCATAGTAATATTATGGTGATTGCGTGAAATTCAAGATATTCGGCATTGAAATCATAATTGAATATTCCTTTTTTCTGATGCTGTCTTTTGCTATCGTGTTAGGTGCAGATGATGTTGCTGATTTACTGCTGTATTCTTCACTGCATGAGCTGGGGCATTTGTCGGCACTTTTTATTTTCAAAGGAAAGCCGGATAGCCTCAAACTGTCATATTACGGTCTGGCACTTCGATACAGCTGTCAGTTAAGTATTGTTCGGGAAGCTGTTGTTTTGCTTGCCGGTCCTATGGTAAATTTAGTCTTGTATTTCATTTTTAAGAATGATATCAATTTGATGCTTTTTGCTATCAATATGCTGCCGATTTATCCAATAGATTTCGGCAGGGTAATCAGGTTGTTCAGTTATAAGGCATCCAAAGTGTTAAGTTTTGATTTTTTGATTTTGCTAATCGTTATTGCAATATATTTGCTTATATTTTATCATTCATTTTCTATGATATTTATTGCATGTTATTTAATTATTTATAGTTTAAATTATTGAGGTTTTTATGAAAAAGGAAGTTGAAAAGCTACTGCAGTATGTTCAAAAGCCTGCCAGATATATTGGCGGTGAGCTGAATGCTGTTGTAAAGGATAAGGATAGCGTTGATTTACGCTATGCATTTTGTTTCCCTGATACATACGAGATTGGTATGAGCCATCTTGGTATGAAGATACTTTATGGTCTGGTTAATGAGCGGGACGATGCGTGGTGTGAGCGTGTATTTGCTCCTGATAATGATATGGAGGAGCAGCTGAGAAAAAACAATGTTCCGCTGTTTGCACTGGAGAGCGGAGATTATATCAAGGATTTTGATATGATTGGCTTTACGCTTCAATATGAGCTCAGCTATACAAACGTGCTGAATATGCTTGACTTAGCCGGTGTTCCTTTAAAAAGCTGTGACAGAAAGGAGCTTGCTCCTATTGTTTGCTTCGGAGGACCCTGCTGCTGTAATCCGGAGCCTGTAGCAGAATTCGCTGATATTATCTTTCTCGGTGAGGGCGAAAACAGCACAAGCGAGGTTTTGGACTTATTAAAATACTGTAAGAATAATGGTTTATCAAAGCAGGATTTTCTGTTAAAAGCAAAGGATATTACCGGTGTTTACGTGCCTGCATTTTATGTGGATACTTATAATGAGGACGGTACACTTCATGCATTAGCGCCAATACATAATGCTCCTGCAAGAATAAAAAAATCTATTGTTAAGGATATGGATAAGGTATATTATCCAAAAGAATTTGTTGTGCCTTATATCAATATTGTGCATGACAGAGCAGTTGAGGAAATATTCAGAGGCTGTATTCGCGGCTGCAGATTTTGCCAGGCAGGTTTTATTTACAGACCTATCCGGGAAAAGAGTGTTGATACAATTAATAAGCAGTGCAAAGCTCTAATTGATTCCACAGGTTATGATGAAATTTCGCTTTGCTCTCTGTCCACAAGCGATCATAGTGAGGTCAATAAAATGCTGACCACGCTGATTGATTGGACGGTTAAGGAAAATATCAACTTGTCACTTCCCAGCCTTAGGGTTGATAATTTTTCAGATGAGCTTGTTGAACAGCTTAATAAGGTTAGGCGCTCAGGCTTGACCTTTGCACCCGAGGCGGGAACGCAGAGATTGCGTGATGTAATTAATAAAAACGTTACGGAAGCTGAGGTTATCAATACCTGCACAAAGGCTTTTGATAACGGCTGGACCTCTGTCAAGCTGTACTTTATGATGGGTCTGCCTACAGAAACAATGGAGGATATTGAGGGAATCGCCAATCTGGGTATGCAGGTTATTCATGCTTTTTATAATAATCCCAATCGTCAGAAGGGAAGCGGTGTTCAGGTTTCAATATCCTGCGCCTCCTTCATTCCAAAGCCATTTACCCCATTCCAGTGGGAGCCGGAGGATACAATGGAGTCCTTGAAGGCAAAGCAAAAGCATTTGCTTGAGTCAATTCCTTCTAAGAAAATTCGTGTATCTTATCACGAAACACCTACATCACTTCTTGAGGGTGTGCTGGCGCGCGGTGACAGACGTTTGTCAAAAGTAATTCTGAGAGCCTTTGAGCTGGGATGTAAATTTGATTCCTGGGATGATCAGTTTAACTTTGATGCATGGATGCAGGCTTTTGAAGAAAATGATATTGATCCGCATTTTTATACGCACAGAAAACGAGAATTTTCAGAGCTTTTACCTTGGGATCATCTTGATTTTGGTGTCAGCCGAAAATTCCTTGAAAATGAAAATAAGAAGGCGCATAAGGATACTACAACACCTCATTGCAGAATTAAATGCGCAGGCTGCGGTGCGAATATGCTTAACGGAGGTAATTGCGATGCGAGAGGTTAGACTTCGTTTTTCAAAGGCAGGCAATTTAAAGTATATCAGCCATCTGGATATTAACCGAGCTATGGGCAGAGCACTTAAACGAGCACAAATTCCTTTGTGGTACACAGAAGGCTTTAATCCTCATCCGTATATGAGCTTTTCCTTGCCCCTGTCGCTTGGTGTTGAGAGCTTCTGCGAAAGTGTGGATATACGTCTGATTGAGGATATTTCCAATGATGAGATTAAAAGGCGAATGAATTTGGTACTGCCGGATAATCTTAAAATTCTGGATGTATATGATGACTTCAGAGATAACAGTGAAATTGTCTACAGCAACTATGTTTATAAATTCCAGTTTGACGATAACGAAACGGCGCTTGAAAAAATCAAAGCTGTTCTTGACAATGATGAAATTTTAGCTTTAAAGAAAGGCAAGCAGGGAAGAAAGAGAGTACTCAAGGAAACGGATATTAAAGCCTTTATTGATAAGTATAATATCTCTGTTCGTGAGGATGTAATTGTGCTTAACATAAGACTTTTTGCCGGTCCTGAAAAAAATCTGAATCCATCTCTTTTGTTTGATACAATCATCAGGCTTATTGATATGGATTTTATATGGAAAAGTATAAGCAGAATAAATTTGCTGGATAAAAATTACAAGGAATTTAAATAAACACTTGCTTTTTGAATATTATTGTGTTATTATATATCAGCATTTGTTCCGTTGTATCTCTTGCAACGAGCTTAAATGCCCAATGTGAGAGCATTTAAAAAGGATGGTCCGCTTTCAATTTCAGTTGATTTTGTTATGAACATCTCATAAATAATAAGGAGGAATTAAAAATGGACGCACTTAAATTAATCGAAAAAGACAGCACTAAGGCAGAATTACCAAAGTTTTCAATTGGTGATACAGTTAAGGTATCAGTTAACATTCGTGAGGGTTCTCGTGAAAGAATTCAGATGTTTGAGGGTACTGTAATTGCTATCAAGGGTTCCGGCATTGCTAAGACATTTACTGTTCGTCGTCTTTCCTATGGCGTTGGCGTTGAGAGAGTATTCCCAATGCATTCACCAAATGTTGTTGATGTACAGGTTATTCGTTCCGGTAAGGTTCGCCGTGCTAAGCTTTATTATCTTCGTGACCGTGTTGGTAAGGCAGCAAAGGTTAAGGAAAACATTCAGTAATTCAGTTACTGTAAAAGCCGCAGATTTTCTGCGGCTTTATTTTTTGTTGTCTGTTGACAGAATTGATGTTGATGAAATGTAAAAGCATTATCTGTCTTGCTTTTTCGATTTTCATAAAGTATAATTGTTTTATAAATTACTGGGAGAAAAATATGGCTGATTTTCAAAAACAAACAGTTCAGTGGTTTCCGGGTCATATGGCCAAAACAAGACGAATTATTAAAGAAAGTCTTATTTTGGTTGATGGGGTTGTAGAGCTTATTGATGCTCGTATTCCTTACAGCTCCGCGAATCCTGAGCTTGATAGTATTATAAAGAATAAACCGAGAATTATTTTATTAAATAAATGTGACATTGCAGACAGTACTGCAACGAAGCTTTGGATTGATTATTATAAATCCAAAGGTATATATGCATTGCCTGTTGACTGCAGAACGGGCAAGGGCTTGAACCAGTTTATCCCAACTGTTAAGCAGGCACTTGCAAAAATAATTGAGCGTAATGAGAATAAAGGTATGTCCGGCAAGGCATTACGGCTTATGGTTGTCGGAATCCCAAATACCGGTAAGTCCTCTTTTATAAACAGAATGGCAGGCAACAGCAAGGCTAAGGTTGCAGATAAGGCCGGTGTTACAAGGCAGAATCAATGGTTTGCTGTTGGTAATGGTATTGAGCTTTTGGATACCCCCGGAGTATTGTGGCCTAAATTTGATGACCCCGAAGTAGGGGACAAGCTTGCTTTTACGGGAGCTGTTAAGGATGAGGTAACAGATTTGGAAACGCTGTCCTGCAGACTGCTTGATGTACTTGCAGCAACACGTCCGCAAACAATACGGGATAGATATAAGCTTGATAGTATAGACGGTATGCAGGGCTGGGAGATTCTAGAATTAATCGGTAAAAAACGAGGCTTTCTCATTAAAGGCGGAGAAATTAATTATGAACGCACTGCGGTTATGCTGTGTGATGAATTCAGAGGGGGAAAGCTTGGGAGAATTACTCTTGAGTTGCCATAATTATGAACTGGTTAGAATATGAAAATGAAGCCTATAATGACGGCTTTGAAATTGTTTGTGGAATTGATGAGGCAGGAAGAGGTCCCCTTGCAGGTCCGGTTTATGCTGCCGCTGTAATTCTGCCCAAAGGCTATGTTGTCGAGGGTGTTAATGATTCAAAGAAACTGAGTGAAAAAAAGCGTGATGCGCTTTTTGATAAGGTTGTCAATGAATGTGTTGCTTACAGCGTTGGTATTGCAACTGAGCAGGAAATAGATGAAATAAATATTCTTCATGCAACCTTTCTTGCTATGCGAAGGGCGGTTGGCGGATTAAGTGTTAAGCCGGATATTGCACTTATCGACGGCAATAAAACCCCCGGACTTGATATTGAGCAAAGAGCGATTGTTAAGGGTGACGGCAAAAGTGCAAATATTGCTGCCGCTTCCATTATTGCCAAGGTATCAAGGGACAGGTATATGCTTGAAATGGCAGAGAAATACCCTGAATATCAATTTGAAAAGCACAAAGGTTATGGTACAAAGCTTCATTATAAAATGCTTGAAAAGTACGGCGCTTCGCCCATTCATCGTGTGACCTTCTTAAAAAAGTTTTATGAGCAGAAAGAAAAATAGGAAAATGGATAAAATAACCAATGAAGAGGCATCAGAGAATTCTTTCACAGTAATCTGCTTTGAAAGAAAAAATCAAACAATATAACAATAAAATCAGCTATGAATAATAAAGGAAAATTGTGGGAAATTGAGGCGGCAAAATTTCTCAGAAAAAATAAATATAAAATTATAGAAACAAACTACAGAAGCAGGTTTGGCGAGATTGATTTAATTGCAGTCAACAAAAATTATATTTGTTTTGTAGAAGTTAAGCAGCGCAGTGTGAATTCCATTGCGGCACCTTGTGAGTTTGTTGACTACAATAAGCAGCAAAAAATAATTTCTACTGCAAATATGTATTTATCACTGAATGCTGTTTCTTTACAGCCGAGATTTGATGTTGTTGAGATATATACTGAAGATAATAAAATAAAATCAATAAAACATCTTGAAAATGCTTTTGACTTAGTATAGAATATATGTGATTTTTATTTAGGAGATTTAATTATGCTTTATACATCTACACGTGATAATTCAATAAGAGTTTCAGCTGCACAGGCAATTGCGCAGGGTATAAGTGAAGAGGGCGGACTGTTTGTTCCTGTTGAGCTTCCGCAGTTTACTATTGATAAAATCAGTTCAATGGTATCTATGTCTTATATTGACAGAGCTAAAACTGTGCTCAAAGAGTTTTTAACTGACTTTACAGAGGAGGAGCTTAACTATTGTGTTGAGGGTGCATATGCTGCAGAAAAATTCTCTTCTTCCAAAATTGCCCCTACTGTAAATGTTGATGGCAATAAAAATATATTAGAGCTGTGGCACGGACCTACCTGTGCATTTAAGGATATGGCCTTGCAACTGCTTCCGTATCTTATGACTGTATCTGCAAAGAAAACAGCAGACGGCAAGACGATTGTTATTTTAGTTGCAACATCAGGTGATACCGGTAAGGCTGCCTTAGAAGGTTTTAAGAATGTTGAAAATACAAAAATCCTGGTTTTCTATCCTGTTGACGGTGTATCTCCTATGCAGAAACTGCAGATGACCACACAGGAGGGGGATAATGTAGCTGTTTGTGCAATTAACGGAAACTTTGATGATGCACAAAGTGCTGTTAAATCCATCTTCACAAATGCTGATATTAAAGCTCAGCTTGCAGAAAAGAATATGATGTTCTCTTCCGCTAACTCAATTAACTGGGGCAGACTTGTACCGCAGATTGTTTATTATTTCTCAGCATATTGTGATATGATTGAACTGGGTAATATTAAAGCAGGGGATGAAATGAATGTGGTTGTTCCTACAGGAAATTTCGGTAACATCCTTGCAGGCTACTATGCAAAAATGATGGGGCTTCCGATTAAGACACTTGTCTGTGCATCAAATTCAAATAATGTACTGACAGACTTTTTAAAGACAGGTACCTATGATAAGAACAGAGCTTTTTATACAACGACTTCTCCGTCTATGGATATTCTTATTTCTTCCAATCTTGAGAGACTGCTTTATCATATGAGCGGTGAGGATGATCAGCTTATCGCAGAATTAATGAATAAGCTTTCAACAGAGGGTAAGTATACTGTATCTGATGAGCTGATTCGTAAAATTCAAAAGACCTTTGATGCAGGCTTTACCAGTGAAGAAAGTGTTGATGATACAATTAAAGTGCATTTTGACAAATATAATTATCTTTGTGATACACACACTGCTGTCGCAGTTAAGGTTTACGATGAGTATGTAAAGTCAACCGGTGATGATATTCCTACTGTAATTGATTCCACCGCTTCTCCATACAAGTTTTCTGCCAGTGTTCTTAATGCCGTAGTTGATGGAAATGCACCTGAGCTTGACGAATTTGAGATGGTTGACGAGCTTAATAAGATTACCGGTGCTGCTGTTCCAAAGCCTTTGGCATCACTCAAGGATAAGTCTGTGAGATTTAGTGATGTATGTAACAAAGAGGATATGAGCCAAATGGTATTCAAACTTCTTAATTTATAAGTTGAAAAGGCTCCTTTCGGAGCCTTTTTTCTATATCGTTATTATCGTTATTGACAATTGCAATCGTCACAGCATTCAAAGGTTTTGCAGGCTGTATCGGAAACACTGGTTGCTGATGTGTCACCAACTCTTATATGACCGGCATTACAGTTATCTGATTTGTCGTGAAATTTGCAATTTTTTACTTCGCAAGAGATACCTTTAATTTCTTTATCCATTTTGTTTCACTCCCTTCACAATTATTATGTGAAATACTTTTTTAATTATTCAAGGAGATATTATGTCACTGTTTGCTATTGCTGATACACACCTATCTTTTGGTACAAACAAGCCTATGGATTCTTTTGACGGCTGGCAGAATTATACTGAAAGACTTGTAAAAAATTGGAATCATGTTGTTACGGACGATGATATTGTTGTTATAGCCGGTGATATCAGCTGGGCAATGAATTTTGAGGAATTAAAGCCGGATTTTGATTTTATAAATAAGCTTAACGGTAAAAAAATAATATCTAAGGGTAATCACGATTATTGGTGGAATACTATAACAAAAATTGATAAATTCATACAGGAAAATGATTATAAAACAATAAGTATTATGCATAACAATTCTTATAGATTTAAAGATTTTTCCGTCTGCGGCAGCCGCGGCTGGTTTTTTGATTCACAGGAGGAGCAGGATGAAAAGGTGCTGAAACGGGAAGTGAATCGTATAAAACTCTCATTAGACAGTGCAGATTGTGAAAATAAGATTGTTTTTCTTCATTATCCGCCCATAACAACAAACGGCAAATGCGACGAGATATTAAATCTTTTAAAAGATTATGGTATAAAAAAATGCTATTATGGGCATCTTCACGGTATGGCTGCGAGGTTTGCCGTTGATGATAATGTGGATGGTATTGATTTTAAATTAATTTCTGCTGACAGACTTAACTTTACACCATACTTAATCAATAAATTTTAAAACACTTGATATTATCCTTAATATATGTTATAATGCCACTTTGATGATTAGAAAAAATTAGAAAAATTTGTTAGGAGGACCATTGTTATGGCACTTAAGTCATCTAATAAAATTGATACTAATACCTATGAAATTGAAGTTACTGTTACTCCGGAAGTGTTTACTGAGGCTTGCAAATCTGCTTATATGAAGCAGAGAAAGTCTATTCAGCTTCCCGGCTTCCGTAAGGGTAAGGCAACACAGGGAATGGTAGAAAAAGTTTATGGTGAGGGCGCTTTCTTTGAAGAGGCTCTTGAAATCGTATACCCTGAAGCAGTAACTGCTGCAATTAATGAAGCTGAGCTCAGAACTGTTGATCAGCCATATGATCTTGAGGTTCCTGTAATGAGCAAGGCAGAGGGTGTTGAAATGAAAATGAAAGTCACAGTTTATCCTGAGGTTAAGCTGGGCGAGTATAAGGGCTTGAAGGCAGCTATGCTTCCAACTGAGGCAACTGATGAGGATATAGATGCTGAGATTGAGAGCATGAGAGACAGAAATTCAAGACTTGTTTCTGTAGAGGATCGTGCTGCTGAGATGGGTGATACCGCTGAAATCGACTTTGAAGGTTTTGTTGACGGTGTTGCTTTTGACGGCGGTAAGGGCGAAAATTATCCTCTTGAGCTGGGTTCAGGTTCATTTATTCCCGGTTTTGAGGAGCAGGTTGCAGGTCATAAGATTGATGAGGAATTTGACGTAAATGTTACATTCCCTGAAGAATATGCTGCTGAGTTAGCCGGCAAGGATGCTGTATTTAAATGTAAAATTCATGAAATTAAGACAAAGGAAATGCCTGAGCTTGATGATGAATTTGTTAAGGATGTATCTGAATTTGATACACTTGATGAATTAAAGGCTGATATTAAGAGCAAGATAAATGAAAAGAAGGCAGCTGAGGCAAAGACTGATTTTGAAAATCAGCTTATTGAGCAGATTGTTGAAAATATGGAGTGTGAAGTTCCTGAGTGCATGTTTGAAAATAAGACTAATGAAATGATTCAGGATTACAGCTATAGACTTCAGATGCAGGGTATTGATCTTAATACATATCTCAGCTATCTTGGTCAGGATATGGATTCTTTCAAGCAGTCTTTCAGAACAGGTGCAGAAAATCAGGTTAAGGCTTCAATCGCTCTTGAAGCAATTGTTGAGGCTGAAAAGCTTGATGCTACTGAAGAAGAGATTGATGCTGAGGTTGCAAAGCTTGCAGAGCAGTATCAGATGGATGCAGAGCAGATTAAAAATGCTGTTCCTGCTGACCAGCTTGCTGCAGATATTAAGACAAAAAAGGCTGTTGAGCTTATTGTTAATTCTGCTGAAAAAGCATAATTTTAATTATTATTTAAGGATTGTGATTTATATGGCATTAGTACCTTATGTTCTTGAACAGACAAGCGCCGGCGAGCGTTCAATGGATATATATTCAAGACTTTTAAATGACAGGATTATTGTTCTCTCCGATGAGGTGAATTCCACAACAGCTTCACTGGTTGTTGCCCAACTCCTGTTCCTTGAAGGTCAGGATAGTGAAAAGGATATCAGTTTGTATATAAACAGCCCCGGCGGCTCTGTTACAGACGGTTTAGCCATTTATGATACAATGCAGTATATTAAATGCGATGTATCAACCATTTGTATGGGTATGGCTGCATCAATGGGTGCGTTTCTTCTGTCAAGCGGTGCAAAGGGTAAGAGAATTGCACTGCCGAACAGTTCAATTCTTATTCATCAGCCTTTAATTGGCGGCAACGGATTGACCGGTCAAACGACAGATATAGAAATTGCTGCTAAAAATTTAGTGCAGACAAAAGAGCGTTTGAATAGAATTTTGGCTGAAAATTGTTCAAAGACTGTTGAAGAGCTGGCAAGAGACACGGATAGAGATAATTGGCTTACAGCTGAAGAGGCTCTTGAATACGGTCTTATTGACAAGGTTATTGATAAGAGATAATTTTTTATAGATATTGAGGTAATTTTATGGCTCGTGGTGATTCACGAAATACGATTGCACGCTGTTCCTTTTGCGGAAAAAGCGAGGCAATGGTTCACAAGTTAATTGAAGGTCCTGGGGTATTTATTTGTGATGAGTGTGTGTCACTGTGTCAGGAATTAATCTGTACCAAGTCAGACAGAAATCTCGGCAGTGATTATTCAGATGATGATAATCAGGCTTTGCCAAAGCCACAGGAAATTAAAGCTAAGCTTGATGAGTATGTAATCGGTCAGGATGATGCTAAGAAAGCACTTTCTGTTGCCGTATATAACCATTATAAGCGTATTTACTGCGGCAAGGACAATGGCGATGTTGAGCTTCAAAAGAGTAACATTATGCTCTTAGGTCCTACCGGTGTCGGTAAAACGATGCTGGCACAAACCTTAGCAAGGATACTCAATGTTCCTTTTGCTATCGCAGATGCTACTACATTGACTGAGGCTGGCTATGTCGGCGAGGATGTAGAAAATATTCTTCTGCGTTTAATTCAGGCAGCTGATTTCGATGTGGAAAAGGCTGAGCACGGAATTATATATGTTGATGAGATTGATAAAATTTCACGCAAGAGTGAAAATCGTTCCATTACCAGAGATGTCAGCGGTGAGGGTGTACAGCAGGCTCTTTTAAAAATTCTTGAGGGTACTGTTTCAAATGTACCTCCCGGAGGCGGACGAAAGCATCCTCAGCAGGAGTTTATTCAGATTGATACCAGCAATATTCTGTTTATCTGCGGCGGTGCATTTGATGGTATAGAAAAGATTATCGAAAAGCGTATCGGCGGTAAATCTCTTGGATTTGGTGCTGATGTGGATGCACAGAAAGTGGATACTGACAGAATTATGCATCAGGCAATTCAGCATGATTTAGTTAAGTATGGTCTGATTCCTGAGCTTATCGGCAGAGTACCTGTCATTACTGTTCTTGACAATTTGGATAAGGATGCGCTTATCCGTATTATGAAAGAACCAAAAAATTCAATATTGAAGCAATACATTAAACTGTTTTCTATGGATGATGTTGTGCTTGATTTTAAGGATGACGCTCTGGAAGCTATTGCCGATATTACCCTTGACAGAAAAACAGGAGCACGTGGCTTGAGAAGTGTTTTTGAAGCTGTGCTTAATGAATTGATGTTTAAGGTTCCCAGTGATTCTACAATTGAGCAGGTTACCATTACAGCTGAGACTGTAAAAAACGGTGACGATCCTATAATTTTAAGAAATCCAAATAAAGAACCTAAGCAAATAACGGCAAGCAGTTTAAAAAATGCGTAAAATAGAGTAAAAAGGCAACTTTAATGTTGCCTTTTTTATTTTAATATTATATAATTATTGTAATTTATTTTTGATAGATTATAAGTAGGTTTTTATATGAGTGATATAGATATTCTTGATAACACAATAGAGCTTCCGGTTATTCCGCTGAGAGGGTTGGTTGTTTTTCCGGATATGATTCTTCACTTTGATGTTGGAAGAAAGAAAAGTGTAGCCGCCCTGAAAAATGCAATGCAGACAAATCAAAAGGTATTTCTTGTTTGCCAGCGTGACGCTGCAGTTGATGAACCGAATATTGATGAAATGTTTGATATCGGCGTAATCTGCTCTATTAAGCAGATGATTAGAATTCCAAACAGTGATAATCTCAGAGTGGTTGTTGAGGGTTTAAACCGTGGTGCGTTAATGAGTATTACGCAGATTAAGCCTTATATCAGTGCTGTAATAGAGAAAATTTCTGATGAAAAGGGTGCCGTGAACTCTAATGAGGAAAAGGCATATAAACGTGCACTTCTTAAAGAATTTGAAAGATATGCATCCCTAATGCCAAAAATCAGCAATGATGTTAAAGCACGTGTAATATCAATTGATTCCATTAGTGAATTGGTGGATTACATTTGTTCAAACACATTTCTTGAATATAATGATAAGCAGCTTGTATTATCAACATTAAATCCTTTTGAGAGATTGGCTAATTTGCTGGTATCCTTAAAAAAAGAAAATTCTACGCTTGAAATTGAGCAGGAAATTCACGATAAAGTGCAGGATGAAATTGACAAAAATCAGCGTGAGTATTATCTGAGAGAGGAATTAAAGGTAATTTCGGAGTCTTTGGGTGAGACAGAAAGTCCAATTGAAGAGGCTGACGAATATAGAAAGAAAATTAACGCCCTCAGCTGTTCTCAGGAAATAAAGGACAAGCTTTTAAAGGAATGTGACAAGCTTGTAAAAATGCCCGGCAGCTCCCACGAAGGAACTGTTGTTAGAAATTATCTGGATAAATGTCTGGAAATTCCTTTTGGAAAATTCACTAAGGATAATATTAAACTTGACAGAGCTCGGAAAATTCTCGACAAGGACCATTACGGACTGGATAAAGTCAAAGAGCGTGTAGTTGATGCACTGGCTGTTTATAAAAGAAATCCTGATTTTAAAGGTCAGATTATATGCCTTGCCGGTCCTCCGGGTGTCGGTAAGACATCTGTTGTTAAAAGTTTGGCTGCAGGTATGAACAGAAAATATATTCGTGTTGCCCTTGGTGGTATTCACGATGAGGCAGAAATCAGAGGTCATAGAAAGACTTATATCGGCTCAATGCCGGGAAGAATTGTTGATGCTGTTATAAAGAGCGGTGTAATGAATCCCGTTATTTTGCTTGATGAAATAGACAAGATTGGTAATGATTACAAGGGTGATCCGTCATCCGCTTTGCTGGAGGCTTTGGACCCTGAGCAGAATAATACATTTACCGACCATTATATTGACTTCCCTGTAGATTTGAGTAAAGTTATGTTCATAACCACTGCCAATGATATTTCAGGAATATCTGCGCCTTTATTTGACCGTATGGAGGTTATTGAACTTAATTCCTATACTGCGGAGGAAAAATTCCACATTGCTAAGGAGCATTTGGTTAAGCAGGAAATGGCAAAGCATTCTCTAAATGCCAGGGAGCTTAAAATAAGCGATGATGCCATTTACGATATAATTGACAGCTATACAAGGGAAGCCGGTGTCAGACAGCTGAAGAAAAGGATTGCAGAAATTTGCAGAAAAGCAGTTGTTGCACTGGAATGCGGTTCAAAAACGTTTAAGGTTACAGATAAAAATATTGAAGAGGTTTTGGGCAAGAAAAAATATCATCCTGAAAAAATTAACGAAAACAACCTTGTCGGTACAGTTAACGGACTGGCTTGGACAAGCGTCGGCGGAACAATGCTTCCGATTGAAGTATCTGCTTTGGACGGTACAGGCAAAATAGAATTAACTGGTAATCTGGGTGACGTTATGCAGGAGAGCGCCAAAACTGCTGTTTCGTATGTTCGTTCCAAGGCGTGCGAGTTTGGTATTGATACAGACTTTTATAAGACGAAGGATATACATATTCATGCTCCGGAGAATGCCATTCAAAAAGATGGCCCATCCGCGGGTTTGGCAATTACAACAGCCCTTGTCAGTGAGCTTACGGGAATAGCAATTAAAGCAGATGTTGCGATGACCGGTGAAATCAGTCTTAAAGGCAGGGCTATGGCAATTGGCGGTCTCAAGGAAAAATCTATGGCTGCATATAAGGCAGGCTGCCATACAGTAATCATTCCATATGAGAATGAAAAGGATTTATCTGAAATTTCCGACGAGGTTAAGAATTCCATAGAGTTTGTAACGGTGTCAAATTTTGAACAGGTTATTCCTGTTGCTTTGGAAAAATCCGTTAATAGTAAAGCAAATAAAAACAATGTAATTGTAGCTGCCAATAAAACACAGCAGTCAGCAATTACGCAGTAGGTGTAAAATGAATTATAATAAAGCTGAGTTTGAACGATCTTATGGTATTTCATCACAGCTTCCTGAAAGCAATGAGCCTGAAATCGCATTTGCAGGAAGATCAAATGTCGGCAAAAGCTCATTACTGAATAAACTGTTCAACAGGAAACAGCTTGCACGTGTCAGCTCTGTTCCGGGAAAAACAATTACAATCAATTTTTATAATGTAGATGACATTAAATTTGTTGATTTGCCGGGATATGGATATGCAAAGATAAGCAAGCAGGAGCTCAATCGCTTTGGTGAATTGATGGAGGGTTATTTCCAGTCCGAGCGAAACATAGCACTTGTTGTTCAGCTTATTGATATGCGTCACCCTCTGACAAAGGATGATGAGGGTATGATTGCTTTTATGAAGCAGATGAATATTCCATTTATCATAGTTATGACAAAGGCTGACAAGCTAAAGAAGAAAGCCTATGCAGAAAGATTAAGGCTATCCAAGCAGGAGCTGGCGTTTGCCGGGGATGTTCCTGTTGTGCCGTTCTCTGCTATTACAGGGCAGGGCATTAACGGAATTAAAAATTATATTGAAAAATCAATTTGTGATGGAGGACAATAAATATGGCAAAGGTACCATTTGTTTCAAAAGAGAAGGTTGAGGAAATTGCGGCTTCTATTCCAACCCCTTTTCATCTGTATGACGAGGCAGGTATAAGAAAGAATGTAAGTGATTTAAAAAAGGCATTTGCATGGAATAAGGGCTATAAGGAATATTTTGCAGTAAAGGCAACACCGAATCCTTTTTTGATTAATATTCTTCGTGAATACGGCTGCGGCTGTGACTGCTCTTCAAAAACGGAGCTTATGATGTCAAAAACAATCGGCGCTACCGGTGATGATATTATGTTTTCATCAAATGATACACCGATTGAGGAATTTAAGTATTGCAATGATTTAGGCGGTATTATCAATTTGGATGATATTACACATATTGACGCAGTTGAAAAGGCTTGCGGCAAGCTGCCTAAAAAAATGAGCTGCCGATATAATCCGGGTGGAATTTTTAAAATTTCAAATGATATTATGGACAATCCCGGTGATGCCAAGTATGGAATGACAACAGAGCAGATTTATGAGGCGTTCAGAATTTTAAAAGAAAAGGGCGTTGAAGAATTTGGTATTCATTCCTTCTTATGCTCAAATACTGTTACAAATGAGTATTACCCAATGCTTGCTAAGCTGCTTTTTGAATTGGCTGCAGACTTAAAAGCAAAGCTGAATGTACATATTACCTTTATTAATCTTTCCGGCGGAATCGGTATTCCTTACAGACCTGATCAGGAGCCAAATGATATTTTCGTGATTGGCGAAGGTGTAAGAAAGGCATATGAAGAAGTTTTAGTTCCTGCCGGTATGGACGACGTATCTATTTATACCGAGCTTGGCAGATATATGATGGGACCTTATGGTGGTCTTGTAACAAAGGCAATTAACGAAAAGCATACGCATAAGGAATATATCGGTGTTGATGCATGTGCTGTAAATCTGATGCGTCCGGCAATTTACGGGGCATATCACCATATTACAGTGCTTGGCAAGGAAAACAGTCCTTGTGACAATAAATACGATATTACAGGCTCTCTGTGCGAAAATTGTGATAAGTTTGCGATTGACAGAATGCTGCCTAAGATTGATATGGGCGATTATTTATTTATCCATGACGCCGGTGCTCACGGCTTTTCTATGGGCTATAACTATAATGGTAAGCTGAAAAGCGCTGAGGTGTTATTAAAAGAAGACGGCTCCTTTAAAATGATCAGAAGAGCAGAAACACCAAAGGATTATTTCCAGACCTTTGATTGCTTCGATTTTTATGATGAGCTGATTAAAGAATAATATATTTGACGAATCCCTGAATTTATTTCAGGGATTTTTCTTTACTTTCACGATTTAGTGTGTTACAATATCCTCGGATAATCGTTAGGGGGTTATATGATGAGCAGAAGATTACAGGACGATAATCTGGACTTTTTATTTAAAGCTGTTTTAGCATTAGAGAATACGGATGAATGCTATGACTTTTTTGAGGATTTATGCACAATTCAGGAGTTGAAGGCAATCAGTCAAAGACTTGTTGTTGCAAAAATGCTTAGTGAAAAATGTGTTTATACAGATATAGTAAATGCTACCGGTGCATCTACAGCTACCATCAGCCGTGTTAATCGTTCACTTCAATATGGATGTGATGGTTATGATAAAATATTTGAAAGAATCAGAGAACAAGAAGACGATGAGTTATAATATATTTGCTGCGTATTATGACAGATTAACTGAAAATGTGGATTATAAGGTTAGAAGTGATTACATTTCTAACTTTTTTTCTAAATATAAAAGAAGTTGCAGGAATGTTCTTGACCTTGCCTGCGGAACAGGCAGTATTACAGAGTGCTTGACGGATAAGGGTTACAATGTGCTGGGAATAGATTTATCGAATGATATGCTGTCCATAGCTTCTGAAAAGTGTCCTGATGTCGGCTTTATCTGCGCAGATATGACTAATTTTAAACTGCACAAAAAGGTTGATGCTTGTATTTGCGGTCTGGATAGTATTAATCATTTGAAATCTATTGAGGATGTAGGCAAATGCTTTTCCTGTGTTGCAGATTGCCTGAATGACGGAGGCTTATTCATATTTGACGTAAATACTGAATTTAAGCACGAGAATATTCTTGCTGATAATACTTTTGTATTTGACGAAGATGATTTCTTTCTCAGCTGGGACAATGAATATCTCGGTGACGGAGCTGTCAGAATTTTACTGGACTTTTTTGTATTTAATGGTAAATCCTATGACAGATTCAGCGAAGAATTTACGGAAAAGGCTTATTCAGTAAGGGAATTAAAATCTAAATTAGCTTCCTTTGAAATCATTGGTATATATGATGAGCTTACGGAGAACGAGCCAAAGGAAGATAGTGAAAGAATATATTTTGTATGTAAAAAGGTGAAATAATGGGAAAGATAGTTAGATATATTACTGAGGATGGCAGTGCCTTTATCATCGCTGCGGATACTACCGATGTTGTTGCTAAGGCTGAGCAGATTCATACAACCTCAGCTGTTAATTCTGCTGCCTTGGGCAGACTTATGACTGCTGCGTCCATGATGGGCGATATGATGAAGGGTGAGGATGACAGCATTACACTCAGGCTGAACGGAGGCGGACCGGCAGGCTCCATTATTGCAGTTTCCGATAGCAGCGGTAATGTGAGAGGCTATGTGCAAAATCCGATTGTTGAAATTCCTTTAAATGAAAAAGGCAAATTAGATGTAAAAGGAACAGTAGGAACAAATGGTTATCTTTATGTAATGAAGGACATAGGATTAAAAGAGCCGTATATCAGCCAGACGGAAATCGTCAGCGGTGAGATTGCAGAGGATATCACAAATTATTATGTTAGTTCAGAGCAGACACCGACAGTTTGCGCGTTAGGTGTGCTTGTAGATAAGGATTTAACTGTTGCAAAATCAGGCGGATTTCTTATTCAGCTTTTGCCATTTTGTCCTGATGAAATGATTGATAAGATTGAGTATGCGATGCAGTCAATTGAGCCGGTAACAACGATGCTCAGTAATGGTATGACCCCTGACGATATTGCGAAAACAGCAATGAAGGGAATTGAAATCAGCAAGCTGGATGAAAGCGAGATTGCGTATAAATGCAACTGCTCACGTGAAAGGGTAGAGGGCGCACTTATTTCAACCGGCAGGGAATCACTGGAGGAAATGATTAATGAGGGCGAAAATGTTAATGTTGAGTGTCACTTCTGTGAAAAGTCATACACATTTACCCCTGATGATATAAAGAAGCTTTTAAGTTGATTTTATTGATTTTGAAGGAAATAAAAAAAGTTTTAAAAAGTTAAAAAAAAGTATTGACTTTTCTTAACACTTATTGTATTATATAACACGTCGCAAGACCGCGACACACACGTGGGAGCATAGCTCAGCTGGGAGAGCATCTGCCTTACAAGCAGAGGGTCACAGGTTCGAGCCCTGTTGTTCCCACCAAATGGCCCGGTAGTTCAGTTGGTTAGAACGCTAGCCTGTCACGCTAGAGGTCGACGGTTCGAGCCCGTTCCGGGTCGCCATTTGTGCTTCTGTAGCTCAGTCGGTAGAGCAGAGGACTGAAAATCCTCGTGTCGATGGTTCGATTCCGTCCGGAAGCACCACATATGCGGATGTAGCTCACCCGGTAGAGCGCAACCTTGCCAAGGTTGAGGTAGCGAGTTCGAGCCTCGTCATCCGCTCCATTGTTAACTAGGGCTTCTGTTGAAGCCTTTTATATATAGATGGCACCATAGCCAAGTGGTAAGGCAGAGCTCTGCAAAAGCTTTACGCCCCAGTTCAAATCTGGGTGGTGCCTCCAATTTGAAAAGTCGCTTAATTGCGGCTTTTTCTTTTTTTAATCTATTTTTTGTGACATCTTTTATTTGTAATTCTATTGTAATATTTTATGTATTGTATTATTATATATTATAATATAAAATAATAATGATTTATTATAATGTATACATTATTGAGAGGTAGCTATATGGCTGATTATAAAATTGATGGCAGCGAGTCATTGGGAATTGAGTTTGGCTCAACACGAATAAAAGCTGTTCTTGTTGATAAGGATTGCAATATTCTTGCAAGCGGAAGTCACGACTGGGAAAATCGCTTGGAGAATGGTATTTGGACCTATTCTCTTGACGATATATGGTCAGGATTGCAGGATGCTTATGCAAAGCTGAATCAGGATGTTTCTGATAAATATGGAATTAAAATAAAGAAATTGGCATCCTTGGGTTTTTCAGCAATGATGCACGGGTATCTTCCATTTAATGGTAATGGAGATTTGCTTGTGCCGTTTAGAACATGGCGCAATACGATAACCTCAAAGGCTGCCGAGCGTTTGACAAAGCTATTTAACTTTAATATTCCGCAGCGCTGGAGCATTGCTCATTTATATCAGGCAGTGCTGAATAAAGAGGAGCATACAAAGGATATTTCTTACATCACAACCTTAGCTGGATATATTCATTGGAAGCTGTCAGGTAAAAAGGTTCTTGGTGTAGGAGAGGCATCCGGTATGTTTCCGATTGACAGCGATAAGAATGATTATAACGCTGATATGATTTCCAAGTTTAATGACTTGGAAGATATCAAATGCTTTGATTGGAATTTGAAGGATATTTTGCCCAAGGTGCTGTCCGCCGGTGAAGATGCAGGTGTTTTAACCCCGGAGGGTGCTAAGCTTCTTGATCCTTCCGGTGAGCTGGAAGCCGGTGCAGTTATGTGTCCGCCTGAAGGTGATGCCGGTACTGGAATGGTAGCTACAAATGCCGTAACTGTCAGAACAGGTAATGTATCTGCCGGTACCTCTATTTTTTCAATGGTAGTGCTTGATAAGCAGCTTGAAAATGTTTATGAAGAAATTGATATGGTTACCACGCCGACAGGCAGTCCTGTGGCTATGGTACACTGCAATAACTGCTGTACGGATTTAGACTACTGGGTAAAGCTTTTCATTGAGTTTTCGAAGCTTTCAGGCAATACGTTATCCAAGCCGCAGATATATGATATGCTTTATAATGCTGCACTTGATGCGGATTCAGACTGCGGCGGCTTAGTGTCATACAATTATTTTTCTGGTGAGCCTGTCACAAAAACGGATGCAGGAAGACCTTTATTCATCAGAACAGAGAATTGTGAGTTTAATTTAGCGAACTTTATGAGAGCGCAGATTTACTCCACAATGGCAACGCTAAAAATCGGTATGGAAATACTTGAAAAAGAAAATGTCAAAATTGATTGTCTTACCGGACATGGTGGTCTATTCAAAACACCTGTGGTTGGTCAAAAGCTGATGGCGGGTGCTGTAAATTCTCCGATTTCTGTTATGGAAACTGCCGGTGAAGGCGGAGCTTGGGGAATGGCAATTCTTGCAAGATATGCGATTGACAATGATGGTGAAGCACTTGAGAGCTATTTAAATAACAAAGTATTCAGCAAATGCAAAGTAACAACAATTGCTCCCGATTTAAAGGATGTTGAAGGCTTTAAAAAATATATGAATTTGTATAAAAAGGGCTTGTCTGTAGAGAAAGCTGCAATAGAAAATGTATAAAGGAGTTAAATTATGGCTATTAAAGATTATGAATTTTGGTTTGTTGTTGGAACACAGCATTTGTATGGAACAGAGATTTTTGATGAAATTAATTCTCACGCTGCAGAAATGGCTGAGGAATGGAGCAAAAAGCTTCCATGCAAGGTTGTTGCAAAGCCTTGCGTTAAGACCTCAACAGAAATTTTGAATATTATGCAGGAGGTTAATAATACACCGAACTGTGCAGGTGTTATTACCTGGATGCATACCTTCTCACCATCAAAGATGTGGATTGCAGGCTTGAACGCACTTAACAAGCCCTATATGCATGTTAATACACAATATAATCGCGATATCCCTTGGGCTGATATTGATATGGACTTTATGAACCTGAACCAGTCTGCTCACGGTGACAGAGAGCATGGTTATATCCACGCTAGAATGCGTAAAAAGGTAAAGGTGGCTGCAGGCTACTGGAAGGATGAAGAATTTCAGGATAAGATTGCTGTTTGGATGCGTGCAGCTGTAGGTGCAGCTGAATCACGCAAGCTCAGAGTTCTTCGTATTTCTGACAATATGAGAAATGTTGCTGTAACTGACGGTGATAAAATCGAGGCACAAATCAAGCTTGGATGGCAGGTTGACCATTATGGTGTTGGTGACATTATAAAATATGTCAATGCTGTTACGGAAGAAGAGATTGATGCACAAATCGCTGAATATGAAAACTGCTATGATATGGATACAGATAACATTGATGCTGTTCGCTATCAGGCAAGAGAAGAGGTTGCATTAAAGAAATTTCTTGATGAGGGCGGTTTTGGTGCTTTTCATACCAATTTTGAAGATTTACAGGAGCTTAGACAGCTTCCGGGTCTTGCAGCGCAGGACCTTATGAGACAGGGCTATGGCTTCGGTGCGGAGGGTGACTGGAAGGTTGCTGCAATGACCAGAGTTATGAAGCTGATGGCTGAGGGTATGAACGGCGGTACAGCCTTTATGGAGGACTACACATATCACTTTGAGCCGGGTAATGAAATGCTTCTTGGTTCTCATATGCTGGAGGTTTGTCCTACAATTGCTCAGAATAAGCCTAAAATTCAGGTTCATCCGCTTGGAATCGGTGATAGGGAAGATCCTGCAAGATTGGTATTCAAGGCACAGACCGGTGACGCAATTGTTGTAACCTTGGTTGATATGGGCGACAGACTCAGAATGATTGTTAATGATGTTGAGTGTAAAGAGCAGACAAATGATATGCCTAAACTTCCGGTTGCCGGTGTTTTGTGGAAACCGCTTCCTTGCCTCCAGACCTCAGCAGAGGCATGGATGTATGCAGGCGGTGCGCATCATTCAGTGCTTTCATATACACTGACTGCTGAACATATGCGTGACTTTGCAGAGATTATGGGAATTGAATTTATCCATATTAATAAGGATACAGAAATAAATGCATTCAAGAAAGAATTATTCTATAATGATGTTGCCTATAAGCTTGGAATGTAAGGGGAGTTAATTATGTTAGAAGAATTGAAAGAAAAGGTTTTTGAAGCGAATTTACAGCTTGTAAAATATAATTTGGTTGTTCTGACATGGGGCAATGTATCTGCCATAGACAGAGAAACAGGTCTTTTCGTAATAAAACCATCCGGCGTACCATATGATAAAATGAAAGCCAGTGATATGGTCGTTATGGATTTGGAGGGTAATAAAGTAGAGGGTGACTTAAATCCGTCTTCAGATACGCCGACTCATCTTGAGCTTTACCGCAATTATAAGAATATTGGCGGAATTGTTCATACACATTCCTCTTGGGCTTGTGCATGGGCGCAGGCAGGCAGAGATATTAAAGCCTATGGTACAACACATGCCGATTTTGCAAATGGAGATATTCCGTGTGCAAGAGGCCTGACACAAGCAGAGGTTGAGGGTGAATATGAGCTGAACACGGGTAAGGTTATCGTGGAAGAATTTACTAAAAGAAATATCACGCCCGATGAATGTCCGGCTGTTTTAATTCATAGGCATGGTCCTTTCGCTTGGGGAAAGGATGCTTTTAAAGCTGTTGAAAATGCATTAATTCTTGAGGAAATTGCCAAAATGGCTGTTCGTACGGAAGAGATTGCATCACACAGTAATGATTCTGATATTGGAATTGAACAATATTTGCTTGACAAGCATTACCAGCGCAAGCATGGTGCGAATGCTTATTATGGTCAAAAGTAGAAAGGTAGGGGAAATATTGTGAAAAAGAGATTATCATTTGTTATTTCAGTTGCTGCAGCAATGATGTGTCTGTTATTTGCATTTAACGCATATGCTGATGAAGAACAGCCTGTGGTTATTGCTTTAGATGCAAGTAATACTGTTGTTTCGCTTAGCAGTGAATCATATACTTATAACGGCAAGGCGCATACACCTAAGGTTACTGTTATTTATAATGAAGAGACTTTAGTTGAAGATACAGATTATACGGTTGAATATCAGAATAATAACAATGCCGGCACGGCTAAGGCTGTTGTTACAGGTGTGGGTAATTATTCCGGAAGCATCAGTAAGAGCTTCAAAATCAATGCGAAATCCATTAAGCCGTCAGTGTCCTTAAAATACAGTTCAACAACCTATACAGGAAAGGCATTGAAGCCGACTGTTACAGTTAAAGACGGTTCTACAAAGCTGGGTTCTTCCGATTATTCTGTATCCTATAAGAACAATACAAAACCGGGCATTGCAACTGTTACAATAAATGGTAAGGGCAATTATAAATTTTCTGCAACAAAGACATTCAAGATTACGCCAAAGGCTGTATCCGGCTTTAAAATGAAAAGTAATGATACAACATCAATTACACTTTCCTGGAGCAAAATGAGCGATATAAGCCAGTATAGAGTGTATGTTTATGATAAGAGCAAAAAGGATTACAAGTATGTTGCCACAACTACTTCAACCTCATATAAAGTAAAAAAACTTACTGCAGGAAAGGCATATACATATAGAATTCGTGCAGTAAAAAAGGTTGATGATAAGTATGTTTATGGAAGCTATACAAAATGTCAGGCAGCAACGAAGCCAAAGTCAACCACACTGACTTCCGTTACTAAAAGCGGAACAACATTAAAGGCTAAATGGAACAAGGTTAACTGTTCAGGATACTTGCTTTTCTATTCAACGGATTCCAGCTTTAAGAAAAATGTAAAATATGTAACAATAAGCGGCGGTTCGAAAACATCCTATTCTATCAAAAAGCTGAATAAGAAAAGCACATATTATTGTAAAGTTCAGCCGTACACATTGGATGTAAATAAGAAGAAGCATTATGCATCTAAGAGTGCTAAGTTAAGCACAAATTACGGTAACTTATATGCTTCATATTCTTCAAATTATGTAAACAATGCGAACAGAACAACAAACCTTCAGCTTGCATCTAAAGCTATAGATGGAACAGTTGTTAAGCCCGGAGAGACCTTCTCATTCAACAAGGTTGTTGGTCAGAGGACTTCAGCAAAAGGCTATAAGCCGGCACCGATTTTTGCCGGTTCAGGCGTTGAGGACGGAGTTGGCGGCGGCATCTGTCAGGTTGCATCTACAATGTTCAATACTGCATTAAATGCCAATGTTAAAATTACAGAAAGACATCAGCATAATCAGAGAGTAGCTTATGTTCCTCTCGGACGTGATGCAGCGATTTATTGGGGTTCTCAGGATTTTAAATGGACCAATAATACAAAGTATCCAATTAAAATTAAAATGACTGTAAGCAACGGTACAATTACCTGTAAGTTTTATACAAGTACCGAAGTTTCACCAAAGAAGGTATCCTTAAAGGTTACCCAAAGCGGCAAAAACTTTACGTTAAAAAGAACGGTTAACGGCAAAGTAAATTACAGCTGTAAGTCAAAATATTAATATACTTATAAAATAAAGAGACAAGAATTGCTTTTGTACATTCTTGTCTCTTTATTTATGTTTTGAGTTTACGGAATATTAATCTTTATTTATGGCTTTTTTATCTTGTTGAGAAAACAATTTTTTAGGTAAAAAGGAAAGTATCTTGGTTAAAAATTTTGTTATTAAACCAACAATAAGAGCAGCAATAATTGTGCCCTCGCGAACGCCTTTAAGTTTGGAGAAGAAAATCAGTGACAGCACTGCTGCTGTAATGCACATAGATGCATCAAATATGACCTTTGTATTTCCGAAGTTTTTATTAAAGGTGTTTACTATGGAGCGAACAAATGATTCACCGGGAAGCATTGCCACATCTGCAATCACTTCCAAATACACGCCAATTGCCAAAATTACGCATCCAAGAAGCAGTGCCAGCAGCTTAATAGGGTAGGATGCTGGTTTCATATTTTTTAACAAAAACATTGTGAAATCAATAAAATAACCAAAAGCAATGGAAACCGGTAATTGTATTAAGTCCTGTGGCTTGAAGTTTTTTCGCAAAATGATGAGTTGTAGAACAACTAAAAACACACTGAATATGATTGTGAATTCACCAAGTGATAATGAAAACTTTAGACTTAATACATATGGAATGGCAGAGATAGGGGAGGTGCCTAATTCTGCCTTTGTAATGAAGCTGACACCAAAGGAGCTGATAAACAGCCCTATGATAAATACTATATATCTTTTTATTAAATCCATTCGTTCTGTCTTTTTCAATAATTATCCTCCTCGCATATATTTATTTGTCTAATCTCTAAAAATCTAACGATATTTTATCACTGTACTTTTGCCATTTCAATAGCCAATGTGCATAAAATCATAATGCTGAAAGCTGCAATTATTGACGCATGAAAAAATAACCTCAGCAAAGCTGAGGCTATTTTTTACTTCAGAAATTTATCATACATATTCCATACGTAAAAGCTGTTGTCGGAAAGGGAGGTAAATGACTCTTCAAGAATACTGTATAGGTACTTGACCTTTTTATAAATTGGTTCTCTCTCTAACCAATAGGGCTTTGGCTCTATCTCGTTATGAAAAGCTGATGAGCAGATTGTTTCAAATATTGTGGCTCTGTCCTCTAAAGAATTTTTAGTGCCATAGGATCTTGTAAAGAAATCCTGATAATCTTCATTATCATAATAGAACTCTCCATAATCATCCGAATATGTATATGCAAAGCCATCAGGATTGAGCTCGCTCCATTCCTCCTCAAATTCAGGGACATAGTCGTTAATTCTATATTCTAATGCATGCATAAATTCATGATAGAAGTTGGCAATGTTAAAATCAGAAACGGAATATACAATATATAATTCGAACTTTTCATCATCGCCGTAATTATCGCAATAGGCACTTACGTCTGTATCATTTGCTTCATTATCAAAACTGCCGATTATGTACAATTTGAAGATGTCAAACCTTGTTGAATTATCTTTATTCTTTTTGATTTCTTCATATAATTCTTTTGGAAAAGTAGACAGACAGTGCTTCAAATCAAGCAGTGTCATAATCAGTTCGGATTTCGGACTGTCATTATTATACTGATAAAAGCTGATATGGGAATCTGCATCATATTTCTTATATGCTTCTACTTCAACACCATAAAGCGATTTTATTTCATTCTCGATGCTTGTAATTTTATCATTAGCATCATTAATATTAATTTTTTCAATCGTATCTGCCGGTGCTTCCTCCATTGCAGAATTATTAATAATTGTAATCACTTTAGGCTGATTATTATCATCAACCAGTGTAACTGCCGAATATGTGTTTCCTACAGCAAGCTGTGCAGGGTAATATTCAAAATCATACTTCAAATCAATGCTCTTGCAAATGTTGTCAGCATAATCAATATAGGAATACTGAATATTCTTGTTTTGTTCATTTGACAAGCTGTAGACCCTTTTATCAATACACTTTATTATATTGTTGTTGCTATCAAATTTGCTGATGTAAAAGCTGCTGCTGTCATCAAGAAAAACAGTAACCATTTTATCAATATAATTCGTGTAATACGCGGCATTGTCGCATATTGTATATTTGCTTTTATCAATAAGCTCGTTGCTGTCTGCCTGCATTAATTCATTGTCTGTGATACTTTCAAGTGTATCATCGGTTGTTCCTATTTCGTTGAATTTTAAATCATACACTTTGGATTTCATATTTTCTTCAAAGGGATACAATATTATGCGATTGTCATCTGTCAGCTTGATATCGGCAATATCATAAATATTTTCGCTGTCAGATGCAAACTCATATTTCAGCTTTCCAAGATGAATGTTCCATAAATAAAAATAATATTTTATTGTCTGATTTTCATCATATCCTTCGTATGCTTTTCCGCCGCATTCCTCATAATCACATGCCAGTATTAACATATATTTATCGTTTATGGATATACTTTGAATTGCTTTATTTTCAAGCTGCTCCAAGGTGATGTCGGCAGTTTCAGCTATTCCCGGCAAAACTGAGCAGGAGCATAAGAAGATGAATATAAAACATAGCGCTAAAGAAAAAAATTTTTTCATCGTGAAAACTCCAAAAAAAATATGCCCTGATGGGTTACATCAAGACATATGTGATTAATAATAGTAATTATCTCTTAATGTCATCCCATTTAACACCGTCAATATGGAACAGGTCATCAAACTTATAAACGTTTGATTCTTCTTTTGTATGGCTAGGATACCAAACCTGAGCGAAGAATGGGTTTGTTTTTGCAACAGCATCGTAATTCCATTCCTTCTGTGGTATGTAGCACTCAGGACACCAATGACCGCCAAGAAGAATAAGAGCTGGTGATGCTTCAAATTCTGCACCGCAAAGTCCGCATTTCCACTTCAGCTTAGTAGCCATATCACCCTTAGTCATTGACTCAGAGAGGCACTCGCCGCCGCGGAATTTAGCTGCAGCCTTCATATCCTCAATATCAAGCTCGCTTTCAGGCTTTGACTCATCATAGCCATGGTCAAGCTTAAACTGCTCAGCAGCACTGTTGTCTTTATCAAAATTAATAATTTCAAAACTTTCCCACTTGGTAGGAATCTTTTCCCACTCAGCCTTTGAGCCAAAGTAAGCGCTCATACGAACCTTATCGTCCTTTGCAGCCCAGTCAAGAGTACCGAAATCAGGTGTAGAAGCAATCTTCTTCATAAATGGCTTTGCACAAGCAGCTACAAGATTCTTTGGAAGATATCTTGGTATTTTGAAGTAGAATTCTACCTGATCTGCAAGACGGTTGAAGTAATCCTGAACAGGAAGATTTTCACGGAAATGAAGGAAATCTTCAAGCTTGTCACCATCTGCATAGAACTGGCCATGGAAGTTCTTAGTAATGAACCAGTTAGGATCAAATAATTTTTCAGGACCTGCAAGACCTAGAGTACCAAGAAGCAGACACTCAAATTCATAGTTAGAAATTCTGTATTCCTTACCTGAACCGATGTTGAAGAAGTGATTCCAGAAGTCAGCACCAAGATTGCCCTTCTTATCCTCAAGAACAAGGTTACACATAAGACGGCCTGAATCCTCAACAGTACACCACTCAAGAACACCATTAATCGGTACATGGAACATAATAGGATCCATATTCTTTAAGATGTTTGGATAAAGGATACCTGACTGACGCATAACAACCCAGTTCTTAATGCCGCTTTCAACGAAAGTACGCTCTGCAACAGTCTTTGAAATTGCATAGTGGTCATAAATGGAAATTTTAATTGGGTCACCGCAGCGTCCCCAGTGGATAGGGTAGTTACGTCCGCCGGTTTCAGCAACAGTACCGATATAACAAACCTTAATTGCATTAGGATCCGGCTGAGCAAGTACAGCCTTACAAATGCTCTGTGCAGCACCGATATTTGTTTTCTGTGTTCTATATGGCTTCCAGTCAGCTGTAGGTGAAACCATACCGCCAACGTGAAGAACGTAGTCTGAGCCTGTTACACCCTCAAGAATTGAATCGTAATCGCAAAGGTCACCCCATACAATTTTTACATTTGGCTTAGCCATAAGAGGTTTAAGCTTTTCTTCATTCTTTGGGCTTTTTCTTGCGAGCATTTTAATATTAATGTCGCTTGGATGCTTCAGCATTTCCTGAACAGCAGCCCAACCCATATTACCGGTACCGCCGGTAATAAATACAGTTTTCTTTGCCATTTGTTTTTCCTCCTTAAAATGTACAAATATATACAGATAAATTATAAACTAATTATAAACAAATTGCAACATAATAAACAAATATTTGCTTGTCTACTCCCACAAAAATTATGTAATAATGTTGTGCAAGTTTAACAAAATAAATTTTTGTTGACATAAAGCATATCGTGGTGTATCATATATACAAAATCAATACGCTTATCAAGAGTGGTTGAGGGACAGGCCCGATGATGCCACAGCAACCTGCTGTACTGTAAGGTGCTAATACCTGCGTATACCGAGTGATGAGGTTATCTTAACGCACGCACTTGGTTGGCGTGTTTTTTTATTTTAGGAAGAGGTGTAGATATGTCTAAATTTTTATTTACCAGTGAATCTGTTACTAAGGGACATCCTGATAAAATCTGTGATCAGATTTCAGATGCTATTCTTGATGAAATGCTCAAGCAGGATCCAATGAGCCGTGTTGCCTGTGAAACAACCTGCACCACAGGACAGGTGCTTGTTATGGGTGAAATTACTACCAATGCTCAGGTGGATATACCGGCTATTGTAAGAAAAACAGTTTGTGAAATCGGATATGACAATGATAAAAAGGGCTTTAACGGCAATACTTGTGCTGTGCTTACAGCGCTTGACAAGCAGTCTGCTGATATTGCAATGGGTGTTGATAAATCCTATGAACTGAAAAATGCAGAGAATGATGAATATAACCTCAATGGTGCCGGAGATCAGGGTATGATGTTTGGCTACGCTTGTGATGAAACAGAGGAGCTTATGCCGCTGCCAATCAGCCTTGCTCATAAGCTGGCAGTGAAATTAACAGAGGTCAGAGAGAATGGCACGCTTCCATATCTTTATTCTGATGGTAAAACACAGGTAACTGTTGAATATAATGACGGTAAGCCTGTCAGAGTAGCTACAGTTGTTGTATCAAGCCAGCACAGTGCAGATATAGAGCTTTCTGAGCTTCGCAATGATATTATTGAAAAAGTAATTAAAAGCACTGTACCATCTGATTTAATTGATGATGATACTACATATTTTGTTAACCCAACAGGCAGATTTGTTATCGGCGGTCCTAATGGTGATTCAGGCTTAACCGGCAGAAAAATTATTGTTGATACATATGGCGGTTATGCTCGTCACGGCGGCGGAGCTTTCAGCGGTAAGGATCCGACTAAGGTTGACCGTTCTGCTGCATATGCTGCACGCTGGGTAGCTAAAAATATTGTTGCTGCAGGTCTGGCTAAAAAGTGTGAGGTTGAGCTTGCTTATGCAATTGGTGTTGCTAAGCCGGTTTCTGTTATGATTGATACATTTGGTACTGGTGTCAAGAGTGATGAAGAAATCAGTGATATCGTTAATAAGGTGTTTGACCTTAGACCATCTGCTATCATTGATAAGCTTGATTTAAGAAAGCCTATTTACAAAAATGTTGCTGCTTATGGACATATGGGCAGAGAAGACCTGGGCGTCAGCTGGGAAAAGACTGATATGGTCGACGAAATCAAAAAGTATATGTAATTAAATAAGCAAAAGAGAAAAAGCACGGATGACCCGTGCTTTTTTTATAATCTCTTATCCTTTTCAAAGGCTTTTTGCACTGCGTTATGTACAGCACTCTCAAAGCCGTCAGCCTGCAGAGATGTGACACCTTCAATCGTTGTACCACCAGGGGAGCAGACATTGTCTATCAATTTCCAAGGGTGCTGGTCATTTTCCAAAATCATTTTCGCACTGCCATAAACAGTCTGTGCAGCAATTTTCAATGCCTCATCCTTTTTCATACCATTTTTAACGCCTGCTCTTGCAAGGCTGTCAATAAACATATAAGCGAAAGCAGGGGCGCATCCGCCGATAGCACTGTAAATGGAAAATTGGCTTTCATCAATATAAAGACATTTTCCGAAGCAGGAAAGCAGCATTTCAACAGTTTTAATATCTTCATCAGTAACCTGTTCATTGTAGCAGTAGGCGCAGATTGCTTCACCCACCATAGCATTGATATTCGGCATAACCCGAACAATCCTTGCCATATCAGCACTGATATTCTCTTCTAAAAATGCAAGATTCTTGCCGGCGGCAATTGAAATAATCAGCGGTTTGTTTGAATGAATACTTGCAAGAACAGAGCCAAGCACATTTGGTTTAACTGCTAAAAACAAAGTATCTGTATTATTTATCACTGCCTGACTGTCATCACATACAGTAACGCCCATTTCATTATTAGGCTTATCCATAGCAGGCTTGTAAGTGTCATATACGAAGATATTTTCACTGCTTATATCACTATTGCTTATAATACCTTTTATAATTGCTGTAGCCATATTGCCGCAGCCGATAAATCCAATTTTCATATTAAACTTCCCTCTGAATTTGTTTTTTTAATTTTATCACTTTAGCAGATAAAAATCAATTGTTTTTCATATCATTGTATTTTTTCTTAGTTGCAAGACCGCCTCTTATATGTCTTTGGGCCTTGTTTTCGTCAAGCACTGCTTTAACCTCGCTGCATAGCAGGGGATTAATTACAGAAAGTCTTTTGGTTACATCGTTATGTACAGTTGATTTACTGATTCCGAATACTACAGCTGCCTGCCTTACCGTTGCTTTTGTCTCAACAATATAATGACCTAAATCTATGCATCTTTTTTCTACATTACCAATCAAGATTTTCACCTTCCTTGGTAATCTATATGCAGAAAATATTAAAATATAACAATGCCGCAGAAATAGAATTTATCTATACTGCGGCATTGCTGTTTTATTTATTCCTCTGTATTTGAAGCATTTTCATCACCGGCAAGCTCACCGATGAGATCGGTCAATGATTTCTGATTGAGTTCATCAACTCTGTCATACTTATTTACAGTATCATCTTCGGATTTTTCACCGTCTTCTTCATATGTTTCAATAGTCAAGGTCTTTTCATTTACACTAAAGGTGTATACAATTTCCTTCATCGTGTTGGGATTATTAAGCGTTAATTTATTTCCCTTTATTGTGTATTCACCTGAAAAATTAACTGTGGAAAGGTAGGAATCATATGTTCCGTCATCATAGAAAACATAGGCTGACAAGCCGGGACTTTTCTGACTCTGCCATTTTCCGATAATCTGATTTTCATTAGAAGTAAATACAGTTTTTACTGCCTGCACCGGCGACTGGTCGGTTGAAATGCAGTAAACACCGCAGGCGATTACAACTGCAAGAATTACAGCCACAATAATGGATATTGCCTTTTGCGCCTTGTTTAATTGAACCTTAGCCATTTTAGTTGGCCTCCTTTAAGCCTTTCTCAATAAGGATTTTGTTTATTCTTTCTGAGGAGTCAAGCAGTGAAGATACAGACATATCATGATTTAATGTGTCAATAAAGTAAGCAGTGTATTTTGAAAGCTCAACGCTTACATACCATTCTCTTGACAGGAGCTCAGGTGTCTGGTAAACACCATTTGTTGTAAATACCTTATCAAATACACCGTCTGCGTATGCTTTATCAAATACATCAAGACCGTTGCAGAACAGACCAAATGTTGTGCAAACAAAAATTCTTGCACAGCCAAGTGCTTTCAGCTTGCTTGCGACTTCCAGCATAGATTCACCGGAGGAAATCATATCATCAACAATAATGATATCCTTGCCTTCAACGGTATCACCAAGATACTGATGCTCAACAATAGGGTTTCTGCCGTTTACAATTCTTGTATAATCTCTTCTCTTGTAGAACATACCAAGATTAACACCGAGCTGTGTTGCAAAATATATACATCTTTGCATTGCACCCTCGTCAGGTGAGATAATCATTAAATGATCTTTGTCAATAGAAAGATTGTCAACATTATTAGCAAGAGCCTTAATCATCTGATATGTAGGCATAACATTTTCAAAGGACTGATCAGGAATAGAATTCTGTACTCTCTGATCGTGCGCATCAAATGTAATGATGTTATCTACACCAAGATCAACCAATTCCTGAAGTGCCATAGCACAATCCAGAGATTCTCTTGAGCTTCTCTTATGCTGTCTGCCTTCATAAAGCATCGGCATAATTACAGAAACTCTCTTTGGCTTTGATGAAAGCGCGTGGATAACTCTTTTTAAATCAGCAAAATGATCGTCAGGTGACTTAGGAACTTCCATACCGTACATTTTATATGTGCAGCTGTAGTTAAATACGTCAGCGATAATATAGATATCATAACCGCGTACAGTCTCCTCTACAACACCCTTTCCTTCACCGCTGCCGAAACGGGGGATAGACACGTTGATTTTATAGGTATCTCTCTGATATCCATAAAAAGCAATTGAATCTGCATGCTCCTGTGCCTGTGTCTTTCTCCATTTAACAAGATATTTGTCAATTTTATCTGTAAGCGCCTCGCAGCCCGGCAGGCCTATAATTCCAAGTGGTCCTACAGGAATAGAATTAATGCTTTCTGCTGTTTGTCTTGCCATAAGTTTTAAAACTCCTCTCAAAATTGTCATTATGCATCGGCAATAAATCGAAAAGAAATGACAACATAAGTTATAATCTTTTGCCTGTGATTAAATCACACTCGCTTATTGCCTGACTATTCTACAACAATTGACAATCATTGTAAATATATTTTTACTAATTGTTACTGATTTTTAACTGGAAATATTATCAGCCAACTTTTTTCTGCTTTTCATTTTATTATATACAAGATATCCGGCAGCACCTGCTATTGTTACAGCCGAAATCAGCAAACCATATCCAATTCCCTTTGGAGTATATTTGTATTCTACAGTATGAGTGCCCGGCTTGATTGTCGTGCCAAGCATAGCAGAACCGATTTCAAAGGTTTCTGCCTTTTCGCCGTCAATATAAATACTCCATCCTTCATCATAAGGGATTGAGCTGTACAGATAGCTGTTTTCATTAATGACAATTTCACCCTCAAGCCTGGTGTCACTGTACTTTGTTATATTCATAGCACTTTCTTTCAGCAAATTATATCCGGCTTTGAAAACCTCCTCGTCTAAAGAGTATGCGTATATATCTGCATAGCATTCATCTGTATCTGCTGTACCGCAGTCAAGGGTTACTTTAATTTCCTCACCGCTTTTATAAAATCCGAGATCAAGAATATATGGCTCTTCAATATTTTGTGTATGGGAGCTGACAGTGTCACTGTTCACTTCGATAGAAGTAATATCAGGTGAGGTTATATATAAATAAACATTGCCGTCCTTGGTCGGAGAAATGGTTATATCTGCATAACCGTAACTTGAATTTTCACTGTATTTTTCAAACCAATAATTTCCGTTTTCAACAATGTCACTGCCGCTGATATTATCATAGCTTGTGTCGGTATATTTTACAGGAATAAATACATTATCATAGCCGGTTGCCAGTGAGAAATATTCATTCTGTACATCAAACGGATCACCCTCAGTGGTATTCCAAAGTCCGACATTTTCACTTGCTCCATAAACGATTGGGAGGTAATATCTGTTTTCATAAACATTGGCATTTTCGTCACTTGTTGAGAATTTATAGTCATACAAGTTTGACGATGGCGCAATGCTGATATCTGTTTGAATAAGATATTTCACGCCAAACATCATATTATATACAGGTGTTTGTGTATTATAGGTGTAACTGTTTATCCTGTTGCCGAACATACCGAGGCTGTATTGCAGCTGCGAATAATCCTCATATGCCATTGAAGAGAAGGTAGACATACCATTATAGCCGTAATAGCAAGGATCCATTCTTGTTTCCAGATAGCACAGCTCCTCACGGTAAAAGCTGTCGTCATCCTCTTTAATTTTATCAATAGCCTCAGTATAGGTGCTGTAGTTCTTTTTGTATGAGGCATTGTCCTGTGTAATTAAAATGGCTTGTATATCGGAAATCAGCACTTCGCTGAAGCAAAGCACAACTGCAAGTGCAGATATAATCATTTTGTCAGCCTTTCCGTTTTTAACAAGACACAGATATACACACCAAAGAATAATGAATGCAATACTTGTATAAATTGTTGTTTCCAGCATTTTGGTTGTGGACAGCTTCTGCGCAACACAGATAAAGAAGATCCAAGCCATACCGACAAAAACAATATCTTTAATTTCAAATGCTCTGATTTTAATAAGTGCCTTATATCCGATAATAAGCAGGATGAAGGAATACATATATGAAAATCTGAAGGGCAGGTCATTGGGGAAATGAAAGGCATGCCATATAAAGTTAAGACAATTGTTATCAAAGCTAAACAGGAAAAACAGCAGCAGCAGTGTATAACAGAGCTTTTCCTTGCCGCCGATTTTTTTATTTGCAATGAATAGCGGCAGCAATACAGCAGCAAGCATACCGGAATAAACATTCGGCAGTACATCATCACCGCTGCTTCGTATTGTGGTTTCCAGACCTGCAAGATGTGATGTTACAAAATCGAAAATATTAAAATAGGATTCAAAGCTTGTCGGGAATGAATCTGAGGTAGCTGAGCAGGATTTTAAAATAAAGAATACAGGTATTAATGTAACGGCGCAAATGCCGCCTGATACAATGCTGAATACTGCAAAGCGAAAGCCTCTGTTAAAAAACTTATTGTTCATAAGTGCTTTAAAGGAAAACTTCTTGTCAAATGTAAGGGATGAATTTATTTTATCTCCCGGCTTAGACTTGATGCAGTAATAAGTGATGAAATAAAAGACTGCAAAAATACAGCACATAAAGCCCATATAATAGCTTGCGAAGAATAACAGAACAAGAGAAATAACATAGATTTTTCCGCTTCCTGTATTTACAATTCTTTCAATTCCAAGAGCGATAAGCGGCAGCAAAATCATACCGTCAAGCCACATAACGTTCCAGTAATAGGCAAGGAAATAAGCACAAAATGCATAAAATACGCCAAAAACGGCAGTCAAATATGATTTTCCTCCCTGTGATTTTTGCAGATAAAGTGTAAAGGAGGAAGCACTGAGCAGACATTTTACAGACACAATAAATGTAATTGCAAAGGAAATATCTGCCTTGTCAAATAATAATATCAAAAAGGACAGCGGACTGGATAAGTAATTGAAATAGTTGCCTAAAAAGCTGCTTCCGCCTCCTGAGGTCCAGGAATAAATTAAGCTTTGGTGATTTACAATTCTGTCGTAGAGCTCTGCAAACAAGGGACCATACTGATGATATAAATCCATACGCATAATTGTATTATCACCAAAGGGAAATACAGTATAGATAATATAAATCATCGCAAGGCAAACGCCTGCAAGGAATGCAGAGAAAAGTGAAAATCTGTATTTATAAAATATAGTATAAATTCTTGTGTTGTTTAAGTTCTTGGCATCATAAGCACAGTCAAATAAAATGGTTCGGTCAAAGAAGTAGTTAAAGAAGAAGGCAATGGTTACTGCAACCAGCCACACAAATATACCCTGCATTTTTAAAACAGAACCAAACAGGGCATCCGATAATTTATAAAAACCAAAATTGACACCTGCTCTGAAAATCAGCATGAATATCTGCTTCAAATTTGAGGAAAGTATCTCTTTCTTAAAAACAAACTTTCTTTCAAAAAGATACATTATAATCTCGCATATAACAAACGCTGTGAGAATTGATATTTCTGCCGAAATGCCGATAAATATTTTCAAAAATTGTTTTACAGCAGTGAAAATAAATACGGACAGCATAAAGAAAAGGGTATAGCTGACAGTTTCACCATTAAAGAGTTTATTTGTTTTTAAAGGATATTTAATCATTGATTTCATCATTTCACCATATTTATTATAAAGATTTATTACATATTATAGAGCTATCATAACATAGATAGGAAAATACTTCAATAATTTATTTTGTTATATATTTGTTCTGTTATGCATAAGTTTAATTGAGGTGATTTGTTGGACAATATATCCTATTTCATTTCGATGATGCCAACCCCTTTAGCAGATATATTTAACGCAATAGATAAGATTGTTTTGGAAAAGATTAATGAAATTAGATTACGCAAAAACAAGCTTATCATTATTTACATAGTGAATAAGCCGTATTTCATTGAATTCAGCGGTAAGCCAGTTGAACGGGCTAATAAGCTTTGTGTTACCTGTGACAGTGATACCTTTGAGCAAATATGTGACAGATTGTGTAATCACTCCTATCACACTAATATGAATACCCTGATTGACGGTTATGTTACGGTAAGCAATGGCTCGCGTGTGGGTGTTGCCTCAACTGCTGTTATAAAGGATAATAAGATTTCTTCTGTAAAAAATATCAGCTCGATAAATATCAGAATATCTCACGAATACAAGGGTGCTGCTGACAGAATTTTGAATATTGTCTACAAGAAAGAGCTTCCCAGTATAATTGTTGCCGGCAAAGTCTCCAGCGGTAAAACAACCTTACTTCGTGACTATGCAAGACAGATTTCAAGCGGATATCTTGGTAAGTATCAGAAAACAGCAATCATTGATGAACGGCGTGAAATTGCATCAGGCTTTGATGTTGGAATCAACACAGATATATTAACTGGCTTTAATAAGGCTAAGGGTATTGAAATTGCCACACGCACATTGTCACCCGATGTCATTATTTGTGACGAGGTTGGCAGTATGGATGAGCTCAATGCAATCAAGCACAGCTTTTCCAGCGGCGTTAAATTTGCACTATCCATTCATATTAATGATATGCCGCAGATATTTTACAACAAAATCTTAATGGATTTAATAAACACGAACGAATTTGATTATATCATAATACTTAAATCTTTTACGGATGCGTTTGAAGTAATTGATTTGAGGGAGGCAAACGTTGAAAATACTGGGAATGGTAATGATAGTGGCTTTTTCATCCTGCCTTGGCTTGATGGTGACCCAAAATAAAAAAAGGCAGATTTCCTTTATTGATGATTTAATTTACATAGGAAATTATATATCCCTGCTTCTTGGCAGTACAGTGCCGGATACAAATGAAATTATGTACGCATTAACAAATGACAAACGGCTTTCTGATTTTAACTTTGATTTAGAGAATTTCACTTCTCCCTTAAATGCAGGTGATAATCAGCGTATTGTTGCACTTCTGTCATCCGTCGGTATGTATGATGTGGATACACAGCTGATGATGCTCAAGGAATTTACAGGATATTTCGGAATGTTAAAAAAGGAATATCAGGATAACTACAATAGATGCTATAAGCTATATATTGTATTTGGTATATTTACAGGCTTATTAATTTCGGTTCTCTTGATTTAGGAGGATAAATGGACGTTAACTTTATATTTAAGATTGCCGCCATAGGTATTATTGTAGCGGTTCTGAATATTGTGCTGATCAGAAGCGGCAGAGAAGAGCAGGCAATGTTTACTACCTTAGCCGGAGTAATTGTTGTTTTGATGATGCTGGTTCCCGAAATAAGCGAATTATTCTCTACAGTAAAGTCGTTGTTTGACCTATGATAAAAATAATTGCAGTGGTTTTGATTACGCTGGTGCTGGTAATTTTTTTAAAGGATGTGAATAGAGAATTTTCATTTCTTTTAACTGTTGCCGCATCCATTCTGTTATTCGGACTTATCATCAATGATTTTTTTGATGTCATAAATTCTATTGACGGCTTGTCTTCCAATCTGGGGAATATAAAAAGCTATATAAATTTAATGATAAAAATACTGGGTATTGCAATTGTAAGTCAGTTTGTAATTGATTTGTGCAAGGACAGCGGGGAAAACGCATTGGCATCTCAAACAGAGCTGGCTTCAAAAATAATAATTCTAATTATGATTATGCCGTTATTTAATACGGTTTTAAATGTGGTAACAGGACTATTGAAATGAAAAGATTTTTAATAACATTCATAATAATTATGCTTGCTCCGATCGTATGCTTTGGTGCAGATGATGAATATAATAATTACCTTAATTCTTTCGATTTATCAGCATTCAGTGAACTTGACGAGGATACGAATGCATTTCTTGACGAGCTGGGGTTAAGTGAATTTGATTATGACAGTATCACGAATATTGATATCGGTGATTTTTTTAAAAATGTATGGAATGTGGTTATTCAAAAAACGGACGGACCATTAAAATCAGCATTAATTGTTTTATGCTTTATTATGCTGTCCTCTTTTCTGCAGTCTATGAGCTCTCAGCTGAACAATAGTGAAATGACCTCTTATTTTAATACTGTAACCTCACTCATCATTTCCATATTTTTAGTCAGCAGACTTGCGGGATGTATCAGCTTAGCATGCTCAACAATCAAGCTTTGTTCTAATTTTTCATTTGCTTTTTTTCCTGCTTTCTGCGTAATTGTTGCAACCTCAGGCGGTGCGGCAACCTCATTCTCGGTTAATACAACATTATTGACATTATCTCAGGGACTGAATTATCTTGCAGAGTCACTGTTCCTGCCTCTTACCAATTGCTTTCTTGTTCTTGGAATTTGCTCGGGAATTCGTCAGGAATTAAATATCGGTTCCCTGACGGAAGCACTGAAAAAATTTATCACTTCCATTATATCCATAATTTCTGCATTGTTTGTCGCAATACTGTCCTTTAAAACAACGGTTGCATCAAAAACAGATGCACTTGGACTTCGTTCGGCAAGATTTGCTATCAATACTGTTGTGCCTGTTATAGGCGGAACAATAAGTGAGGGTCTGCTGTCCATTCAAAGCTATTCCAGCCTGATAAAATCCAGTGTCGGTATAGTAGGAATAATTGCGATAGTTGCAATATTTCTTCCATCTATTATTGAGGTTAATATGTGGAGATTTGTATTATCTGCATCCTGTGTCTGTGCTGATGTGTTTGGAAATAAAAACAGCATCACTGCAATCAGAGCTTTTAGCAACAGCCTGCTGATTATAGATGTAATTTTAATATTATCAATGGTAACAACCATAATTTCTATCGGTATACTTGTTGCCGCGAGAACAACGGCTTAGGTGACTCAAATGGACTTTTTAAAGGAATGGACTTTAACAGTATCCGTAACATTAATCATTGCTATAATACTTTCAATTCTGGCACCAAAAGGCAATATGGGAAAGTTTTTTAAAATCATGCTGGGCATTTTTATTTTTGCAACATTTATTTATCCCATAAATTCCTCAGACATAAGCTTCAATATGCCGGACTTTGATGAAAGTGTTATGATTGATAAAGAGCAGGAAAGCTATGAAAACATAATAACAAGCAGTATTAAATCAGCATTGGAAAACGCAGGTTATCAATCCTCTAAGGTAACGTCAAATATTAAATATAATGATAATGAAATAACGGTGAATAAGCTGATTATAGAAATACAGGATAAATACGATAAAGAAGAGGTTAAGAAATTTATCAGAGACGAAACAGGATTTAACCCAGAGGTGTACTATCTTGGTGAATAAAATTAAGGATAAAATTTTCAAGCTGTTAGGTAATGATACAAAGAAAATTAAGATTGTGGTTACAGTCGGTCTTATTGGTATGGTGCTTATACTTGGTTCCGAATTTATCAGTAATGACAGCAGCAATCATGATGAAAAATCCGATACAAATTCAATAAGCTATCAGGAATATACAGAAAATCTTGAGAATAAACTTGTATCAGTAATATCTGCAATAGACGGTGTAGGTGAGTGCAAGGTTATGATTACGCTTGAAAACACCACGGAAAGTGTTTATGCAACAAACTATGAAAATAAATATGATGATGATTCCAATAATTCCAAAGGAGAATATGTATTCTATGATTCCAGCAACGGAGAAAGCCCGGTGCTTATTAAGGAATATATGCCTGTGGTGCAGGGGGTAACAGTAGTATGCACAGGCGGTGATAATATAGTTACCAAGGAAAAAATAATTGATGCTGTTACATCTCTATTCAATATATCAACAAACAGGGTATCTGTTTCAAAAATAAAATCATAAAAAGGTGATCGTATGAGTAAAAGCAAAAAAGAAAAAGAAGGCAAGCTTCCTTTAAGTCCGGAAGCAGAGAGACAAAGAAAGAGCAAGAAAACAAAGCTGGCAATATCCTGTTTTACATTATTGCTTGCAGTAGGCGTAATGGGCAACTGGTATTGGGAGAACAGTGATGTTTCAAACAAGGTCAGTGCTATTTCATCAGCTAAAGAAAAAATATTAGGTGAGGCTACCTATGTAGATGCAACAACAGAATCCACGACGGAAAACAACTATTTTTCCGAAGCAAGAGTTGACAGACAGACAGCACGGGACGAAAGCATTGAAAAGCTGGAATCTATTGTAAAGTCACAAACAGAAAATGCGGATGCACAGAAAGAAGCTGCTGATAAAATAGCGAAAATATCAGATAATATAACCATTGAGAACAAAATTGAAACCCTCGTAACAGCAAAAGGTGTCAGCAATTGTCTGGCAATCATAAATGATACAAACAATAAGGTGGATATTATTGTGGATGTTGAGGAGCTGACAGATACAATTATTCTGCAGATAAAGGAAATTGCCACAAGCCAGATGAACTGCTCTTTTGAAGATGTTACAATAATTCAATCAAAATAATCTTGTATATTTATTCATTATATGTTATAATAGCCTAAAATTGTTGATGATAATAACCTAGTACATATATTCATCAATTTTAAGGAGGGCGTAATAATGGAAATAACAACAAAAAGCTCAATGGGTGAGCTGGTAATTTCTGATGAAGTCATTTCTTCTATCGCCATAAATGCAGCAAAGGACGTTGACGGCGTATCATCATTTCACAGCGGACCTGTTGATGTAATGAGTACGATTAAGCAGGGAAGCCTAAGGGTAATGAGCCCTGTCAGAATGATACAGGACAGCGATAATTTTACAATTAATATTTATATCAATGTTGCTCCCGGTACAAAATTTCAGACTGTTGCCACTGAGGTACAGTCATCTGTGAAAGAATCTATACAGAATATGACCGGTAAGCTTGTTAACAAAGTAAATGTAATTGTCGCTGGAATTGATTTTGAGGAAGAAGATAATTCTGAAGAACCTTGTGAAACTGAAGACTAACAATTCTGCCGACAAGTAAATATCTTGTCGGCACTATTATTTTTAGGAGAATTATATGAAAAGAAATGAAATGAGGGAGCAGGGCTTCTTTTTAACCTTCGAAAACCTATTTACAGCAAATGATGATATGGACGAGCTTATTGCGCTTTACAGCGAGAATGTTGAACCTGTTTGTGCATATGCAAAGGAGCTTTTTGCAGGGGTAAAAGAAAATCAGTCAGATATTGAAAATGTTATCAATACATATTCAAAGTCATGGAAGATTAATAGATTGCCTAAGGTTACGTTGGCTATTCTCTATATTGCAATATTTGAAATTAAGTATGTTGACGGTGTGCCTGATAATGTTGCCATTAATGAAGCGGTGGAGCTTGCAAAAAAATATGCCAGCACGGATGACGCATCTTATATTAATGGCGTGCTTGGTGCTGTTGTAAGAGAGGGTTAATGTATGTATCTTGGTTTTGATACAAGCAATTATACCACCTCTGTTGCAGCCTTTGACGGGGATACTGTAGTCAGCAAAAGAAAGCTTCTGTCTGTAAAATCAGGCGAGCGGGGATTACGGCAAAGCGATGCTGTTTTTCAGCACACAGTGAATATGCCTGATTTGATAAGTGAAATTGATTTTAAGGATAAGCGGATAGACGGTGTTGCGGTAAGCACACGTCCAAGAAATATTGAGGGTAGCTATATGCCTTGCTTTTTGGTGGGTATCAATAATGCAGTTGCTGTCAGCAATACCTCAGGTGTGCCGTTATATAAGACCTCACATCAAGTAGGTCATATACTGGCTGCTTTATATTCCATTAACAGGCTTGATTTAATAAATGAAAAATTTATTGCTTTTCATATAAGCGGCGGAACGACAGAAGCACTTCTTGTTGAACCGGATGAAAGTGAAATCATAAAAGCATCTGTTGTAGCTGAAAGTACGGATTTGAAGGCAGGACAGGCGATTGACCGAACCGGTGTTTTACTTGGCTTATCCTTCCCCTGCGGAAAGGAATTGGACGCGCTGTCCTTGACCTGCTGCAAAGAGTTTAAGCATAAAACATCCTTTAACGGACTAAATTGCTCCTTGTCAGGTATCGAGAATAAAGCTAAAAAAATGGTCGAGGATCATATTCCTGCCGAGGAAACTGCTAAGTTTGTTATTACTTATATCAGCGATACACTTGACAAAATGACGGAAAAGATTATAGAAGAATACGGAAATCTTCCGTTGGTATTTGCCGGCGGTGTAACTTCAAATACCATAATAAGAAATAACCTAAGTAAAAAATATGGTGCTTATTTTGCAAAGCCTGAATTCAGCTGCGATAATGCTTGCGGTATTGCAATATATGCATATTTAAAAAACAAAGATAAACGATGAATGTAATTACTGTTTCACAACTGAATACTTATATCAAATCTATATTAGATGAAAATCCGATACTGCGTACTGTATATGTTGTAGGTGAAATAAGCAATTTTCTGCATTATTATAAAAGCGGGCATATGTATTTTACCCTCAAGGATGAAAGAAGCCAGCTTAAAGCTGTTATGTTTAATTCCTATGCAAGCAGAGTGAAATTCAAACTTGAAGACGGAATGAGAGTGATTTGCCGTGGCAGGCTTTCTGCTTATGAAAAAGACGGTGTATATCAGCTTTATGTTGAGGATGTACAGCCAGATGGTGTTGGTGCATTAAATCTTGCCTTTGAGCAGTTAAAGGAGAAGCTTGCGGGTGAGGGCTTGTTTGATACTGCACATAAAAAAGCACTGCCTAAATATCCGAAACGCATTGGCGTTGCAACATCAAATATGGGTGCAGCCATTGAGGATATAAAGAATATTACGGCGCGTCGTTATCCGATTGCCGAAATTGTGATTGCTCCGACAATTGTGCAGGGCGAAGCTGCTGCACCGGATATTGTAAAATCCATCAGGCTTCTTGACAGCATACCGGATATTGACGTGATTATCGTCGGACGAGGCGGCGGTTCTATAGAGGATTTATGGGCATTTAATACGGAGATGGTTGCCAGAGCAGTATTTGAATGCAGTAAGCCGATAATATCCGCTGTAGGGCATGAAACAGATTTTACAATTTGTGATTTTGTTGCTGATGTCAGAGCAGAGACCCCTAGTGCTGCAGCAGAAAAAGCAGTTCCCGATATTGATATCATTCACGCTTTTGTTCAAAATGCAAAAAGCAGAATGGTAACACAGTTAAATCACAGACTTGAGTATGAATATCAACGGCTTGACAAAATTCAAAATATCAGCCCCCTTGGGAACTTTAACGAACATATTGAAAATTATAAGGATATTCTTGATTCTTATAAGAATGATTTACGTGAATTATTAAGCAGCATAGCTTCCGATTATCATCATAGGCTTGGTAATCTTGCAGGAAAGCTTGATGCCCTGAGTCCGCTTGCTGTAATATCCAGAGGATATGCCGTGGCTACGGACGGAAGCAATATAATTAAATCAGTAAAGACAATACAAATCGGAGATAAATTTAAACTTAAATTGAGTGACGGTACGATGAACTGTACTGTAGATGAGGTAAAATATGAGTGATAAGCTGACCTATGAAGAGGCAATTTCACGATTAGAGGAAATTGTTAATATGCTTGAAAAAAATGATGTTTCGCTGGATGACAGTATGAAGCTGTTTGAAGAGGGAACGAAGCTGACTTCATTTTGCTCGCAGAAGCTGAAAGAGGCTGAACAAAAAATAACTGAGCTTACTAAGGAGTAAATATGACCAATCTTGAATTTAAAAATATTTTAAGTAATGATATCAATTTAATTGAACATGAGTTAATTAAACTTTTACCAAAAGCAAATGACGGACAGTCGGATGTTGTGGATGCAATGAAATACAGTCTGTCAAATGGAGGTAAAAGAATCAGACCTGTGCTGGTGCTTGAATTTGCCAAGGCCTGCGGCGGTACAAGAGAGGATAGTCTCGCCCTTGCCTGTGCTGTTGAGTATATACACACCTACAGTCTGATTCACGATGATCTGCCCTGTATGGATGATGATGATCTCAGACGCGGAAGACCGAGCTGTCATAAGGAATTTGATGAAGCTACTGCACTGCTGGCAGGAGATGCGCTCCTTACACATGCTTTCGAGATTATTGCATCATCCGATATCAGTGATTCAAAGAAAGCAAGAGCAGTTGCTTTGCTTGCCCAAAATTCGGGTGTTGGCGGTATGATTGGCGGTCAAGCAATAGATTTGATTATTGAAGACGGAAATCCTACCATCAATGAACTCATAACGGTTTATAAGCTGAAAACAGGTGCGCTTATTTCTGCTGCCTGTCTGATGGGATGTATCAGTGCCGAGGCAAGCAATGAGCAGTTTATAGCAGCATCAAAATTTGCCTATTCACTTGGCGTTGCCTTTCAGATTCAGGATGATGTGCTGGATATTATTGGTGATGAACAGAAGGTTGGCAAGCCTATTGGTTCAGATGCAGATAACAATAAAATGACGTATGCTGCAATTAAGGGTGTTGATAGTGCCATGGCAGATGTTAAGAAATTAACCAATTCTGCAATACGTCAGCTTGATATATTTGAAAACAGCGAATTTTTGGAGAAGCTTGCTGAAAGCCTGATTAACAGAGAAAAATAAGGATAAGATTATGTCAGTTTTAGATAGAGTTAATTCACCTAACGATGTAAAAAAACTGAATAAAAAAGAGCTTAATGTGCTTTGTGACGATATAAGACAGGAGCTTATTCATACTGTATCAAAAACAGGCGGACATCTTGCTTCAAATCTTGGTGTTGTGGAGCTTACTGTCGCACTGCATAAGGTGTTTAACAGTCCAACAGATCAAATTATTTTTGATGTTGGGCATCAATGCTATACCCATAAAATTCTGACCGGAAGAAAAGAGATGTTTTCCACCTTGCGTACTGAGGGGGGCATCAGTGGATTTACACGTCCCAGCGAAAGCGAGCATGACATTTTTTCATCCGGCCATAGCTCCACCTCTATTTCAACCGCAATTGGTCTTGCCAAGGCAAAACAAATTAAAGGCGATAAGGGGAAGGTTATTGCTGTTATCGGTGATGGTGCACTTACCGGCGGTCTGGCCTATGAGGCGCTGAATAACTCCGGCAGTGAAACAAGCAATCTGATTGTTATCCTAAATGACAATAATATGTCTATCAGTCAGAATGTGGGCTCTATGGCAAAAAATTTGACTACGATTAGAACCTCCAGAAAGTATGTTACCTTCAAGTCTAAGATGCAGAGAGGGCTTTCAAGGATACCGAAAATCGGAGCAGAAATAACACGATTTGTTACGCTGATAAATTCTAAAATAAGAAAAAAGATTTATCATTCTACCTTTTTTGAGGATTTAGGTTTTCGATATTACGGACCGGTTGATGGTCATGATTTAGATGCACTTACAGATGTTCTCCGGGTTGCTAAATCCCATAACCACAGTGTACTGATTAACATAAATACTGTTAAGGGAAAGGGATATAACCCTGCAGAGAAAAATCCTACACAATTTCACGGCATCGGAAAATTTGATGTTAATACGGGTGAGCCGAAATCTGCAGGGAAAAACTTTTCTTCAGCATTCGGAGAAACGATGTGCAAGTTTGCCTCCAAAGACAGCAGAATATGCTGTGTTACTGCGGCAATGACAGAGGGTACAGGGCTTTGTGAATTTGCTAAAAAGTTTCCGAAACGCTTTTTTGATGTTGGTATTGCAGAGCAGCATGCAGTTACATTTTCCAGCGGTCTTGCCAAAAATGGTTTAATTCCTGTGTTTGCTGTGTATTCTACTTTTCTGCAAAGATCCTACGATCAGCTTGTTCACGATGTTTCAATGCAGAATCTCAAAGTAATATTCGGTATCGACAGAGCAGGTTTTGTTGGTGAGGATGGAGAAAGCCATCAGGGCGTTTTTGATACATCCTTTCTGAATTCAATCATCGGTTTAACAATGCTTGCACCTGCCTCTTACAGTGAACTTGAAAGTATGCTTTATGAAGGGATATATAAGATTAACGGTGCAGTGGCAGTCAGGTATCCACGCGGAAATGAGAGATACATACCTGAGGACTACAGCTATAATCATAAGCCCTTTGTTGTATTTGGTGACAGCAGTGCCAAGAACTGCATTGTGTCCTACGGAAGAATATTCAGCGAATGTATCAAAGCATATGAAAGCCTTGAAAATACATTTGTTATAAAATTAAATCAAATCAAGCCTATTGATATTCAAGTTATTGATGTGTTAAAAAATGCAGAAAACATCTTCTTTTTTGAAGAGGCGATTGCTTCCGGCAGTATCGGCGAAAGCTTTGCTGCTATGCTTGAAGAAAATGCAGTGCATGCCAAGTTTAAGCATATTGCCATAAACAATGAATTTGTAAAGCAGGCAAGTGTTGAAGCACAAATTAAGAAATACGGTCTTGATTTTGAATCCATTATAAAAGAGGTAAATAATGCCAAAGAAAAATAAAATCAGGCTTGACGTTGCTCTTGTTGAAAAGGGACTTGCCCCAAGCCGTGAAAAGGCTAAGGCTATCATCATGGCCGGTATTGTATATGTAAATAATCAAAAGTCCGACAAGGCAGGTAAGGATATTACGGAAGATGATGTTGTCGAGGTGAGAGGCAGTACCTTAAAATACGTCAGTCGCGGCGGCTTAAAGCTTGAAAAGGCTATGGAATGCTTTCCGATAGATCTAAATAACGCAATTTGTATGGATGTAGGTGCATCTACAGGCGGATTTACAGATTGTATGCTGATGAATGGTGCGTCAAAAGTATATTCGGTTGATGTTGGTTACGGTCAGCTGGCTTGGAAGCTGCGTACAGACCAACGTGTTATTAATCTTGAACGCACAAATTTCAGATATATTACAGAGGAGCAAATTCCTGATAAAATTGACTTTGCATCGGTGGATGTCTCTTTTATATCATTAAAGCATATTTTGCCCAATCTGAATTTTCTTTTAAAAGATGAGGGACAGGCCGTTTGTCTTATTAAACCGCAGTTTGAGGCCGGCAGGGAAAAGGTTGGCAAGAAGGGTGTTGTAAGTGATTTAAACACACACCTTGAAGTGGTGGAGAAGATTATTCAGCTTTCTGTTGAAAATCATTTTTCAGTTAAGGGTCTTGAATTTTCACCAGTAAAAGGTCCTGAGGGAAACATTGAATATTTGATTTATCTGGAGAAATCCGTTGAGCCGATTATTCTTGATAATATTGATGCTAAAAGTCTTGTTCATAAGTCACATGAGGAATTATTATGATTATTTCTGTTTTTCCGAATTTAACGAATCATGGAGTTAAAACTGTTGCTGAAAATGTGTTTTCGGCATTATCAAAACTGAATACGGATGTGTATATTTCACAGGAATATAAAGATGTATTCTGTGATGATAATATTAAGCTTGCAGACAGCGATGAGCTTATAGATATTTGTGACGTTGCAATTGCAATCGGCGGAGACGGTACAACGCTTAACGTTGCCAAAAAGGCTGCTGCTCTTGATAAAAAGGTATTGGGTATTAATGTAGGAAGACTTGGCTTTATGAGCGGTCTTGAAAAAAACGAGCTGAATTTGCTGAAAAATATTGTTGACGGCAATTATGAAATTGACGAACGCTTAATGCTGAAAGCAGAGATTGTTCAGAATAATCAAATCCTGTCAACCCATCACTGTTTAAATGATGTGGTAATTTCCCGCGGTAATTTTGCGAGGCTGATTGATATTGATATAACCTGTGATGACAGAACCGTATCTAATATGAGAGCCGACGGCATTATCATTTCTACACCTACCGGCTCAACAGCATATTCTATGGCTGCAGGCGGACCTGTGGTAAGCCCGGAGGCAAGCTGTCTCATAGCTACGCCCATCTGTCCCCATTCTCTTATGGACAGGAGCATTATATTCTCTACGGATAAAGAATTGATTATCAAAACAAATAATGATAAAAATAACAAAACCTTTTTAACAGCTGACGGTCAGGAGGCAATTGAGATAGACCAGAACGTTGAAATCAGGGTATCTAAATCAAATATGACGACGAAGCTGATTAAATTAAAACCGGAAAATTTCTATGAAATTTTAAATAAAAAAATCATTGAAAGGAGAGCATAATGAAGAAAAGAAGACATGCCAAAATATTGGAATTGGTTACCAACAAAAATATTGAAACCCAGGAAGAGCTGCAAAACTATCTTCTCAAATGCGGTTTCGACGTAACCCAGGCAACAATTTCACGTGATATTAAGGAGCTTCGTTTAGTCAAGGAGCTTTCAGATAAGGGCAGATATGTTTATTCCACAGGTAAAAAGGCAAATAATGATACGCTTAGACGAACAGGCGGAATCTTTTCTGATTCAATCATCAGCGTTGAACATGCTCTCAATACAGTGTGTATAAAATGCTTTTCAGGTATGGCAGTTGCAGTCTGTACTGCCATTGACGCTATGGAATGGACCGGCGTTGTGGGTACCATTTCAGGTGATGATACAATTTTTGTTCTTTGCAAAACAGAGGATTTTGCTAAAATATTCACTATGAATATGGAGAAAATTTTAAATGTTAAGAACTCTTGATATTGAAAATATCGCAGTTATTGAAAAGGCAAGTGTGGATTTTTCAGAAGGCTTAAACGTGTTAACCGGTGAAACCGGTGCAGGTAAATCAATTGTTGTTGATTCTATAAATGCTATTTTGGGTGAACGAACATCAAAGGAGCTTGTACGCCACGGATGTGACAATGCTTTTGTAAGCGCTTTCTTTGACAGTATACCTCAAAATGCGGCAGACAAGCTTAATGAATTAGGGTACTCTGTTGATGATGACACACTGCTGCTTTCAAGAAAAATCAGTGCAACTGGTAAATCCAATTGTAAAATAAATGGCAAGGCCGCAACTGTATCTATGCTGAAGGAAGTCGGTGCATTGCTTGTCAATATTCACGGACAGCACGACAGCCAGGCGCTTCTTAATCCGGATTATCAATATGAATACATTGATATGCTGATGAAGGATAAGTCGGTTTATAAGGAGTACAGACAGGCATTTAAAGAGCTGATTGCAATACGCAGAAAGCTGAAAGCGCTGACTGTAAGTGAGACTGACAAGGACAAGGAGCTGGAGCTTCTCGATTATCAGATTAATGAGCTAGAGGCTGCAGACATCAAGGTTGGGGAACGTGACGAGCTTGTTAAAAGAAAGGCACTTATTTCAAAAAGCGAAGAGGTTACCTCTGCTCTGCGCCAATCTATTAATGCAGTAAACGGCGATGATGAAAATGACGGCATAATCACTGCTGTTATAAATTCCTTTAACGCCTTAATTTCGTATAATGAAACAAAGGAAATCGCTGATATTTTTAATGATATTAATGATAAGCTGGAGCTTGCCAAAGATAAAATTTCTGACCTTCTCGATAATCTGAATTTTGATCCTCAGGAGCTGGAAATGATTGATGAGCGTCTGGATATGTTATATCAGTTTTCCAACAAATATGGTGCAACTGAGGAAGAAATGCTGGCATTTCTTGATAATGCAAAAAGCAGAAGAAATGCAATAATATATAGTGACGAGGAGCTTGAAAAATTAACGGCTCAATATGACGATGCTTTTGATAAAGCAGTTAATCTTGCCGAAAAACTGTCAGAGTATCGGCAGAAAACGGCAAAAGAATTTGAGACAAATGTTAAAGCTGAGCTGGAATTTTTGGATATGCCTAAGCTTCAGTTTATTGTGAATTTTGACAGAGGAAATTTAAGCTCTACAGGCTTTGACAAAATTGAATTTTTAATTTCTGCAAATGTTGGCGAGCCGCCAAAACCGCTGGCAAAAATTGCGTCTGGCGGTGAACTTTCAAGAATAATGCTTGCAATTAAAAATATATTGTCGTACAATGATACAATCGGTACATTGATATTTGATGAAATTGATGTTGGTGTCAGCGGCAGAGCAAGTCAAAAAATCGGATTAAAGCTTAAATCTGTATCAAAAAATACGCAGGTTATATGTGTTACACATTCTGCACAGATTGCGTCAAATGCCAATGAACATTTTCTGATTGAAAAGGATGTAATGAATAATAAAACCTATACCAAGGTTACAGCCTTGGATTTCGAGTCAAGAAAGCGAGAGCTTGCAAGAATTATGGGTGGTCTTGAAATAACAGATACTTTGCTGAAAAGTGCAGAGGAGCTGCTTCTTTCAAATTAGGTGGAACAAAATGGGAATTCATATTGAACAAAAAGTTAAAAACGGCACTTGCTATTAATATTTGCGGCTATAATTAGATATTTTTGGAGGATTATATAAATGGGAGTATATGAAGAATTACAAGAGCGTGGCTTAATCGCTCAGGTTACAGATGAAGAACAAATCAGAGAGTTAGTAAATTCAGGTAAGGCAGTATTCTATATCGGCTTTGACCCAACGGCTGATAGCCTGCATGTTGGACACTTTATGGCACTCTGCCTTATGAAAAGACTGCAGATGGCAAATAACAAGCCAATTGCCCTTATCGGCGGCGGTACCGGAATGATTGGTGACCCAAGCGGAAAAAGCGATATGAGAAAAATGATGACCCCTGAAACAATACAGCATAACTGCGATTGCTTTAAAAAGCAGATGTCAAAATTCATTGATTTCAGCGATGATAAAGCACTTATGGTTAATAATGCAGACTGGCTGCTTGACTTAAATTATATCAATTTGCTGCGTGAGGTTGGTGCTTGCTTCAGCGTGAACAGAATGCTGACCTTTGAGTGCTATAAGCAGAGAATGGAAAGAGGTCTTTCCTTCCTTGAATTCAACTATATGATTATGCAGAGCTATGATTTCTACACCCTTTATAAGAAATATGGCTGTAATCTTCAGTTCGGCGGTGACGATCAGTGGTCAAATATGATTGGCGGTATGGAGCTTATCAGACGTAAGCTTCAGGGTGATGCTAATGCTATGACTATTACGCTTCTAACAAACTCTGAGGGTAAGAAGATGGGTAAAACCGAAAAGGGTGCAGTATGGCTTGATGCTGAAAAAACCAGCCCATATGAGTTTTATCAGTACTGGAGAAATGTGGGTGACCAGGATGTTATCAAGTGTATGAAGCTCCTGACGTTTATACCAATGGAACAGATTAATGAATATGCAAAATGTGAGGGTGCTGAGCTGAACTCAGTCAAGGAAGCTCTTGCTTTCGAATTAACAAAAATGATTCATGGTGAGGATGAGGCAGTAAAGGCACAGTCCGCTGCCAAGGCTCTTTTTGCAGGCGGTGCAGATAATTCAAATATGCCGACCACAACACTTAGTGATGATGATTTTACGGATGGTGAAATTACCGTGCTTGATATGATGCTTAAAGCAAATATGATTAAGTCAAAGGGTGAGGGAAGACGTCTGATTGATCAGGGCGGTGTAAGTGTGAATGACGAAAAGGTAAGCGGTGCATTAACCACACTTAAAGCATCCGATTTTGATAAAGATGTAATCGTTAAAAAAGGTAAAAAGATGTTCCATAAGTTCATAAAATAATTTTAAATCCTCAGCTGATTGCTGGGGATTTTTCTTATATTTTATTGATTAATTACAATATATGTGATAAACTAATTCTATTAATGCTTATTGGTGATTGTATGACTGAAATTGAAATGAAAATTAATAATTTAAGAGAACAACTGCAATATCATTCTAATCGTTATTATAATGATGATGCTCCTGAAATTGAGGATTATGAATATGATATGATGATGCGTGAGCTCAAGGCTCTTGAAGAAAAATATCCTGAATATGATTCTGTTGACTCTCCAACAAAGAGGATTGGGGGAAAGGCAGACAACAGCTTTGAGACTGTTGTTCATACAGTTAGAATGGAATCCCTGCAGGATGCTTTCAGCCGTGAGGAAATATTTGATTTTGAAAAACGTGTTCTTGACACAATAACAAATCCGCAATATGTTGTTGAGCCGAAAATTGACGGACTTTCAGTCAGCCTTGAATATCGTGACGGTGTATTTTTTCGTGGCTCGACACGTGGTGACGGCGATGTTGGTGAGGATGTCAGCGGTAACATCAGGGTTATTCACAATGTGCCGTTAAAGCTGAATGAGCCTGTTCCTTATTTAGAGGTTCGCGGAGAGGTTTATATGCCGAGAAAGAGCTTTGACCGTGTCGTTGACAGACAGCTTTTGAATGGTGAAAAGCCTTTCAAAAATCCACGTAATGCGGCTGCCGGCTCACTGCGTCAAAAGGATAGTGCAGTAACAGCGTCCCGCGGTCTTGATATTTTTATATTCAATATTCAGCAGATAGATGGCTATGCGCTTGACTCTCATAAGCAGTCTCTTGATTTTCTCAAAGAGCTTGGCTTCAACACAGTTCCTTTCTACAAACTGGTTGACAATATTGACGATGCAATGGAGGAAATCAACAGAATCGGTGACGCGCGCGGAAACCTTGAATTTGACATAGATGGTGCTGTAATTAAGGTGGATCAATTTGCACACCGTGATATGTTAGGCTCAACCGCTAAGTATCCCAAATGGGCTGTTGCTTTCAAATATCCGCCTGAGGAAAAGCAGACGAAGCTGCTTGACATAGAGATTGCTGTTGGCAGAACAGGTGTATTAACACCTACTGCCATATTTGACAGTATTCATCTTGCAGGTACAACCGTCAGCAGGGCAACGCTGCATAATCAGGATTTTATTAATGAGAAGAATGTAAACATCGGTGATACCATCACTGTACGAAAAGCCGGGGATATCATTCCTGAGGTGCTTTGCATGAATGAAAAGAATAGTGACGGGGCTTATGCTTTTCCGAAAGTGTGTCCATCCTGCGGTGAGACTGTAATTAGAGAAAATGATGAGGCAGCCATCAGGTGTATTAACCCCGAATGTCCTGCACAGCTGCTCAGAAACCTCATTCATTTTTGCTCACGTGATGCAATGGATATTGAGGGCCTTGGACCTGCTATAATTGAAACCTTCGTTGATAATGATTTCATTTCCAAAACTTATGACATATATAATCTTGATTACAAAAAGATTGCCGAGTTGGAGGGCTTTAAGGAAACAAGCGCAAATAATATTAAAAATTCTGTAGAGAAATCGAAAGATAATGATTTAGGCAAGCTGATATTTGCACTTGGTATACGTCATATAGGTGCCAAGGCAGGAAAGCTTTTGGCAGATCATTTTAAATCTATCGACAATATTATGAATGCAACTGTTGAGGATATTCTTGAAATTGACGGCTACGGACAGATAATGGCTGAAAGTGTTGTTAAGTATTTCAGCTCTCCTGCAGCCGTTGAGCTTATTGAAAAGCTGAAGGAAGCAAATGTTAATATGAATTCAAAAACGGTTGTTCATGATGAAAGATTTAACGGTATGACATTTGTTTTAACTGGAACGCTTCCTACATTAAAGCGTGCAGAGGCTTCAAAAATCATTGAATCCTTCGGTGGTAAAACGTCTTCATCGGTGTCAAAGAAAACCACCTTTGTACTTGCCGGTGAGGAAGCAGGCTCAAAGCTGGATAAGGCAAATTCTCTTGGAATTAAAGTAATAAGTGAAGAAGAATTTATGGGTATGGTAAAATGAAAGAATTCAGAAAAAAGCAAAGAAGATTATATAAAATAATGAAATTCATTGTGATATTCGGTGCAGTATTTATCTTTGTCTATATTGGTGCTGCACCCTATGTGCTGGATGCAAGTCAGCTTGCTGCCTCCATCTGCCAGTATGTCTGCGATATTATGGTCATTGCAATATTGGTAATACTGTTTTCTTATTATTCCAAATATGGTAAGTGCGATTCATTTCTTAACTATGCGGAGCATGAAATCAGTGACGCAGGGTATTACTTAACCTCAAGGAGCGAGAATGACATTAACGCCTATTCCGAGGTTATGTACAAGGATTTGTCAGACTGCGGATATGCAATGAGCAAAAATATAGAAATCAATGACTTTGACTTTTTTGCCAGAGCTATGAAGAAAAAGGAATTTTTCTATATTGCGGCTGTTGACAATGCTGATAAAAACGATGTGCTTGCATACCTGGATAGTGTTATCAATGATATTACTGTTAAAAACCTGAAACGTAAGGGCAGCGGTGTTTTGTGTATTATTACGGATGAAGCTGAGGATGATGCAGTTGCACTAAGCAAAATGATTACGCCCCTTGGCAAAAAGGAGCAGCTGAAAATTGCAATTGCTATTTGCGAAATGAACACGGGCCGTGTTTACTTTTTAGGTAATATGAATACAAAGTGTCAGCAATTGATAGCGAATTTTGCAATGAACTGTGATGTGCCAATAAAGGAGCAATATATTGGTAAAGAGAAACTTCAGTTCCAATATGATTTAGAATTACATATGGAAGATTTCAATATTAAGGATTTTAAAAACGGAAGCTTTTATTCTCATTAATGTGAAGTTTAAAAATATCATCAAGCTAGAAAGGCTGTAAAAACAATTATGAACGAAAAAGCTAAAGAATTTTTTGATAATCTTAAAGGCAAAAAAGTTGCTTTTGTAGGTATGGGTGTTGCCAATGTGCCATGCGCCAGATTTATGGCAGAATTGGGTGCAATTGTCTATGCCTGCGACAGAAGAGACAAGGCGTATATCGGGGCAGATATTTGTGCTGAGCTGGAGAAACTGGATGTCCATTTTTCCTTAGGAGAAAATTATCTTGATGTGTTGCCGGATATGGATTTGGTATTTCGCTCTCACGGAATACTGCCATTTCAAAATCCTTGGATTGGTGAATGTATTGAACGGGGACAAACCGTGACAACGGAGATGGAGGTTTTCTTTAAGCTCTGTCCTGCAAAAATTATTGCGGTTACAGGCTCTAACGGAAAAACAACCACAACAACCCTTATTGCAAAAATGCTGGAATGCCAGGGATATAAGGTTTACCTGGGCGGAAATATAGGAAAGGCGCTTATGCCTGAGCTTGATACAATTACTGCAGATGACATAGCTGTTGTTGAGCTTTCCTCCTTCCAGCTGCTGACTATGGGGAATTTGGTTAAGGCACCGGATGTCTCTGTTGTAACAAACATTGAATGTACACATCAGGATCATCATATAAGTCTTGACGAATATGTTGATGCCAAGCGAAATATACTCATTTATCAAAACAGCAATTGCCGAACAATTCTTAATGCTGACTGTGATTATTCAATCGGCAATCGAGTATATCACGATATGAGATTTGATGTCAAAGGAAAGCTGTGTGAATTTTCCATTCAGCATCCAGTTGCTAATGGTGCTTATATGAAGAATAACGGTGACATTGTTTATAGTGACAATGGAAATGAAACCTATGTTATGAGCAAGGATGATATTGTTATCCCCGGCTCTCATAATATTGAAAATTACTGCACAGCTATTTCTGCAGTATGGGGTATGGTAAGCGTTGACAACATTCTCAGAGTTGCACAGAGCTTTAACGGTGTTGAGCATAGAATTGAATTTGTGCGTGAGTTTAATGGCGTCAGATATTACAACGACTCAATTGCCACCTCGCCGTCAAGAGTAATCAGCGGACTCAAAGCCTTTGGAAGAGAAATAATTGTTATTATGGGCGGCTCTGACAAGGGTAATGATATGGCGGAAATGGTGCCATATATTCTAAAGTATGTTAAGCTGCTGGTACTCAATGGTGATACTGCAGAAAAAATATACGACACAATTGTAAATTATGATGGCTTTGACAGTGCTGAAATAAAGATAATTAAAACCGATGTACTGGAAAATGCCCTGAATATTGCAAAAGATAATGCAGTTGAGGGAGATATAGTTACCCTCTGTCCGGCTTGTCCTGCCTTTGATCAGTTCAAGACCTTTGAATACAGAGGCAGAAAATTTAAAGAATTAGTTAATGGATTTGAAGAATGATGAAGAATACAATTGATTTATTAAAAAAATTAACATCTGCAACTGGGGTATCCGGAGCAGAAAGCAATATTGTAAATTTATTAAAAGAATTATTGGCTCCCTATGGTGAGGTAACAGCTGATGCTATGAATAATGTTTTCTGCACCTTTGGAGAAGGGTACCATTTTCTGCTGGATGCCCATCTGGATGAAATCGGATTAATTGTGACCGATATAACAGAGGACGGCTTTGTCAAAGTAGGAAAATGCGGCGGTATTGATTTGAGAATGCTTCCGGCTTACGAGGTTTCCATTTGGGGAAAGGAAGAGGTGAAGGGAATTATATCAACCCTTCCTCCGCATCTTCAAAGTGCTGACGATGAAAAGAAAGCACCTAAGTTAAGCGACTTATCCATTGATACTGGCTACACAAAGGCACAGCTTGAGGAATTAATTGCACCCGGTGACGCAATTACCTTTAAGCGTAATTTTACACAATTATTAAATGGCTATGTATCATCCTCCTGCCTCGATGACAGATGCGGAATCTGTGCAATCTTACAAACACTGGATGAATTAAAAAAATTACCATGTAAGATTACTGTTATGTTTTCATCACAGGAGGAGGTTGGCACCAGAGGTGCAAAAATCGGACCATACGCAAAAAAGGTTGACGAAGCAATTTCTGTTGATGTATCCTTTGCTTATACACCCGGCTGCAGTAAGGATGACTGCGGTATAATAAGCGGTGGACCAATGATAGGATTTTCTCCGATATTGGACAGAGATATGTCAAAAAATTTAGTAGAAACTGCAAAGAAAGAAAATATCAAATATCAATGTGAGGTTATGGATGGAAGAACAGGCACAAATGCTGATGTTATTTCTATCAGTGAAAGCGGTATAAGAACTGCCTTAATTTCCATACCTGAAAAATATATGCACCAGCCTGTGGAAGTGATTGATATTCATGATGTGAATGCCGTATCTAAATTAATTGCTGCTTATATCACAAAGAGAGTAGGTGACTTGAATGCTTAAAAATTTGTGCTTGCTGAACTCTGCCTCAGGTGATGAAAGCAGTGTCAGAGATTATATTATTAATGAAATTAAGGATTTTTGCGATTATCATATTGACAGTCTTGGCTCAATCATTGCATTTAAAAAAGGCTTGAAGGTGCCGGCGAATAAGGTTATGCTTTGTGCGCATATGGATGAGGTAGGCTTTATCATAACGGATATTACGGATGACGGTTATCTGAAATTCAGTGCTGTTGGCGGAATTGACAGTAAGGTTATTGTCAGCAGAGGCGTAACAGTTAATGGCTTGAATGGTGTAATCGGACTAAAGCCTGTGCATTTACTGGGTAATGATGAAAAGAGCAAGTCACCAAGTATTAAAGAGCTTTATATTGATATTGGTGCAGCCAATAAAGAGGATGCACTGAAATATATTCAGCCCGGAGATTATGCTTATTTCAGCAGTGATTATTATGAATTCGGGGATGGCTATATTAAATCGAAAGCACTTGATGACAGAATCGGATGTATGCTTTTGATAGAACTTATTAAAAATGATTTAGAATATGACACCTATTTTTGCTTCAATGTTCAGGAGGAGGTTGGACTCAGAGGTGCAGCCTGTACTTCCTATGCTGTTCAGCCTGATATTTCCATTGTTTTGGAAGCAACTACTGCTGCGGATTTGTGCGGTGTAACCGGTGGTGACCGCGTATGTGTGCTTGGAGAAGGTGGTGTTGTATCCTTTATGGACGGAAGAACGATATATGATAAAGACCTATATAATCTGGCCTTCAATATCGCCAAGGAAAATAATATAAAGATTCAGACAAAGACAGCGGTTGCCGGAGGAAATGATGCCGGTATAATTCAAACCAGCGGAAAAGGCAGCAGAGTAATGGCAATATCTTTACCCTGCAGATACATTCATTCAGGTGCATCTGTAGTAAAGCAGAGTGATATTGACGAAACAAGAAAATTAATAAAGGCAGTTATGACAAAAATATATGATTAAAATTGTTGATGATGAAGCCTGCATTTATGCCTTTGATAAAACAGATTTGTTTTCTATTAGAATTAAAGCATTGCTTAAATCCTATGGAACCTCCTATGATTTTGCATCGTTTTATGTACAATATATTGACAGTCATATAACAGCTGTTCTCTCCAAGCTTGATAATGATTTTACAGTATCCTATACCGATGATGCTGATATAAATGAAATATGGGAATTTGTCAATGTTATAGGTTATAATTCCGTATTGTGCGATTATAATTTTTCTACAGATGGAGCATTTGATTGGGGAGATATTATGGTTACAAAATCCAAAACTGAAATTTTTATTCCTTATACAGAACTGGATGAATTTCCCAAGCTGATGGATTTATTTAATTATAATGATTATGATGCAGCTGATTTTGAGTCATGGTACGTTGATATAAGTCACCGAGTAAGACATAATACTGCAAAGGCATATACACTAAAGGTTAATGATGAAATTATTTCCAGCGGCATTTTTTCATCCATATATAACAACGATGCTGTTTTGACAGCTGTTCAGACTGAGCCGCAGTTCAGACGTATGGGTTACGGATCTGCACTTGTTTCAGCCATGATTGGTGATATCAAGGGTAAGGTTTACTTAATGCGGGAGCATAATAAAAATGAAGAATTTTATAAAAAGCTGGGATTTATAAATATAGGAAAATGGAGAATGTATAAATGATTCCTTTTTTTGAAATCAGTGAAAAAGTTGAAAATGCATCAAACAAGGCTATGCACAAATGCAAAGCACAATTTGACAGTATTGATGAAATAACGGAATATAATCAATTAAAGGTGCAAAAGGCATTTATTAATCATGGTATTTCCGAGACACATTTCGGTACAAGCACAGGATATGGCTATGGTGACAGAGGCCGAGAGGCACTGGATTTGGTTTGGGCCGATATATTCGGTGCTGAGGAAGCACTGGTCAGACATAATTTTACCTGCGGAACACACACACTTGCAACTGCATTATTTGGTGTGCTGAGACCGAATGACGAGATGCTTTGTGTAACCGGTACACCATATGATACAATACATAATGTTATTGGTATTACCGGCGAAAATATGGGCTCATTAAAGGACTTTGGTGTGAAATACAGTGAGGTGCCATTAAAGAATGACAGACTCGATTACAGTGCCATTGAAGCGTCTATAACAGATAAAACAACTATGGTTTACATTCAGAGGAGCAGGGGATACGAGCTGCGTCCGAGTCTCTCGGTTGATGAGATAGGGAAAGTATGCAGTATTGCCAAAAAGAAAAATCCAAACGTGATTGTTATGGTTGACAACTGCTACGGCGAATTTGTTGAAAAAAAAGAGCCTACAGAGGTTGGTGCCGATTTGATTGCAGGCTCACTTATTAAAAATGCCGGCGGCGGTATTGCAACAACCGGTGGATATATCGCTGGCAGAGCCGATTTAGTTGAGAAGTGTGCTTACAGGCTAACTGCACAGGGCTTGGGCAAGGAGGTTGGAGCAACCCTTGGTATGAACAGGGAGCTCTTTATGGGATTATTCTTTGCACCGCATACAGTGGGTGAAGCTCTCAAAAGTGCGGTTTATATTGCTGCATTATTTGAAGATTTCGGATATGCTGTAACACCTAAATTTAATGAGACCAGGCATGATATTGTTCAGTCCTTAGGTCTTGAAAATGCGGAAAGTCTTGTTGCTTTTTGTCAGGGAATTCAGAGCGGAAGTCCTATTGACAGCTTCGTACTGCCTGAGCCATGGGATATGCCCGGATATGACAGCAAGGTTGTAATGGCAGCCGGTGCTTTTACGCTTGGCTCATCTATTGAGCTTTCGGCAGATGCACCAATACGTGAGCCATATTATGCATGGATTCAAGGCGGTCTCAACTTTCACAGTGCAAAAATTTGTGCAAATCTTGCTGCACAGCAAATGGAAAATAAAGGATTGTTAAAATGAGTGAATATAATTTTTCAGGTATCAAGCCTGAATCAATAGAGCTGTTATGTGAAAATCGTTTTCACGATTCAAAGGCTTTTTATGAAGAACACAAAGAGGAGCTCAAGCAGGGTATTACTGTACCTATGCGCCAGATTATGCTGGATTTAAGTGAGCTTATGTGTGATATTGATGATAAGATGATGACTGACCCTGTGCGCTCCGTCTCAAGAATTTATCGTGATACACGCGGAAATCGGAATAAGATTAAGTACAGAGAAAATATGTGGATGTTCTTTAGAAGATACAAAAATGAATATCCGGGGGCACCATTCTATTATTTTGAATTTTTCCCAAACAGCTTTGGCTACGGGCTTGTTTTTTGGCTGTGGCGGCCAACATATTTTAAGGTTGTTCATCAGCAAATATTAAAGCATCCTGACAGGTGGCTGGATGCTGTTAAGGCTTGCGAGGAGGCAGGTTTTGCTTATGACTGCAGTGACGAATACAAAAAGGATATGTATCCCGACGCACCTGAGGAGCTGAAGCCATATCTAAAGGCAAAAAATATGTCCTTTTCTTACAATTCCTTTGACTTAAACAGAATCAATACCCCTGCGCTAATTGATGAATTGAAGCTGGCATTTGATATTGCCAGACCTATGTATGAGTTTTTTGCAGATTGCTATGACATATTAATAGCAGAGGGACTCATTAAACCGGAAGATTACAACAGATAATAATAAAAGCAGCCTTAAATAATCAAAATACAAGGCTGTTTTTTTAGATATAATTGCTGGAAATAGGGTGATGTTTTGCTGGAGTTTGTTCTTGCCAGATCCGGCTATGGAAAAAGTGAATATGTATTTCGAAATATAAAAGAGCTGATTCGTAATCATAATGACAATATTCTTCTCATTACGCCTGAGCAGTACTCCTTTGTAGCGGAAAGAAGGCTTTTAACGGACTTAGGTGAGGATGGTATCAGATATGTAGAAAACTCATCATTCAGCCGTATTTCCGACAATGTCAGGAGAGAATTCGGAGGCAATACGCTGCCTGTTTTATCAAAGGGTGCTAAAGCTGTTCTAATGATGAGAGCTATCGAAAATATTAAAGACAGCCTGCTTCTGTTTAACAAAAGGCTTGATGCATTATCCTTTGTAAGCTCCATGATTAAAATTTGTGATGAGATGAAATCCTGCAATTTAAGTGCATCTCAAATTGTGGAAATGTCATCTAATATTGATAACGATGTGCTGAAAAGAAAATTATCAGATATAGCAACAATTATGAATGCCTATGAGATGCAAATTGCCAGCAGGTACAATGACCCTGCCGATGAACTGACAAGGCTCTATCAGCAAATAAAGGATGCCGGCTATTTTAAAAATAAATACGTATTTATAGACGGCTTTAATGGGTTTGTAGCGCAGGAATATAAAATTCTTGAATTAATAATCAAAGAAGCTGAAAAGGTTGTTATTACCTTATGTACGGACAATCCGGATATGGAAGACAGCTTCAGCCTGTTCAGCTACGTTAATCGTTCGGCAAACATTATAAAGAAAATTGCTTTGAAGGCTGATATAGAAATTTCATATAAAACCCTTGATTTAAATTATCGAGCAAAAAATAACGATATTAAGCTGGCAGAGGAAAACATCTTTTGTGATATCAGTACAAGTAAAAAGACTGCCGAAAACATTAAAATATACGCTGCAAAAAGCATTACGGATGAATGTGCAAATACGGCACGAGAAATCAGAAGGCTTCTGCGTGCCGGCTATAGGGCGAAGGACATTGCAATCATTGCACGTAATATTGACACGTACCGAGATGAGCTTTCAGCTGTATTCAAAAAATATGATGTGCCTTTCTTTTATGATGAACGAGAGAGCATTAAAACACAGCCCCTTGTTGTATTTATTGAATATCTTTTAAGATGTGTAAATTATTCTTTCAGAAGTGATGATATTCTCAGTTTAGCTAAAACAGGGCTGACACCATTGTGTGATGAGGAACTGAACCATCTGGAAAATTACATATATATGTGGAATATAAACGGTCTCAAATGGACAAAGGAATTTGAAAATTCCACAAAAGGCTTTACCAGTGAAATGAATGAGCAGGACAGAAAAAATCTTGCTGGCATTAATCAAGCAAGAGAGACCTTGATTACACCGCTCTTAAAATTCAAAAATGCTGTTAAGGGTGCATCTTCAAAGGAGATCTGCGCCCAGATTTACTACACCTTAATTAACTTTGGTGCAGACAAAAAAATTCAGGAAAATGCAGTAAATCTTGCAAAATTAAATAAGCATTCCTTGGCAGAGGAGCAGGGGAGAGTCTGGGATTTGGTTATGGAAATCCTTAACCAGCTGCCAATAACTTTGGGTGAAGAGAAAATCAAATTAAAGGATTTTGCAAAAATTTTTTCTATGGTTATCAGTACAGAGGATTTGGGTACCCTTCCTGCCGGTATTGATAATGTTCAGTTCGGTCAGGCCGACAGAATAAGAACAGACAACCCTAAGGTTGTATTTATACTCGGAGCCAATGAGGGTGTATTTCCGCAAAGCGTGTCAAGCGGCGGATTGCTGTCTGAAAATGACAGACGCATACTTCTTGATAACGATTTTAAGCTGTATTCTTACGGAGAGATACTGAATTTGCAAGAGCGCTATTTTGCTTATATGGCTTGCTCTGCAGCAAGTGAAAGCATCTTTGTGTCCTACCTTAATAATTCCGGAAAGGACGGCTCGCCGTCAGAAATTGTTACATCACTCAAATCCATATTTGCTATTAAGGAATATACAAGTGCCGATATCCGTGATATTGATTTGATTGAAACAAGGGAAAATTCTATTGAACTGATGAGTGAAAGGTATCTCTATAATACGGAATTTTATTCATCACTTAAAGAATATTTCAAGAATGACAGCAGATTTAAAACAATTCAGGATTTAGTTGAAAATAAAGATATTGCAATAAAAAACAAAGAGCTTGCAACCTCTTTGTTCAGCTACAACATGTATGTTTCAGCCTCTCGTGTAGAGGATTTTTATAATTGCGCTTTTCGCTATTTCTGCAAATTTGGTTTGGGAGCAAGACCGAGAGTGAAAGCCGAAATCAATCCTATGCAGAGAGGTACATTGATTCACTACGTGCTTGAAATGATACTGTCTACAGTTGGCAGTAAGGGCTTGTCAGAAATGACTGTGGCACAGCAAATAGCATTGGTTGATCAATACACATCAGACTATTTTACAAATGAAATGGGTAATGTTTCTGATTTATCATTACGATTTAAATATAACTACAAAAGACTTTCAAAATTAATATATGCTGTGGTGAATAATCTGGCCGCTGAATTTGCTGACTGTGATTTTGAAGCCAAGGCTTTTGAGCTTACCATTGATAAGGACGGTCAGGTTAAGCCTGAGGTGCTTTCTCTTGATGATGGCGGAAGCATCCAAATCAGAGGCTCTATTGACAGAGTTGATACTTACGAAAATGATGGTAAACGTTTCGTTCGTGTTGTTGATTATAAATCCGGAAGTAAAGATTTTTCATTATCGGATATTATGAGCGGACTTAATCTGCAAATGTTTATTTATCTATTTTCACTCTGTGCGGATAAAACAGCCAAGCTGACCGGAACACCGGCAGGTGTACTGTATATGCATGCTTCCCGCAATATGTTTAGATTTGACTCTAAAAGAGATGCTCAGAGCAATATATCTAATGAAGAGCAAAGCTCATTTAAAATGAAAGGAATCGTTCTTGCTGACGAAAACGGAACAATTCCGCAAGCTATGGAGCATGAGCTCAGCGGTAAGCATATTCCTGTAAAAATGAAAGCCAACGGTGATTTGACAGGTAAATTAGCCAGTCTTGAGGAGCTTGGAATTATTCATAAAAAAATTAACCAGCTTGTTGCTGAAATGGGTATGGAGCTTCATATGGGTCATATTGCCCAAAATCCCATTAAGAATAATCATCATAAATCAACCTGCGATTATTGCGATTACAAGGATGTTTGTGCGAACAAACGAATGATTGATAATCGAATCGGTTTTGATATGAAGGATGACGAGGTTATGGACAAATTAAAAAAGGAGTTTATACAAGATGCCGCAATGGACACCACAACAGAATAATGCAATCACTGCACGTGACAGAAATATTCTTGTCAGTGCCGCTGCCGGCTCAGGTAAAACCGCAGTTCTTGTTGAACGAGTTATAAGAATGGTTACCGATAAGGACAATCCCGTTAATCTCGACAGTCTTTTGGTGGTTACATTTACCAATGCTGCTGCAGCTGAAATGCGTTTTAGAATTTCAAAATCCTTAAATGACTTAATTAAAAAATTTCCAAATGATGTTTTTTACAAGAAACAGCTGTCCCTGCT
>JAMPGU010000060.1 GCA_023663865.1 Clostridium sp.
TAAATTGTGCAATACATTGGTAACATACAAAGACATTCACGCAAAAGCCAATGTTAATGATGTCTTATTTGAGACAGAATTACATAGGTAATAAAGGGCTGCCAGACTCTGCTCTGGTAGTCTTGTCTAACATTTTTCTCCGTTTCTTCCACTACGGCTAGGAGAACTCCTTGCATTATCCCATTTCTTCCTATAAAGACATAGTTGCTATTAAGAAATAGAAGAGCAGCATCACTCTTTACGGTTTTTACTCAGTCACGAGACAGACCGAAAACTGCGTGTGGAGTACCTGTTACAAGCCATTTCTGACTCGAAATCGTTTATACTCTCTGAACACACCCATTATAAATAATAGGTTCCGTTGCTGATAGCCGATTTAGCTTTACGCTTCTAATGTAACGCATGGCACTTAGGGATTGCTCCCGTGCCCAAATAACCTTCATTTCTGAATTTGACTTTTCTTGCCATTGCTGACACCCTTTCGGGATACATTCACGCTCACCGTTTCCGGTCACGTTGTAGTGGGTTATTTTATATATACGGTATTTTTATTCTTTCTTCCCAGCACTGGCACATAGCAAGTGCCAATTACGATTTATTTTAAAACTTCCGTGGAGTGACTAAATCCACGCATCCCTACCCTTGAAATGCACATTTCATTTCTTGGCTAAGGAGGGCATATTCAAAACAATTGAAAGGTACGCACTTACGCCCTTTACCGAGGTTTTTGACTCCTGTAAATATTCCTGCACCGAGTCCAATGGTTCCAAGAGAACCGAGTTTATCTGTTACAGCGTCCAACACATTAATTGTGCCATTGCCAAAATCTACAATGCCTTTTAGAAGGTCAGAATCCAATATATGATTTGCAAATGCTTGAAAAGAAGCTTTAAGACGGTCAAAAGAATATTGGATACCCTGTTCATATGTTTCCTGTTCCCTTAATGCAGACCCTGCAGAATTTTCAGCGGTCTTATACGCATCTTCAATCATTGAAATATTATTCAATGCCGCACTTAAAGCGTTACCCTGCATTTTGCCTGCCAAGGTTTCAAGCAGACCTGCCTGTTCAACATCAGTCAGATTTTTCCACTCTTTTCCAATTCCAACTACAATATCATAAATATCTTTAAATTGTGTTCCTGCTTCGTCAGCCATTATGTCAAAACCAGTTAATCCCTTAACCAATTTTCGCAATGTTGCTGTAGATTCTACCATTCCGTCTGTTTCCAAACCGGCATCTTCAAGTTCTTGAACAGCGCCACGTATCCTCATGGAAACTGTCTTCCACATATTCCCGACACGGGATGGGTCTTGTACAACACTGTTTGTACCTGTAATTAATGCGATTGATTTTGACAAATCTGTGTTAGCGGCATAAAAAGAGGCGGCACTCCGCTGTAATGCTTCGCCAATTCCGGCACTATCGATCGGAAAATTGTTCGCAACTTCGTTAAAACGGTCAATTATTCCGAGAGCATCTTCTGCGTTCAATTGAAAACCCTGTAATGTGCTTACTAACGATTCATTCGCTGTACTGATATCTATGCCGTCACCAACATTTTTATATAATGTGGCAATTTCAGCTAATTTCTTGCTGTCTGGCAAATTATAACCAAGCCTGATCCAATCAGCAGTGGCATTTATCATGTCACTTACAGATGAACCATACTCTTTTGCGCTTTCAGCGGCTTCATCAAAATAATTCTTAATATCCGAAGCAGTTGCATCACTGACTTTGTTAAGCTCTATCATCGCGGAATCAACTTTAACAACTTCCTCAGGTATCTTTTGCAATTGATTGACAAATGTTATCATACTGGATGTAACAATTCCCCAGTTGCTAAGTTTGCCAAAAGTTTGTTTTAATTTATCAGTCCATGAAAGTCCAAGTTTGCCAAGCCCCTGCAGCGTGCTTTTGGTTTCTTTAAGACGCAGATTGATGTCACGTATTTCTTTCTCTGCAATATTTGAACCACTGGAGAGACGGTTTACATAACTTTGCCATTCCGCTTTAATGTCGCCTGTTGCCCGTGTATTATTGTTTAAAAGAGTTTGGACTCTCAAAAGGGTAGTGGTGATGCTTTCTTTTGAAGCAGGCTGCATTAATTTATCATAAGATAATTTTGCCTCATCAATGGACACTTTAGCGGCTTTAATTTTTTCTTCAAAAATATCTGCCTGTGCATTCAACTCCTGACCTGACAACCCTTTCATTTTATCAAAACTGGATTGCAAATCATTATTAATTTTTTCTATTACCTGAGCTTCGGCTTCATACTGTTTTAAAGTCGCAATAGTCTTGTCTATTTGGTTTTGGTATTTACTTGCACCATAGCCATTGTCAATTGAACTCTGAATGTCACTGAGCTTTTTCTGTGATAATTGCGTTACAGATTTTAAAACTGCATCAGTTTCAGCTTTTACGCCTTTTAATTCAGCCCTCCAAGTGACAAGGCCATTCTGTGAATCAACTTTAGACAAAGAATAGAACATGTTTTGTATTTTTTCTTTCACATCATCAGTTAATACGCCAGCCTCTTTTAATTCATTGGTATATACCTGTAAAATTTTCTTTTCTGCTTCGATATTAGTTTGAAGTTTGGTTGATTTTTCTAATGTCTTTGCAGTAGCATCAACCTTTTGAAATTCCGTTTTAAGATTACTGAACCCATTTAGGAAATTAGTCAGCCCATTTTGGTCGCCTTTAAAAACATTAGATAATGTTGTTCTTAAATCAGAAACTTTTTGTTTCAGCTCATCCGTGTAATGACCTGATTGTTCCATTTTTTGAACGAAAGCGTCTAATTTATTGCCTTCATCAATTTTAATGGTTTCCACATCTTTTGTCCGTAAGGAAGTGGCAGCATATTCGGCATTTTTTAATGCAGTAATTAAATTATTTAATGCGGTAGTTTCTGTTTCAACATCAATCTGAGCCTGTGTAAAAGTATCCCTGCTCGCACTGTCTAAATTAGAAATAGCTGTCCTTACTTTGTCTAACTGTGCATTTAAACCATTGCTGTCAAAATCAGTGTTTGCCAAAGATTTTGTTGAATGAGTGTCATTTAATTTGGATTCAATAGTTGATAATGCGTTTTTTGCAGATGCAACCGCTTTCTTCTGTTTGTCTATAAAAGTATCAGTGGCAGCCCCAGCCCTTTGCTGTGCGGATGAAACCGCCTCAATATTTTTAATCAAATCACCTGTGGAAATATCGTATTGTTCCGTTAATTTAATTATCTGACCTAATTCGTCAGTGCCAGATATATCAACAGATAATATATTTCTTTTAGATGTATTCGATACAGACTGGTTGAGAGACTCGATTTGAATGCCAAGATTTTCTATTTTATTGGCAACTGCATCAATCTCATTAGAACCCATTCCTATATTCGCTAAAGACTTCTTGAAATTTTCTAAAATTTTAGAAGAGTTCTTTAATCCCTGTGATGCTCCTTGATTAATTGCATTTCCTATCTGTTGCCCAGTCTGCTGAGCCGATTTAACCGCAGCGTTAGCATCAAGTCCTATATTGGAAATGGTAATTTTTTGGTTAATAACTTTTTCCAGTTGTTTTGTTAAATCCTGGATTGTCTTTGGGTCAATCTCTGCCTGGATTTTTAATTTATCAAGCTGATTTTGTATCCTATCTAATGATTTACTGATATTGCCCTTTGATTTTTCGCTGTCTAATATGGCTTGGAGTTCTATCAAAAAATCATTTTCATTCATATATCAATACTCCCTTCTATTTTTTAAGCATAAAATAGCCCTCCAAAAGAAGGGCGGTAGTAGTTGTTATAGTTATTTGATTATTTTTAGGGATTATGTTTAAACAAGTTTTGTTTTATTTTTATTTCACAGGGACTCCGCATTGACGCAGATTGTTTTTGAATAAGTTAATAATGCCAAATTTTCCTCCAAGTTCCTCTAAAATCTCATCCCAATAGTTATGAGAACCTGACACAGTGTAACCGTGAGAGCTGTCATTAAATGCCTGTAGAACTTGTAAGCCTGTTATTCCGTTATATTCACCAGATCCGCCTTTAGGTACAAAACCTCCTGAATATCTAAAGGATAGATAGTCATTATCCCAGCCAATCTTGCATTCATAACTATTTCCGTTTTGTATAATTTCACTTTTTTTAAAACTTTCCTTTAACCTTTCTGTTCTGCTGTAATATT
>JAMPGU010000061.1 GCA_023663865.1 Clostridium sp.
AGTTATCAGCGGTGAAGGCAATATGGAAGAAAATGTTTACAGACATTTTGTTGATATAGATATGTTTATCAAGACAGTTAAGTCTCTTCTTGCTGATGCATATACCTTAGATGTAGAAGATGTTAAGCATACAATCCCTGCTGGCGTAAATGAGAATGATCTTTTAGATGTAGATGCGAATATCATTTATCATACAGAAGATGGAACCGTTCTTAATCTTACTGACGAAGTAAGAGAGGCAGCTAACCCAGCAATGATGCTGAAGTATTCACCGGATGCACTCCGTTTTGAAGGTAATGTAACAAGTATTTCTGATGGAGCATTTGTTTGCTGCGATGATTTGACAGAGATTACTCTTCCATCAACCATTAGGACAATCGGCAAAAATGCATTTTCCTATTGTACAAATCTCACAAGCATCACATTGAACGAAGGCCTTGAAAGCATCGGCGACTGTGCATTTATGTACTGCCGCAATCTGAAAAACATTGATCTTCCAACAACAGTAAAGTCTATTGGATCAGATGCATTCTTCTACATTGCAGAAGATTCTGTTATCAATTGCCCAACAGTTGATGTATTCAATTTGATAGACTATGGTATGTTTGCAGAAGGCAGAAATGCCCGATTAATGATTAATATCTAAGATAACCTTTAATTTGGGTATCCTTTTATGTGATGATAAATATGAATAAAATTTTATGAGGTTTATATTTATTATCCAATAAATAAAATGCCATTGAACAGATAAATGTTCAATGGCATTTTTGTTGTTTTATTTTTGATGAAGTCAACCCCCTCGGATTTACCGAGGGGGATTGTTTGTTTTTGGTATGTAATTTAATCAAGCTGATTTATGGCGTCAATCGTACTATTGTAGCATTCTGCAACCTGCACGAATAGTTTAGAGGCAGTATCATTATCCTTGCTGCGCAGAGCCTCTGTAATTTCACTTGCTGTTTCCCTCAGCTTTTCCATACCAAGGTTTGCGCATACACCTTTAAGGGTGTGTGCAGCTCTGAAGGCACTGTCATAGTCCTCGCTCTTCATAGCAGCTTCAAGCTCATTAAAGCTGGTGTCCTTTAAGAACATAAATAAAAATTTTTTAACCCTCTCTTCTGTAAGCAGGCGACCCATAACATCGTTATAGCTGCCTCCGAGATGTTCAAAGCATTCTTTTAAGTTCATAGTAATCTATCCTCAGTTTTCTATTGGAGTAATATCCATATTGACATGGTTTAAATTTTCATTGTGAAATGTGTGCTTGCCCTTACCATTTTCCTTTGAATAGTACAGGGCGCAATCGGCATTGTTAAACAAATTATCATAATTATAGCCCGTTTGTTCCGTTGTGGCAACACCTGCACTTGTCAAAACTCTGTAAGAGTCACATTGAATATTGTTCAGGTTTTTATGTATTCTGCTGACAATTTTTTCAAGGGTTTTAATATCACGGTATTCAATGAATATCATAAATTCATCACCGCCGATACGTGCAGAAATATCCTCTTTTCTTGAGCTGTCAATTAATGCATTGGCAACACTTTTTAATACCTTGTCGCCAAACATATGACCGTGATTATCATTTGCATCTTTAAAATTATCTAAGTCAAACAAAATCAGGGCATAATTCTTTTCGCCCTTGGCAAGCTTCTTGTGAATTAATTCCTTAGCATGACTATGGTTATAAAGATTTGTAAGTGTATCGGTAGAAGCCTTTTTTTCAAGACTTTGCATTTTTTGATATTCATCATCAATATCAATGATTTTACCGATTACGCTGATAATTTTCGGTTCCTCATCATAGCTCCAGTTCACTCTGCAATATACCCTGTGCAAGCGTAATTCATCGTCAATATTTATTTCAATTGTAAATTGTGACACAGGGGAATCATGGTTTGTTTTATGCACCTCTGCTTTAATCAATTCCATTGCAGGCTCATTAATGAAATGCGCTATTTTTTCATTTTTCAGCGGATTTACGATTACAACAGGGAGATTGAATTTTTCTGCACACCAATCGGATATGGTAAGAATGGATGGTGCTACAGTATACTCAAATTGTATTTCGTTGGATATGGATGCAAAGAACTCATACTTGATACGCTCTTGCTCCAGATAGTTTATAGAATTGCTGGAAACGGAAAATTCGTTCTTGATAAGAAGCTCATTGGTTATTTTTTTAATGTCATTCAAATTTCTTTTTGAAGTAGAATTGACCTTGAGCTCTTTTTCAAGATAATCACTGATATCCTCGAGACATTCTATAAGTATAGGATTGAAGCAGCCGCATTCGCCGTTCTTTATCATTTGAAGTGCCTCTTTTGGCGGTATGGCAGCCTTATAACAGCGCTCACTTGTAAGTGCATCGTAAACATCAGCCATAGCCACAACCTGTGCAGAGATAGGTATATCATCGCCGCTGATGCCCGTTGGATAGCCCTTGCCGTCATAACGCTCGTGATGATACAGGCAGATATCGTGGGCGGCAGATATTAACGGCTCATCTAAATATTCCGTCATAGAGCTCAGCATAGCTGCACCTGTCTCTGAATGGGACTTGATAATCTCAAATTCCTCAGGTGTTAGTTTGCCGGGTTTGTTTAATATTTTGTCAGGAATAGAAATTTTGCCGATATCGTGCAGGGAGGAGGACATTACAATTGTTGCGATATCCTTGTAGCTTAAATTATACTTGTCGGTTTTTTTGACAAGGCATTTCAGCAGCTCCTCGGTAATCGTATTAACATGCAGGATATGAAGCCCACTTTCACCATTTCTGAACTCTACAATATGGCTCAGAATGTTAATCATAATACTATTATTTTTTTCTTTTTCATAAACCTGCTGACTTACAAGGTCAATGAGATTTCTCTGCTTAGTATAAAGCATAATTGTATTTGCAATACGCTTTCTGACAACATAGGCATTAAACGGTCTGTTAATAAAATCTGTTGCACCAAGCTCGTATGCACGCTCAACATAGGTGGGTGAATTTTCAGAGGAAATCATAATAACAGGAATATTGTTAATCCATTCACCGCTGTTCATAACAGCCAGCACCTCGAGACCATCCATATTAGGCATAACAAGATCAAGCAGAATTAATGACAGCTTGTTATTGTATTTTTTTATCATTTGTATCGCTTCGATACCGTCGGCTGCCTCCAGAATTTCAAAATTGTCTTCAAGTATATCAGCCAAAATAGTACGGTTCATCATCGAATCATCTACAATAAGAATTTTATATTTTTTGTTATTCTGCATAATATCAGACTCCGAATGATTTGTTGGTTTACGATTAATCCAATTCTATTATATCATAAAACAAACCGAGAAGCAATAAAGCTGAGGTGTTATAACGCAGTGTTGCTTAAAATCATCATCTTTTCAGCTATAATTTTAAGTGCTTCGCAGTTTCGTAGTGAAAGTAATTTGTCTGTAATATAGT
>JAMPGU010000006.1 GCA_023663865.1 Clostridium sp.
AAAACACAGTGAAATAGCTACAGCAGTAACCTCTCCTACACCGGCTATTGCCATAAGCTCCTCGGGACTGGCACTGAACACAGCCTCCAAGGAACCAAAGCTGTTAATCAAAGCATATGCCAAAGGTTTAACATCCTTCTGCGGTATAGCTATGGTTAAATAGAGCTCCAACAAATTATGGTCAGGTGCGTTTTCCATTCTATCCAGCAAAAATTGATTTCTCATTCTTTGTCTGTGACCGTTTCTTCCAAGCTCAGGCATTAGATTTTCACCTACCATTTTCTATCATCATAGTTTGCGCAGTTCTTATTTTTCAGCACTGCTCTTATTTCAACATAACAGCCGCATTTCAAACACATACCGGCAATCAGATTATCACAGGCTTTGCACAGGCTGAGTCTTTTTTCATAAAGCTCTGTGCTGACCTTCAAATCACAATCTAAATTTGATATGTATTCATAAACTGTATTATAAGATTTCTTTTCTCCTACTTCCAAAAGCAGACACTTTTTGCATTTATGCTCCATTAGTCAATAACAAATTTAACGATACTGCAAGGAGGAAGTACGGCAGTAAAACCGTCTTTTATCTTTTTAAAATCTGTAAAGGCATTAATCTTTACGGCATCTGAATTCTCGAAGTCATTTTTGTCATGAATATCACCGGTAATGATTTCTGCCTTAATGCTGTTAACCTTACGGTCAGCAACTTGACATTTAATCTTTGACTTCTTTGAAGCAGATGTATTGGTGATTGTTGAATAAATCGTACCGTTTTCATCCATTGATGCAGACTCAATCAGCTGTGGGAAGGAGCGCTTTGCATCCTTAGATTCAATATTTTCGGTCGTAATGTATGAGCCCAAGAGTGTATTATTCTGATGCTCCTTATACATTTTAAATACATAGTATGTAGGTGTAAGCACCATCTTTTCAGCATCAGTCAAAATTACTGCCTGCAGAACATTGACTGTCTGTGCAATGTTTGCCATCATAATTCTGTCAGCATGCTTATTAAATATATTAAGTGTCAGACCTGCAACAATTGCATCACGCATAGTATTCTGCTGGTATAAGAATCCCGGATTTGTTCCCGGCTCAACGTCATACCAAGTACCCCACTCGTCAACAATAAGCTTAACCCATTTTTGAGGATTTACACTATCCATCATCGCAAGGTGATTTGTTACAAGCTCTTCCATACGGTAAGCTCTAGCAATTGTTTGATTATAAGCCTTTACATCAAATTCTGTTGAAGAGCCCTTTGCTTTCCAATCACCATTCGGTAAAGTATAATAATGCAGTGACAATCCCTGTGCCTTATGCTTAACCTTATCCATTACCTCCTTGGTCCAGTGGTAATCATCCACATTCGGACCGCAGGCAATTCTTGTAATTTGATTATTGCTGTCATAATTACGAACATAGGTATTATACCTTTTATATAAACAGCCGTAATATTCAGGGTCCATTTGACCGCCGCAGCCCCAGGATTCATTACCAACACCAAAGTACTTAATTTTCCAAGGCTTCTCCTGTCCGTTCTTCTTACGAAGCTCCGCCATTGGAGATATGCCATCAAAGGTCATATATTCAACCCATTCGTTCATTTCCTGAACAGTACCTGAACCGACATTACCATTAATATAGGTATCACAGCCAAGCTGACGGCAAAGCTCAAAATACTCATGAGTACCAAAGGAATTATCCTCAACAACACCGCCCCAGTGGGTGTTAACCATTTTCTTTCTGCTTTCCTTCGGACCGATACCATCCTTCCAGTGATATTCGTCAGCAAAGCATCCGCCCGGCCATCTGAGTACAGGAATACCCATTTCCTTGAGTGCATTTACAACATCACAGCGCATACCGTTAACATTCGGTATTTTAGAATTTTCACCAACATATATGCCTTCATAGATACATCTTCCAAGATGCTCAGCAAAATGGCCGTAAATGTCTTTATTAATAGTACTGATTTTTTGATTAGGATTTATTAGATACTTTTCCATAAATACAATATACACTCCGTTTAAATTATAATGTCACATTATCATAACTCCACCCAAATGTCAATAAAGTATTTATAAACTATTGACATTTCATTTTTATGTGCTAAAATAATTCCTATAAAATGAATAGGAATAACAATTATGAAACTGGAAAAATTAACGAATTTAATAAATGAAAATGGTTGTGACGGCTTAATTCTTTTTGATGAAAGCAATATGCACTATGCTTGCGGTTTTTCCAAAAGCGAAGGTGTTGTTGTCATTACAAAGGATGGTATCGGATATCACATTGTTGATTCAAGATATACCGAAACTGCCTTGCATTTTTCAAAGGTCAGCGGTCTCAAGGTTATAGAAATAACAAAGGGCTTTCTTGCTGAAGTGAAGGAAATTGTTAATAAGCATAACCTGCAATCCCTTTTATTTGAAAATGACAGCATAAGCCTGGCTAAATACAATGCCTACAGCCGTGAGCTGACAGGTGTTCAGTTTGTCAATCTGGATAACAAGCTTATGATGCTTAGAAATGTTAAGGATATAGAGGAAATAAGGCTAATTAAGGAAGCAAACAATATTGCTGAAAAATCTTTTTTAGATTTGCTGAATGATGTTAAGCCGGGAAAAACAGAAAAGGAGCTGGCAGCACGATTTGATTATATTATGGCAAAAAACGGCTCTGACGGCGTAAGCTTTGATACAATTTTATTATGCGGAAGTCACACGTCCATGCCCCATGGCGTACCATCTGACAGAGTTATCCAGGACGGTGATTTTGTTCTTTTTGATTTTGGTGCAACAAAAGCCGGCTATCATTCCGATATGACAAGAACGATTGCTGTCGGGCACGCGACTGACGAAATGACAGCAGACTATAATCTGGTTTTAGAGGCACAGATTGCCGGAATAAAAGCACTGAGTGACGGCATAAAATGTGCAGATGTTTACAAAGCAAGCTTTGATGTACTTAAAAGAGAGGATAAAGCGAAATATTTCAGACACAGCTTAGGTCATGGTGTGGGACTTGATATACACGAGGGTTATAACGCATCACCAAACAGCAAGGATATTTTTGAGGTAGGCAATGTAACATCCATTGAGCCGGGTATATATATTCCTGATAAATACGGAATAAGAATAGAAGATTTATTGTATATCTCTCCTCATGGACGGGAAAACTTATCAAAAATCACAAAGGAGCTTATCATATTATAATGAAACAAAAATTTACTGTAACAGGTATGAGCTGTGCTGCCTGCTCTGCAAGAGTTGAAAAAGCAGTTACACCAATATCTGACAATGTCAGCGTTAATCTGCTTGCAGGCACAATGGTTGCTGAATACAGCTGTGATACCAACGATATTATCAATGCCGTAAAAAAGGCAGGCTACGGCTGTGAAATTTTCAAGATAAAAAAAGCAGACAATTCAAAAGATATAAAGAATATGAAGCTAAGGGTTATCTTATCCGTTATATTTATAATACCGCTTATGTATCTTTCCATGGCACATATGATTGGATACAGTCTGCCCTGGATACTGGGTGAGCATATACCCAACGGCATAGGTCAGCTTATATTTTTAATTCCTATAATTGCCGTTAATTTCAAATTTTTCACCAATGGCTTTAGCTCCCTATTTAAGTTAAATCCGAATATGGACAGTTTGGTTGCCATCGGCTCAGGCGCTTCACTGATATACAGTCTTATTTCCCTTATCGCCTTTGATATGGGTCACTTATATTTTGAATCCTCAGGTATGATTCTTGCTCTAATCACAGTGGGAAAATATCTTGAAACATTAAGCAAGGGTAAAACCAAGGATGCTATCAATTCGCTGATTGACTTAGTTCCTGAAAAAAGCATTATACTAAAGGACGGCGTTGAAACTGAAATTGATTCATCCTTCATTAACCTTGATGACCTTGTTGTTATAAAACCGGGAATGAGAATTGCTGTTGACGGCATTATTACCGAGGGCAATGGCTCCGTTGACCAAAGTGCGGTAACAGGTGAAAGTGTACCCGTTGATTTATCTGAGGGTGATAAGGTAATCAGCGGTACAATTAACAAAAACGGCAATTTCATTTTCAAGGCCACTGCTGTTGGAGAGGACTCCACATTATCAAGAATCATTGCACTTGTGGAAGACGCATCATCCTCCAAAGCACCTGCACAAAGATTGGCTGATAAAATAGCTTCTGTTTTTGTTCCTGTTGTAATCCTTATATCCATTCTCGCATTTGTAGTATGGCTTATAATCGGAAAGGGCTTTGAGTTTGCATTCAGCATTGGTGTATCCGTGCTGGTTATCAGCTGTCCCTGTGCGCTTGGTCTTGCAACACCCTGTGCAATTATGATAGGCACAGGAAAGGGTGCAGAAAACGGAATTCTTTTTAAAGATGCATCTGCACTGGAAAATTTAGGAAAATGCAATACCATTGTTTTTGATAAAACCGGTACAATAACCAAGGGAGAAATGTTTGTAACAGATATCTCAGGTAATGCTGATTTAGATATTATCTATTCTGTCGAAAATATTTCTGATCATCCATTATCCGTTGCCATATGCAATTATTGCAGGGATAATGGTGCAAAGCTGTTAGATGTTGAGAGCAGTGAATATATCATAGGAAAAGGTATTACTGCTGTTATCAATGGAAAAACCTACAAGGCAGGAAACAGCAAGCTGACAGGATTTACCGATAATGAATTTTCCTACAGCGGCAAAACTGCAATAACCGTAAGCTGTGACGATAATTATATGTGTACCATTGCCATTGCCGATATGATAAAGGAAGATGCCAAGGAAGCCATTGAGCAGATTAAAGCAGACACCATTATGATTACCGGAGATAATGAAATCACAGCATACGCCATTACCCAGCAGGCAGGTATAAAGAATTTTATTGCATCTGCAATGCCGCAGGATAAAGAAGAAAAGATTAAAGAGTTAATAAACAGCGGAAAAACAGTTGCTATGATTGGTGATGGAATTAATGACTCCCCTGCCCTTACTCGTGCAGATGTGGGTATCGCAATTGGTGCTGGCTCAGATATAGCCATCGAATCTGCAGATGTTGTACTTGTAAATGATAAACTGACGGACGTTGCAAAGGCTATAAGACTGTCTAAAAAAACGCTTAAAAATATCCGAGAAAATCTGTTTTGGGCATTTTTCTATAATTGCCTTGGAATTCCTCTGGCAGCCGGTGTATTTTACGGAATATTCGGCTGGACACTGAATCCGATGATCGCGGCAGCTTGTATGAGTTTAAGCTCTGTTACGGTTGTAACAAATGCATTGAGACTAAGAAGATTCAAATAAAAAAAGTGCAGTATGTTTAAACACATACTGCACTTTTTTTATTATACTAATCGTTTACAGCAATTTTGAATGCTGCCTCTACATCAGTCAAATATTTATAATTATACCAAGGAGCCTCATCCTCAATAAGCTGAAGCAGCTGAGGACAAATTTCTTTATTAATAATGTATTTTGTAATATAGAAATCTTCGCGGATATTCTTTGTAAAATACTTTACATTAAAAAGCTGAAAATCAGTCAGCATCAAAAATACGCCCTGCTGAAACTTCATTCTTGTATTTGTAGGCACATCAATAAGCTTCGCTTTAGGATTTGGTTTAGCATTGATTTTCTCCATATGCAATCTGAAATCATCATTCATATGCAGGCTTTTGCTTTCAATAATATCTTTGACAATGCTTTTGACATCCCGCTCCTCAAAGCAGCTGACATATACACTCAAATCTTTCAGCCATTCATTTGCAGTGCTGATATCATTCGTATAGTCCTCTTGCTTTTTTAATTCAACAACGTAAAGGATAATATCCTTATCAAATGCTTTCCTGTCCTTCAAAGCAAAGGACAGTGCAGGATAAACGCTTTTTGTAAAATCAATGAGGGGTGAAACATGATAGTAATGCTGGGCAAAGGCACAAATATCATATAAATGCTTGGCGTCAGCTTTACCCATTGTTTTGTGAAATACATCAACAAAGTTGCCCAGGGAAGAATAATAATCATAAATAAATTGCGCATCAAGATGTATGATACCCAAATCATTATTTTTAAATAATTCCGCAGGCTTTCTAAGCATAGTCGGCAACAGGTTTCTGTCAGGAGCATTTACTCTTTCGCCTCTGTAAAACAGCTGTTTCCCGCTGTAAAAATCAGATAATATTTCACTGTTAAACTCTTCAATTGTATTAATTTTTTTGCTTACAGCACTAAAGTCAAAATCAAGAGATTCATTGAGCTTGAAGCTTAAATCATCAAGTCTTTGCTTTAGAATGTCTCTGGCAGAAAACATATTTTCTTATTTCTCCATTACTATAATGACATTGCAAGCTGATATGCCGCTTCCGTTGCATTGGCAATTCTGCCGATTTTTGCACTGTCACCAATATTATATACTTTATAATTCGTACTGTCCTTTAATGAATGATAAAGCTGATTGTCAGGCTTTACACCCAGAGATAAAACTACAAAATCAGCATCAATATTAATCGTTTCATTATTCTTTAGATTTTCAAGAACAATACCCTTATCCATCACGGATACTAATTTATGTGATGTTAAAAATACAGTGCCGGCATCCTTCAGCTTAGGCAGTGCATCGTCAACATGCTGGAACCATGCACCGGGAGCAATTGTATCTGCCATTTCTACAATAGTAACCTTATTTCCCTGTGCGGCAAGAAGCTCGCTTGTTTCAAGCCCTGTCATACCCGAACCGATAACAGCTACTCTTTTATCCGTAAGCTTTACTTCACCATTCAAAATTTCTGTAACGGTTGAAACATTATCCGCCTTAAAGGCATTTGGATATATAGCACTGCCGCCGGTTGCATTAATAACAATCTCTGGCTTAATTGTATCAATCAGCTTGGCATCCGCTGATGTGTTAAATAAAAATTCTATTTTTTTATTTTCAGCTTTTGCATATAAATCGGCACAAACCCAGTTCATCTTTTCCTTATGCGGAGGCTGAGACGCAAGATTCAGCTGACCGCCGACCTTGTCTGTCTTTTCAATAACAGTAACATTGAATGCTCTATCTGCAAGAATATTAGCAGCTGTCAAACCGGCAGGACCTGCACCAATAACAACAACCTTTCTGCCGTTACCATCAACGTTTACTTTTACACCTTCTCTGCCAACGAAGGGATTGACCGAGCAATGGCCATGGCTGTATTTATATGCATTTTCCATCATACTTTCAAAGCAGTACAGACAGCAAACGCATCTGCTGATTTGATCTTCTTTTTCGTCTTTAACCTTATTAGCCCAGTGCGGATCGGCAATAAGCGGTCTGCCCAGTGATATAAAATCCTGAATACCTGCCTCTAACTGCTCCTCTGCCTGCTTGGGTGAGCGTATTAAATTTGCAGCAATAACAGGAATATCTACAACCTTTTTTACTTCCTGCGCTAAATTTTTTCTCCAGCCACATTCAAATGTGGTTGGCTCAAGCCAATAGTTGAAGGTATCATATGCGGCGGAGGAAACGTCAATAGCATCAATTCCCATATCACTGAGCGCTTTAGCCATTTTCAGTCCCTCATCAAGACCGTATCCCTTGCCTGTCTGACCGATTTTGTCATACATTTCATCAACAGTCAGCCTAACAACAATCGAAAAATCTTTACCGCAATTCTTTCTGATACCTGAAATAATCTCTGTCAGAAATCTCATTCGGTTTTCCAGCGTACCGCCATATTCATCCGTACGCTTATTGGTGTTTGGTGAAAGGAACTGCTGAATTAAATATCCGTGGGATGCATGAAGCTCAACACCATCGCAGCCGGACTTTTGAACTCTGACAGCAGCTTCAATAAACTGTGCAATTAATTTTTTTACGCCCTTGTTTGTGAGAGCTTTATTCACACTGTTGCTCATCTTACTTTTTTCACACTTACTCGGTGCAACTACACGGGGAACAATGTGCTTATCCTGCAGCTTCTTTCCCGGAGGAATAACAGCTTTCGTTAAGATATTCGTATATGCTTTTCCTAATAATTTATCACCGGCAACGCATAACGGAACTGTTCCAATCATTAAACCCAGATTTTGCCTGCCGGGATGATGAAGCTCTACCATAATTTTACAGCCGTGCTTATGTATTCTATCTGCCATTTCTTTAAGTGCAGGAATTTGATAATCATGACTCATACCAAGCTGACCATAGGAAGACGCACCGGTAATATCGTTAACACGAGTAATCTCTGTAAAGATTAAACCGACTCCGCCCTTGGCACGCTCTTCATAATAATTCATCATCGTTTCTGTTGCACAGCCATTGTACTGACCAAAGCCCATACACATAGGTGCCATAACAATTCTGTTCTTTACCTCAACACCGCCAATCTTCATTGGCTCAAAAAGCTTATTATACTGCATAAATCCCCCTAAAAGCATAGAGCAAGACAATGCTTGCTCTACAATTTCCATAAACTCTATTTTATTGTATCTTCTTATATTTACGCGCCTTTTCCTCATCCTGACGTCTGGACCAGGATTTAAACCACAGGAATATACATACTGCAAGGATTGCTACAACCAAAACGACAATTATCGGTGTTGCAACAGATTTGATTGTCTGCATCTTCTGCCCTGCAAACAGTACAAATGCAGTTTGGTAGTCAGAAATGTTATATTCAAAGCCTTCAGCATCTTCGATATTTACTTCATTTCCGTTTTCATCAATATAATAGAACTCAAATGCCTCCAGCGGAGGAGCACTGCCCATAGGATTATAATCCGGATTCTGCTTTACATAAACAGTCACCTCAGAGCCGTCACTCAAGGTTGAAACCTGAGATTTTGGCATAAGTGTATAAAGCCCCTGAGAATATATTGCATTCTGAAAAACAGAAATAAGTATTACAGCAGCAACAATAATAACGCCTGCAACAGAAAAGGCAATGATTTTTTTCTTTTTTGATTTACTCATTTTTTCATTCATTTTTATCACTCCATAGACATTATAACAAATGATACAAAACAGGTCAAGAAAAAAAGGAGTGGCAAGCCACTCCTGAAATAATAAAAATTATTTTTTCTTTGCAAGCTTCGCTTTTGCCTCGGCAACCATTTTAGCTCTTTCCTCTTCAGCCTTCTTTTCAGCCTCAGCTCTAGCTTTTTCTTTCTTGATTGCATCCTGTCTTTCTTTTTCTTCCTTAGCAGCAACACGAGCAATTCTCTCTTCCTCAAGTGTTTCATCACTCTTTGCAGGTGCTTTGGCAACAGCAATATTGATACCCATAGCAACCAGCAGCAATATAACTGCAACAAAATAGCCCCAAGAGATGGATGCCGTACCATTAATAACAGCAAAATCACCGAAGTTAAATGCGGTAAAATCTGCAGCCAAGGTACCGCTCATTACGAAGCAAACAACAGCAGCAACAGATGCCGCAATTGATAATACATCAAATACAACAGTAGAAACGGTCTTAGGCTTCTTGCACATAATGATGTTTAAAAAGAATGCAATAACAATCAACAGTGCACTCAATACAAACAAAACAAAGCCTGCAACAGCAAGTGTCAGCGGACCGCTGTAATTCTCAAAGCCCATATTTGTCAGATACAAGCTTGAATCACCAAAGAAGCTGCTGAAAAAATCAATAAGAGATTTATTACCTGAAAATGAAATAATACTCAAATCAAAGCTTGTTCCGTCACTTTTCAGTGTGGCCCAAGGAAGAATAAATCCGATTGCAGGTAAAAAGGTCAATATAAGTCTGGCAATACGCAGCTTCGTTCCATAAATAGAATAAGCAATTCTGCTTAACGTTCTGTTAAAAACAGCGAACTGCTGTTCAGCTTTAATATTATCCTCTTCAAGTCTCTCAATCCAGTTATAGTTAGGAATAGATACACCGCACTGAGAACACTCCGCCTTTACATTCCAAGGATGTAATTTTTTACCGCAGTTAGGACAGGTACTTGCCATAGTGGCACCCCTTTCAAAAGTTCATTACTAAAGTATTTTATAATTATTTTCGCTACTTGTCAATATAAAATCGACAATTCTTTTATTACAATCATTTCCAGATATAAAATCTTAGCCATAATCTAAAAAGGTATTGATTTCAATCTGCAAATATGATAGTATAAATATGTTATATTTACTATTCGGAATAAGTTACATTTGTTATGTACGCTATTCTGACAGAAATGAGGGAATATTTTGGCAGAAGAAATTATGACCGATGAGTTAACGCAGTCAGAAATGGAAGAGCTTGACAAGCTCGCCTATACACACAAGCGTTATCTTTCACCAAAAGAAATTGCTGCTTATGTCCTTGTAAACTTCGGACAAAAGAATTTGGATCAGTTTGTTAACTCTTTTAAAGAGTTCTTTATGATTCAGTTTCTCAAGCTCAACACCACGGCTTATGCCAACATTAACCTGTTTGCATCCATTTATGATGCTGTCGACGACACAATTTCAGGTTTAATCATTGACCGTACACGTACAAGATGGGGCAGAATAAGACCATTCTTCATATTACCGCTTCCTTTGTTAATCATTGGCGGTGCAATGATGTTTACTGCTCCTGATATCGGCTCAACCCAAAAGATTGTCTGGGCGATTATTGCTATTGTCGTATATGGTTTGGGTATGTCTTACTTCGGTGCATGGGGCCTTATGATTTATAATATCACCCCTAACACGAACGAAAGAGATAACCTGATTACTACAGCAAAGTTCTTTGAGCTTTTCGGAACATGGATTCCGTCACTTGTACCCGTTCTTGTTACTCTGCTTCCTAAAATCAATAAAAACATTACTATGAGAGGTGTATATTCAACCTTCGCATACTTTATGCTTGCTCTTGTAACAATGTTTGCGATTTTCGGTTTCTTTAATATGAGAGAGCGTGTACCTCTTATGAGCCGTGAGGAAATCAAGGAAACCTCTGTTCTTGAATCTATTAAAAATATTTTCACAAACAGACCGCTCTTTGTTGTTATTCTTGCAAACTTCTTTAACTCCTTTAAGTCTGTAGGCGGTTCAACAGAATCTTATTTCTGGCTGAATAATACCGGTTCTCTTATGAATGCAACCTTCTGCGGATTGTTCACCGGTATACCTAACTATATTATGGTACCGCTCGCTGCTAAAATGGTTAAGAAAATCGGCGGACGAGCAACATCAATCGTTGCAGGTTTATTTGGCTTCTTTGCTTATATGACTTTGTTTGTTATTGGTTATCATCCATTCGGTCAGACCTTTAACGATCACTATATTCTTAATTTAATTTGGGTTATTTTCGGTCTTACCATCTGCGGACTTCCTAATAAGCTTCTTCTTGTAAGCGGACAGATTGTTACTGCTGAGGCACTGGATTATATGGAATGGAAGCATGGTTTAAGAAACGAGGCTCTCGTTACAACCGTACAGGGTTACTTCGGTAAGCTTGCCGGCTCTGTAACAGGCTGGCTGTCAGGTATGGTTCTTACATGGATTAACTATGTACCACTTACTGACTCCGTTGGTAATGCAATTCCGCAGACAGACCCTAAAATGCTTAGTGGTATTTGGGCTGTATTCTGTATCCTCCCTGCTCTTGCACGAGGTCTTTATGGTTTATCATTCGTTATTTATCCAATTCACGGTAAGGTTAAGCAGCAGATGATTGTAGAGCTTGCTGACAAGCGTGCAAACAGAATTGCTGAGCAGAATGCAAAAGAAAACAAGGATTAATCATTTATAACTTTTACATAAAAAAACAAGGACCCGCTGAGTCCTTGTTTTTTTGTGTCTGTAAAACGCTTTTACATTAAACAGTAAAAACAAACATTTAATTATTCTTAGGAAACTGAGAATTATACAGATTATAATAGAAGCCTTTCTTATTATATAATTCCTTATGATTACCCTGTTCGATAATATTGCCGTCATTCATAACAAGAATAATATCAGCATTTTGAATGGTTGATAATCTGTGTGCAACGATAAAGGTTGTTCTGCCCTTCATCAATTGACTGAAAGCTTTCTGTATTCTAATTTCCGTGCGTGTATCAATAGAAGAGGTTGCTTCATCAAGAATTAACATTGGCGGCGGTGAAAGCATCAAACGTGTTATACAAAGCAGCTGCTTTTGTCCTTGTGAAAGAGAACCGCCATCCTCTCCGATATAAGTGTTATATCCGTCGGACAGTCTTTTAATAAATGAATGGGCGTGTGCTTTTTTTGCCGCCCTAACAACTTCATCATAGCTAGCGTCAGGATTAGCAAGCCTGATATTGTCTATAATCGTTCCGCTTTTCAGCCATGTATCCTGAAGCACCATACCGAAATTTTCTCTTAGGGACTTCATTTTAATATCATTATTCTTTACATCATCAATCCGAATTTCGCCTTTTTGCGCATCATAAAACCGCATCAGCAAATTGATAAGTGTGGTTTTGCCGCAGCCTGTCGGTCCGACAATGGCAACTGTCATACCCGACTGAACATCTAAATTAAGATTTGTGATAAGCTCTTTTTCGGGGTTATATGAAAAATCAAGATTTCTGATTTTTATATCCCCTCTTGGGTTTATCAAATCTATAGCTTCCTGTTTATCAGGTTTTATTTCTTCTTCATCAATAAAGTCAAGAACACGTCCTGCACAGGCAAGTGCATTTTGAAGCTCGGTAACCACACTGCTGATTTCATTAAACGGCTTAGTATACTGGTTAGCATAGGATAAAAAGCAGGACAAAATACCAACAGTTATATTCCCTTTTATCGCCATAATGGCACCAAACAATGCAACCGCAGCATAAACAATACTGTTAACAAATCTTGTTGCAGGGTTTGTAATTGAGGAAAAGAAGGTTGCTTTAAGGGAATAATCAGCAAGCCTGTTATTTATGTCATCAAATCTATCAAGATTTTCGTCATCCATATTATATGCATCTGCAACCTTTTGATTGGAAATCATTTCGTCAATAAAGGCTGTCTGCTCACCTCTGGTCTTTGACTGAAGCGAAAACATACTATATGTCTTTTTAGCAATAAATCTGGCAATGAAAAAGGACAACGGCGTTACTACCACTACCACAAGCGTAATCAAGGGGTTTATATAGAGCATAAAGGCAAGTGTGCCGATAATTGTAATAACACCTGTAAAAAACTGCGTAAAGCCCATTAACAAGCCGTCAGACAGCTGATCGACATCTGCGATAACCATACTGACAACATCACCATTAGAATGAGAATCTATATAAGAGCATGGCAGCAGTTCAATTTTTTCGAAAGCCTTTTGCCTTAAATCCCTTGACACATTATAGGTAATTTTGTTATTGCAGATATTCATCAGCCATTGAATCAAGGCCGTAATTCCAATAATAATTCCAAGCTTAGTCAGAATACCAGCTATTTTAGAAAAGTCAACATTATTTTTGCCTATAATGCTATCAATTGCGTTACCCACCAAAATAGGTGCATAAAGGGTTAAGCCTACGCTTACAGCCGCAAATATTATAGAAAGCACTAAAAAATATTTATACTTATCTATATATTCCAAAACACGCTTCAACGTCTTTTTGCTGTTCATCCTATAACCTCCTTTCCAAATTGAGAGGTATATATTTCATTATATATTTCACAATTATCAAGAAGCTCACTATGCCTGCCCAGTCCGGCACATCGACCGTCGTCAAGGACAAGTATTTTATCAGCACTCATAACAGAGGATGCACGCTGAGAAACAATAAACACAGTAGGATTATAGGATAAATGATATATTGACTCTCTCATAGCGGCTTCAGTTGCAAAATCGAGAGCCGATGAGGAATCGTCAAGAATCAAAATATCAGGCTGTCTTACAAGCGCTCTTGCAACAGACAATCTTTGCTTTTGCCCCCCCGATAGATTTGCACCATTTTGCTCAATTTCAAAATCAAGTCCGCCTTTTTCGGCAATTACATCATAAACCTGCGCTATTTTTAATGCTTCAATAATTTCATCATCAGAAGCATTTTTCTTACCCCAGCGCATATTTTCTCTTACTGTTCCCTTAAACAAAACAGCTTTTTGCTGAACAAAGCCAATTTTTTCTCGAAGCTCTTTTTCGTTTACGGATTTAACATCTGCACCGTTAACATAAACTGTTCCTTTGCTTGCATCATAAAAATGAGGAATAAGGGACACCAGACTTGATTTACCTGAACCTGTACCGCCAATAATACCAATTACCTCTCCCCTGTCTGCCTTAAAGGATATATCAGAAACAGATTCCTCCGAGGCATTCGCATAGCTGAGAGATACATTGTCAAACTCAATAAACGAATCTGATTTTTGCGTATTGTTATTTTTTTCCAATGTATTATCCTGTTCAAGAACAGAGCTGATTCTGTCAGCAGAGGCTAATGCCTTGGTAACCGTAATAATCAGATTAGCAAGCTTAATCAGCTCAACCAAAATTTGGCTCATATAATTATATAAGGCTACTACCTCGCCCTGAGTTAAGTCACCTGTGTTTACTCTTATTCCGCCGGTGTATACCAAAACAATAATTGCAATGTTAATGATTACATACGTTATCGGATTTAAAAGTGCAGATATTCTGCCCACACCTTTTTGCAGGGAGGACAAGGCAGTATTTCTTTTTCTAAACTCCTCAATCTCATTTTCTTCGTTAGAAAAAGCACGTATTACCCTGGCACCGGACAAATTCTCGCGGGTAATCAGTGTTACACTGTCAAGTTTCTTCTGCACATCTCTGTATTTCGGAATTGTATATCCCATAATACCGAAAACAACAATGGATAACAAAGCGATTGCCGCAGCGAAAATAAGCGCACATTTGACATCAATCGTAAATGCCATTACCATCGCACCTATTACGATAAAGGGAGATCGCAGGAATAATCGCAGCACAAGATTAACACCATTCTGCACCTGCGTAACATCATTGGTCATTCTTGTTACCAAGGTTGATGTACCGATATTATCAAGCTCATTAAAGGATAATGACTGAATTTTCGCAAACAATGAATGCCTTAAATCCCTGCCAAAACCGGTTGCCGCCTTGGCTGCAAAATACTGAGCTGTAATTGCAGCAATCATACCTACAAGCGCTAAGAGGATTAGTATACCGCTCCTCCCCAACACATAGGAATTATCTTTATTCATTATACCAATGTCAATAATTGATGCTATAACCAATGGAACAATCAGTTCAAAGGATGCCTCAAGCAATTTGAACAGCGGAGCCAATATGGACTGAACAATATATTTCTTCAAATATACAAGTAATTTTTTCACAAGTTCACCTACAATATATAATAGCTATTTGTGTGTATTATAATATTATCATAAAAAACTGTCAATATTAAAAGAATTATATATTAAGTCTTGAAATTAAAAATTATTGATGTATAATTATAAAAAAATCTATTAGAGGTAATTGTTATGGAAAATTCACCTGTTACAGCAATCATCGTTGGTGCCGGTCACAGAGCACTGGTCTACAGCGAGCTTGCAAAGACAAATCCTGAATTATTAAAAATAGTTGGTGTTGCCGATCCAAATCCGGTAAGACGTAAGCACTGTATGGAATACTTTGGCTTTGGGGAGGATATGTGCTTTGAAAGTGCGCAGGAGCTTGCTGAAAAAGGCAGACTTGCAGACACTATCATCAATGGCACAATGGATGAACAGCATATTGAAACATCCATTCCCCTTTTAAATGCAGGCTATGATATGCTGCTTGAAAAGCCATTTGCAGTTAATGAAAAAGAAATGAGAGAGCTTGTTACCTGTGCAAAGAAAAACAACTCTAAGGTTATGATTTGCCATGTATTGAGATATACTCCATTTTACTATGGTATTAAAGAAAGAATTGCAAAGGGTGAAATTGGAGATATTATTAATATACAAACGACAGAGCATGTTTCCTATCATCATCTGTCTACATCCTATGTTCGCGGAAAGTGGGCTAATTCTGACAAATGCCATACCACAATGCTTCTTGCAAAATGCTGTCACGATATAGATTTAATGATGTGGTTTATGAGTGAAACAAAGCCTGTTGCAATCAGCTCCTTCGGCAGCAAGTATCAGTTCAAGCCTGAAAATGCGCCAAAGGATGCCGGAAACATTTGTATGCTGGACTGTCCTCATGTTGACACCTGTGATTTTTCTACGAAAAGATTATATATTGATCATCCTGACAGATGGGCATTTTATGTTTGGGATGCGCTGGAGGCAATTCCGAATCCTACAATTGAGGATAAAATCGCTTTAATGAAAAGTGACAGTCCTTATGCAAGATGTATGTATAAGTGTGACAACAATGTGGTTGACCATCAGTCTGTTCTTGTCAATTTTGCGAATGGTGCTACAGGCACACACAATATGGTTGGCGGCTCCTCTCAATCATTAAGGAAAATACATATCATTGGTACTAAGGGTGAAATTTACGGTGACTTTGAAAAGTCAAAGTTCTATGTATCTAAGATTAATCCGTCACCTGATGCACACAACGGTGAATGCGATATTGAAGAAGTTGACCTGAATGTTACAGGTGATATGGTAGGTGCATACGGCGGTCATGGCGGCGGAGACGAACGTCTTACAGCTGATTTCGTTAAATTTATTAAAGGCGAAAAGCCAAGCCTTGCCTGCACATCAATCTTTGACAGCGTAGCAGGACACCTTTGTGTATATCTGGCTGACGAGTCAAGAGAAAACGGCGGCAAACCAATTAAAGTAGAAATATAAAATAATATACATATATATATGAAAAACACTCGGCAGGTGCCGAGTGTTTTTTTGTTGAGAAGAAATGGGATATTCGCTAATATAATTTATTGAATATTCTCTTGTCTGCGCTTATACTGAACTGTAAATACAGCTGAGCAAAGTATTAAAATACATACGCTGATATACAATACTGTATCATTTCCTGTAAGCGGGCTCTTGTCACTTGTATTTTTATTTACATATGAATTCTGATTATCGGTATCCTTTTTCTCAGAATTTTCAGAAATAACTTCCTTATCATTTTTATTGCCCTTATTTACAATTTCAGGAATATCCGTATTGATTTCAACATCACGCATATCATAAAGCGATGTCTTATTATCCAGTAAACGATAGTAAGAAGCAAGCGCATAATATGCCTGCTCTGTAGCCATATTATCGACTGAACCGTCCATAGTATGCTTAAATGCACCATCCTCGTAAAATGCAAGCAGTGCATCTAAAACAGATTTGCCGTTTTTGATAAATCTTTCATCATTATCCGGATTAATTCCCAGGCTTGTTAACGCAACAATAACCTGTGCACAGCTTTCTGACGAAGCCTCACCATAGGATATAAAGCTGCCGTCTGCGCGCTGCTGCTTTGATAAAAAGGTAAGTGCCTTTTCTATAGCAGATTTAACTGCCGGGTTCGTCTCAGCATATGGTGCTAATGCCTGTATTGCCATTGCAGTTAAACTGATATCTCCTATTTCATCCTCCAGCAGCCAGCTTCCGCTGCTTGTTTGCTCTGCAAGAATGGCATCAATAAGCTTCTCACGTGTTGTTTGATTTTTTACACCGCTTACTGTTGGAATTTCATACTCCCTTGTATCAAATGCAATTAAGGCCCAAATGGAACCATTTATACCCTGCTTCTGTAAATAATCCATATCTGCGAGAGGCAGAAGCAGATTGTAACCTTCAACATCCGTGGCATCAAAGCCAAGTGATGAAAGCGCGATAACTGCACGAGAATTTTCTGTAGATCTTGATTTGTGCAGCTTTTCAGAGCCGTTGCTATTTAGAGTGTCAACAAGATTATTATAATATCCTGCGATAAACGCATCACTTATACGACCTGAACGAGCCAAACCTAATACAACCCATTCACCGCCGATTACGGATACCATAGGCACATTGCCGGAAAGGAGTGTATCGCCGGTAGCCGTGTAGATATCCTTACGCATTACATCTTGCTCTGCAATCAGCTTTTTAAGACTGGTTTCTGCCTTATTTAACACGGATTCTTTAGTGACATAATTTTTCTGTTCATTAGTCAGTAAATCAAAAGCATTTCTAGCTGTCTCAATTGCTGCACCGCTGCGTACAGTTACAGTACCAATGGCATTGATAAGAAGATCAACATTGTTGGCAGCCTCAATATCTGCTGCCGTTTTTTCGCCGACAAGCTGATTGAAGGTTTCTTCTGCATTCTCTAAAACAGAAAGGTTAGATACTAAATTCTTCTGATCATTAGTAAGGGCATTATAAGCATTTCTTGCAGATAAAATTGCATCCTTGCTTGTAAGAGAAACCGTACCGATTTCATCTATCAGCTTTTCAACAGCCTGGGCAGCTGCCTTGTCCTGTTCAGGCTTTTCTGCCAAAAGCTTATTATATGCAGCTTCGGCATCTACCAATACATCCTTATTGGATACACCGAATTTTTGCTCATCCGTCAGCATATCATAAGCATCACGTGCGGTCTGAATTGCATCAACACTATCCAGTGTAACCGTTCCAATCGCATCAATCAAACGTTCAACCTGAATTACGACAGGATCTGTAGGATTCCAGCCCGTATTTCTGTAATCACTTGTATAGAAGAAACGCATTTCATCCTTGTCTTTAAGCTTAACAGATGCCATATAATTCGGGAATTCTCCATTAATTGTATACATCCATCCGCTTCTCGGACCCTGGTCAAGCTCAGACAAGGTTACACCATCTGGTGTGGTAACAGAAGAAACATAGCTGTTTCCATTTGCCTCATAGGTATAACCGTAATCGTTCAGAATTTTTTTAAACAATTCATAGGCTGTTGCACCATTTGGTATTGTGCAGTCCTCTGCCACAATCCAGTTAACGTCTTCATTTTTATCATCAGATGCATTCACGCACAAAGTAAAGGATACAGTCAGAATATCAGGCTGTTCGGGATCTTTGTCATTTCCGTCATCTGCAGCAGAGCCTGTCTGCCAAATCAGTATCGGATAACCGCTGTTTTCTTCTTTCAAATCCATTACAAACAGACTTGAGCCTGCCTGTGCATTCAGCAGTGAAACAAATGCAGATTTCTTCATACCGTCACTGCTTACACCCTGTGCTGTTTTATCGGTTGCAGTCTGCGCTGACTGAGTAAGATAATAACTGCCTTTAACTACAGATATATAATCTGTTCCTGACAAATCGCCAAGCACACCGAAGGCGTGAGCACCTGCATCAACCTTGCCAACATTATAACAGCCCTGTGGTGCGGCGCACACGGATGCTGAGCCTGCAATACCGCCTAAATAATCATATCCGATTACGTGACCTGTATTGTAGCAGGCAGTAACAACTGCATAGTTTGAAATGCTTCCCGCAATACCGCCTGCATGGGTTGAATCATCATTTCCGACATTACCATTATTTACACATTCAATTATATTGCCGTAGGAGCAGCTTCCTGCAATACCGCCGATATTTTCTTTACCTGAAACACTTGCATTATTTATGCACTGACTGACATTGCTGTTGAGACCTGCCTGACCGACAATACCGCCAACATCCTGTACACCGCTGACAGTGCCGTCAAATGAACAGCCTGTGATTCTGCCGTCAAGATAGCCGGCAATACCGCCGGTAGATATTGCATCATCACCGGTAACATTTACCGTACCGGAAAGGGCAAGATTTTTCACCTCTCCCTTACCGCCAATGTTTCCGAAAAAGCCTTGTTCATTGTATGTGGAATGAAGATTGACATCTGTAATCGCCTTATTATTTCCGTCAAATGTACCAGCATACGGATGCTGACTGCTTCCGATTGGATACCATTTATCCGAGGTAAGCTTAATATTATCGGAAAGCTTGGCATTGACTGTGGTATTACCGCCGTTAACAGTGCTTGCAAGCCACTTGAGCTCAGCTTCATTTGTAATCAAATAAATGCCGTTTATATCCGTTTGCGGCTCAAGCACCTCTGCTGTCGGCCATATTCCCGCCTGATCGGCAGTTTTGACTTTGTCTGTTTGCTTTTCAATATAACCGGGCTTACTGCCGTAAACACGTACAGTAAGTGTTCTTCCCTCATCTTCAGCAGCAACTGTATAGGATGAAGCTGTAGCACCGTCTATCTTTGCAGAAGCGCGATACCACTGATAGGACAGATTTTCTTCACTGCCGGCATATACTGCATTCAGTGTATGGCCGATTACGGCATAGCCATTTATTTTAACACTGCCCTTAAAGCCGTCAATTGCTTCAGATGCACAGGTAATTACGCCCTGCAGTGAAGCATCCATTACTTTTGCATAAAGACGATAGCCTACCAAATCAGCAGGTATCTTGTATTCATCAGTTACTGCAAGTACGGTTTCATCGTAACCATCAAACAAATACCAAACAAATATCGGATTATCTGCATTACCATTGTATTCTGCTTTAACAGTGTCTTCCGCCATTGGAGCACCGATAAAGCATACACCTGTAATATCACTCTTAATCGGGATCATCTCTGTTAAAGAGCCTGCAAGCCTATTGAGTTCTGCTTCTGACACAAGTGTACCGCCGGTTGAAATCGTAAGTGTATTCAGTGTATATGCACCGCTGACACCTGAAACAATTTCACCTACAGCACCGCCGACACGAAAATCTTCTCCGTCCTCCGTGTCAATATAGGAACCGCATACATCACCGGCATTATACAGTCCGCTTGCAGAGGAGCCTGTGGTATTAATCGCAACACATCCGCCTGCACTGCTGCCAAGTGAAACTACATTACCACTGTTATAAAGATTCTGAGCAGAACCATTGTTTCGTCCGATAACACCGCCTGTATAAGCGTATTGAACGGCAGCCTTTCCGACAATCATACCGTTATTGGCACAGGATTTTACAATACCATTATTGTTATCCGCCGCTACACCGGCTGCAAAAGAATTACTGCTGATAACAGCACCGCTGTTGCCTGACTCGGAAACTGTACCCTTATTTAATGCTGTAATACCTGCAACATACTGACCGCCGGTAATATTGCCGAAATTACGGCACTGGATAACAGAACCATACGCTTCATTATTTCCGACAATACCTGCAATATGATTACCGCCGTTTATTTTAACATATGTATTTACATTTGAAATTTTACCATTATTATATGCTGCAACACCACCGGCATTGTCTGCACTTTGAATAATACCTTCAATTGTAAGATTTTTAATCTCACCGGCATTATATGCAAATAAGCCGGCAGCAGAGCCACTGGAAATATAAAGATTTTTTATAGAAAATCCATTGCCATCTAAAATTCCGCAGAAAGCTGTATCTACAGCTGAACCGCCAATCGGCGTCCACTGCTGATAGTTCAAGTCAATATCCGCGGTCAGTACACCTCGAATATCCGTCGTTTCCTTTGCTGCTCTGCCAAACCATTTCAGCTCGGCAGGCGTACCAATCTGATATACGCCCTCCTTTTGCAATGGGGCTTTTGAGGAGGTTTTACCATTCCATCCGTCAGGATCAGGAGTCGGTGCATCCGGATTTGTTATTTGCTCCCCTGCCTGCCAGTAAAGCAATGGATAACCATTGTTCTGCTCCGCTTCATTTTCGAAAAATGCATCACCAAGTGCATCTGCCAAAATCTTTAATTCATCAGAAGTACAAGCCTGTACAGTTCCCTGTATTGTACATCCGTTTACATTACCAACTGCTTCATCCGCAATTGCATCGAGATAATAGACATTATCTACTGTCTTTTGACCTGTAGCCCAGTCTAAAAATCCAAAAGCACCGCCTGACGAATTTGCTGATATCGTTCCGGCTGCATATGCATTACGTATAGTACCGCAGCGGAAATAGCCGATTAAACCGCCGGCACAGGAATTTACTGCTTTACATTCTCCGGCAGAAAAGACATTTTCCACAGTGCCATTATTATATAGCATACCGGTAATTCCGCCGGCATATCTTGCAGCTGCAACACTGCCTGTATTTTCAGAATCCACAAGCGCATTTGATGCAGCAGAATAGATACGTCCTGCAATACCGCCGGCTGTATCTCCACCGGCAATAACAGTTCCTGCATTTGAACAGCCGCTTACCATACCGCCTGTATCAAGCTCGCCTACAACACCGCCCACATAGGATTTTCCGTTTACAGTTACTGTATCTGTTACGTGACAGTTGTTGATTGTGCCCTTTAAATCACCAACCACTGCACCTACATAGCTTCCGTTATTTGAAACAACGAAAGTGTCAGAAATGGTTAAATCGTGGATTGAACCGCCTGTTCCGACATAACCAAATACGCCGGCATTGCTTCCGCTTACCGGTACATAAAGACCTGATATGGTATGACCATTACCGTCAAAGTCACCTGTATAGGCTTTGCTGCTATTTGTGCCTATTGGAGACCAGCTATAGAGTCCGCTGATATTTTCAGCATCAACATCCTCATTGATGCAGATATCAGACATTAAACGAGCAGAAGAATTAAGCTGCGCATTTTTTTGATACCAAATAAGCTCATCCGGGCTTGAAATCAGGTAAACACCCTCACTGTCCTGTGCCGGCTCTGTAATTGTTTCGCCGTCCCATGCAGTTTGTATTTCAAGGAGAACCTGCTCAAGTGTTATATCTTCTCCATCCACAGAAAAGCTGCCCTTTACCGACTTATAGCCTGCACTTGTTATCGTGTAGGAATATTTACCGTCCGGCAAAGAAAATGAACCGTCATCCTGCTGGGCAATAGCTGCATTCGGATATTCGTCACTTTTTACCAGAATATTAACATCACTTTCAGCACCGCCGTCCTCTTTTACAAACGGAAGAGTAACGGTATGCAATGCCATTTTCTTTAAAGAAACAGCAAGTTTATCTTTATCTGCATCACCTGTAACAGTTACAGTACCGACTGCCTGTTCATATCCAAAAGCATCAACCTTATATGCGTATGGATTGTCAATCTTTGACAGCTGGTATGTACGTCCGTCTGCAAGAGGTGTTTGACCATCAACGGTCAATACAGCATCCTCAGGCTCAGTTGTGAATACAAAATCATATGTTTTAACTTTAAGTGCTACAGTAATATTCTGTCCGCTGTAGGAAACCGTAAAGCTGCCATTAACGTCCTCACATTCCTCACCAGTTACAGTATAAGAATACACACCGTTTTTCAAATGATATGAAGTTGTTTCTGACGGAATTACCGCTCCGCTGCTGTCTTTTACTGTCAGAACTGCACCCGAAGGAGACAATACAAAATTAACATCATATTCTGCATCGGGATTCTGCCATCCAAGCAAAGGATATCCGCCGTTACTGTCAGAGATATAGTCCTTGCCTAATGCCGGGGCAAAGCTGCTGTCCTTCATTTCATCAGAGGTTTTGGAAATAATACCCTGGGCAGCAGCGTTACGTCCGTTACCCTGACTTGCAGCTGTATCTAAATAAAAGCAGTTATCCGCAGTAACCAAATTGCTTGTTTCAACACCACTGTAGTTTTTACCGCTGCTGTCACCCACAATACCGCCTGCAAGTACATCCGCAAGGCTTGTATCTAAAATTACCTTACCAACACTGTAACAATCCTTCAGCACAGCATTATAGCTGTTAGAGGAAACACCACCGATTATGCCTCCGACACCCTTTGCATTCGCATCATTAAACGAAATAGAAGGTGTATTCGCCGTTACTGTTGCAGTATTATAGCAGGATGCAATTGAAGATGTTTTATCTGCTGAATCGCCTGCAATACCGCCAACACCATAAATGCCGGTTATATTACCGGTATTAAAGCATCTTTCAATGCTGCCGCCAATCGTACCAGCAATACCGCCGGTGCGCTTTAATGTGCTTACAATATCACCGGTATTACCGCACATAGAGATTACAGAGCCGCCGCTGATACCGCCTGCGATACCACCGGTAGAATAGGAATAGGATGATGGAGTTCCCCCATTTGTGATTGAAGCAGAATTAAAGCAGTTTTTTATAGTTGTAATTCCTGCTGAAGAGCTTCCGGTTGCAGAGCCGACAATACCGCCAATGTAGTCGCCGCAGCCTGATATATCACCATTATTATTACAATTTGTCAAGGTGCTTCCGCCTGTAGCACCTGAAACAACACCTGCTATATATCCTTTGCTTGCAGATGTGACATCTGCATTATTGGTACAATTTTCCATAACAACAGGGTTTCCGTATGCTACAATTCCTGCGGCATAGGCTGACGAGGTAGCGGTCGTTTCGACATAACCATCAACTGTCAGGTTTTTGATTTCTGCTCCCTTGACATAGCCAAACAAAGCTCTGTATTGTTTATTCGTGTTTATTGCCAGACCTGAAATTGTTTTTCCGTTACCGTCAAAAACACCGCCGTAGTACACACAATCGCTGTAGCTGTTATAACAGCCAATCGGTGTCCATTCGTTTTGCGCCAGGTCAATGTTATCCGCAAGCACAGCGCAAAGTGTTGAAGTGCTTTTTGCTGTACTGCCGTTAACCTTATCTGCAAACCATTTCAAATCAGCTGCATTTGTGATTTGATATGGCTCATCAGCTGTACCGCTGCCTATCGGCGCATCCGCTGAAGGCGTCCCGTCCCATTCAGCAGCAAGCACGGTCATTGGCATCATACTGATAACCATAGTCACTGCTAAAATTAAGGATAGTAAACGCAGTAATTTTTTGTTCATTCTCAATACCTCCTACAAGCGTTTTATTGTATAAAAATAAAACACTCTTTCCGAATTTAGGAAAGAGTGCAGCAGATTTCAAACATCAGCAATAAACAGCAAACAGGACCTTGAAGAGCAGAAAAATGCAAACTCCAAAGTCGTAACTCGACATTTGATATCGGTTGCACTCTTCTCGCCCAATCATGTTAAACCTCTGAAAACACGGCAGGTATCCTGACTTATGACTAGTGACATTATTAACAAAGCCACAAAAGAGTATCCTTCTCAGAAATAAATTCCAATGGCAATATACTCTTTCCTCATCAAATACAGTAATGGCGGTTGTTCCGGACTCGAACCGGATTCCCTTTTCATTTACTAAGCTGACAACTTTTCAAACCGTATTTTCATCAACTATAAAATTGTGGTTTTATTATAAGTGTTTTTTCTTATTTAGTCAAGCAGAAAAACACAATAATTACAAACAACGAAGCTGCATTACTTGACGGAATTGAGAAAAAAATGTATAGTACGAATGTATACATCTAAATTTTGATATGAGCTTACAAGAAAGTATAAGCATAATATTTATTCATTTCGGAGTAGTAAAATGACAAAAGACGAGAAATATTTATGGGCAATAGAGCAGTTGCAGAAAAAGCATACCGCCCTTGGCAGAATTCCGCAAAAGAGTGATTTTGACAGCAGTACTCTTTCACGCATAAAGGCATTTCTGGGACCCTGGCCGCGAGCACTGGAAAAGGCATGCTTAAAGGAAACCAAAAAAATAAAGAGAAAATATAAGGATTAACAAGATGAAATTAAAAAAAGCATTATATTTATTTTTTATTATATTCATTCTATTCACATTTACAAGCTGCAGTTCTAATGCATCAACGGATAACAGCAGTGTACAAAGCTCTTCTGAACTCAGCTCCATCATAAGTGAAAGCAGCAAAAGCAATAACAGCAGCAGTGAAGCAAAAAGTCAGAAAGAAGTCACAACAAAAAGCAGTACAGCTGCAAAAGAATCCAAGCCTGTTTCCACTGCGACAGCAAAAGCAAAACCCACAAGCACCCAAAAGGAAAAAACCACAAAATCCAAGCATACCGAAAATAAGACTGCCAAGCAGACCACAACAAAGAAAACCTACACCTGTACTTTTTCCATTGAATGCTCTACCATCTTAAACAATATTGAAAAACTGGATTCCGGGAAGAAGCATCTCGTACCGTCAAATGGTATTATTCTTTCATCAAGCACAGTAGAATTCTCTGATGGTGAATCCGTTTACGATGTGCTTCAGCGCGTTTGTAAAGACAATAAAATACAGATGGAAGCATCATGGACAGGTATATATAACAGTGCTTATATTGAGGGCATTAACAATCTATATGAATTTGACTGCGGCTCTGCATCCGGCTGGAAGTATAGTGTAAACGGCTGGTATCCAAACTATGGCTGCAGCAAATATCTGCTGAAACAAGGTGATGTTGTTGCGTGGCGATACACCTGCGATTACGGCAAGGATATCGGCAGCAAATAAAGCAGAGAACAATTTACTGAGCAAATGGGGTGAGCAACGTGCAAAAAAAGGATACATTTTCAGAATATCATCCGCTTGTAAATTTATTGTATTTCGGATTGATATTCGGTTTTTCTATGTTTTTAATGCATCCTGTTTGTCTTGCCATTTCATTCATTTGCGCAGTATGCTATATGTTTTATCTTAATGGAAAAAAGGCAGTGCGTATCTTAATTTGCTACGCCCTTCCGCTATTGCTTTTAACAGCAGTTATAAATCCTGCCTTTAATCATCAAGGGTCAATGATTTTATGCTACCTTCCTACAGGTAATCCTTTAACACTGGAAAGCATTATTTATGGTATTGCTGCCGGTGTTATGCTGGTATCTGTTATTTTGTGGTTCAGCTGTTATACCTCTGTAATGACATCCGATAAATTTGTATATCTCTTCGGCAGAATAATACCCTCCCTGTCATTAGTAATCAGTATGACGCTTCGATTTGTACCAAGATTTAAGGCACAGCTTGAAAATGTTAAGGAAGCGCAGAATGGCATAAGACAGAATGCTTATAAAGAGAATGTATTAAATCGGATGAAAAATGCTATTAACTGCTTATCCATTATGGTTACATGGTCGCTGGAAAATGCGATTGACACTGCCGATAGTATGAAAAGCCGAGGATATGGTCTAAAAAGAAGAACTGCTTTTTCTATCTACACTTTTACGGAAAGAGATAAATACGCATTCATTTGGCTGTGCTTCTGCGGTATATACCTTATAAGCGGAATAATTTCAGGCAACTTATATTGGAAATACTTCCCCGATATTAACGGAATGATTGCAAAGCCGATGACAATCAGTCTTTATATTGTATATTCGGCAATGTCTGCAACGCCACTTATTATAAATTACAGAGAGGAGAAAAAATGGAAATCCTTACGGTCAAAAATTTAACATTCTATTACCCTGAAACAGAAGAACCTGCCATAGATCATTTTTCTCTTTCCATAAATGCAGGCGACTTTTTCGTGTTATTTGGCCGTTCCGGCTGCGGTAAATCCACATTACTCCGTCATTTGAAGCCGCAGTTAACTCCTCACGGAATAAAGGATGGCAAGATACTGTTTAACGACACACCACTAAATCAGTTGAGCGAGCTTGAAAGTGCATCAAAAATCGGATTTGTTATGCAGTCCCCTGACAATCAGATTGTTACGGATAAAGTGTGGCACGAGCTAGCATTTGGGCTGGAAAGTCTTGGCTATGACACACCTTCAATTCGGCGCAGAGTAGCGGAAATGGCTTCGTTCTTTGGTATTCAAAACTGGTTTTACAAGAATGTTTCCGAGCTTTCAGGCGGTCAGAAACAGCTGCTTAATCTTGCTTCTGTTATGGTTATGCAGCCCAGCCTATTAATATTGGATGAGCCGACGAGTCAGCTTGACCCAATTGCCGCATCTGACTTTTTGAATACTCTGAAAAAAATTAATCAGGAGCTTGGTACAACCATTATACTTACAGAGCACCGACTTGAGGAAGCACTGTCCATTGCCAATCACGCAGCCATTATGGAAGACGGACGTTTGCTTTGCAGCGGGAATGTTACGGAGGTTTGCTCCTACCTAAAGCAAAATAATCACAATATGTTTCTTGCCATGCCGACGGCAACCAGAATTTGGGGTTCTGTTCCTTCCGAGCTACCCTGCCCTGTTTCTGTAAAGGATGGCCGCAGCTTTTTAAAATGTTATACTGAATGTAACAAAATTAAAACGATTAATAAAACTGAGCCTTACAATGCTGATGCAGAAACGAAAATTTCTGTAAATAATGCATGGTTCAGGTATGAAAAAAATCTCCCCGACATTATAAAAGGTGTTAATCTGACTGCCAAGTCCGGCGAGCTATTTTGTATTCTTGGGGGCAATGGTACGGGAAAAACCACCTTGCTTAAACTAATTGCCGGCTGTCATAAACCATATGACGGTGAAATAAATACATATGGAAAAGTTTGTTTACTACCGCAAAATCCGCAAACATTATTTGTAAAAAAGACAGTTTGGGAGGATTTGGAAGATGTGGTAAAACATCAAAAAATATCTAAGGAACAGCGTGAAAGCAACATGGAAAATGTACTCAAGCTGTGTCAGCTTAGTGAGCTTGCCCACAGACACCCATATGATCTTTCAGGCGGTGAACAACAGCGTGCCGCACTTGCAAAGCTATTACTGCTTAAGCCCGATATCTTGTTGATGGATGAGCCAACAAAGGGCTTTGACGCTGCGTTTAAATATGAATTTTCCATTATTCTAAAGGAACTGCTTACCGCCGGTGTTTGTATAATTATGGTCAGTCACGATATAGAATTTTGTGCTGAATATGCGAATCGTTGCGCTCTTTTTTTCGATGGCAGCATTGTATCAAATAGTACTCCAAAGGAATTTTTTAACGGTAACAGTTTTTATACAACCTCAGCAAACAGAATCGCACGAGATATTATACCTGATGCCGTAACAACAGAGGATGTAATTGACGCTATCGGCGGTAAATCAAAAAAGCCTATGGAGACAGTGAAGGTCGACTACAAGGTCAATATTAACAAAAAAAATGATGCACCTAAAGAAACGGACAAGCTTCCCATATGGCGAAAAATCGGTGCCGGCATATCAGCACTTCTTGCCCTATGCACATATTTTATCGCGGCTAAAAACGAAAATTTAAATGAAATACTCGATTTCAGCGGCATAACAAATACAGATAATTCACAGTTTATTCTTTACGCAGTTTTTATGCTGTTTATCATTTTGACTGCTATATTTTCCGGGCGCAAATCATCACCGCCTGTCAGCGTAAAACTGCAAAAAAATAATAGGAAATTATCTAAACGGACCATCACTGCTGTTATAATGATAATACTGCTGATTCCGTTAACGCTTTTTATCGGCACTGCATATGTAGATGCTAAGCAGTATTATCTGACCACATTAGCTGTTTTAATTGAATGCATGCTCCCCTTCTTTATGGTTTTTGAGGGAAGAAAACCAAAATCAAGAGAGTTGGTTATTATTGCTGTTCTTTGTGCAATTAACATTGCAGGCCGAGCCACATTTTTTATGTTTCCGCAGTTCAAACCAATCATTGCATTGACGATTATATCCGGTGTTGCTTTAGGCGGTGAAACAGGATTTTTGGTCGGTGCAGTTACTATGCTTATATCCAATATGATGTTCGCACAAGGACCGTGGACACCATGGCAAATGTTTGCTATGGGAATAATCGGTTTCCTCGCAGGAATTCTATATCAAAAAGGATGGCTGAAACGTTCAAGAATTTCATTGTCCGTATTTGGAGCAATTTCAGCAATTATCATCTATGGCGGAATTATGAATCCTGCATCAGCACTTATCTGGAGCAGTGAAGCATTAAATTGGAATATTATAATCAGCTATTATGTTACAGGACTCCCATTGGATTGCATTCAGGCAATCGGAACAGTAGTTTTCCTCTGGATTGTTTCAGAGCCAATGCTGGAAAAGCTTGATAGAATTAAAGTAAAATATGGCTTGGTAGAATAAATTATTTCTTCATATAAAAAAACAAAGACACTGAAAAAAATCAGTGTCTTTGCTTTTGTCTGATTACTACAAAAAAGATGTTATTGCTTCATCAGCAACGCCATCAATAAAAAACGTAGGACGGATTGCTCTACGCCAGTAGTGGTGCAGATGAAATCATCATCTCGCTATCGAAAGGTACACTGTACCTTTCTCCCAAAGCCTGCAAACAGCCTTTGGAGCTCGTTGTTCAAGTCCCCCATTTATATGAAAATGAGAAAGACACCAGGTGGTGTCTTTCTCATTTTGGTGCAGAAGAAGGGACTTGAACCCTCATGAAATTGCTTTCACTAGAACCTGAATCTAGCGCGTCTGCCTATTCCGCCACTTCTGCATATTTACTTGTAAATTCGTGGCAGCCGCGCTAACGCGATACTCTTGCGGTTAGCAAAATTTGATTGTTGTTCTGCAACTCAAATTTTGACCGCTACGCCTTTTGAACCTGCACTTCATCCTCCACCGGAGGCGTTTGGTTGAAAACTGCCGATTCCGCCACTTCTGCACATATTGAATTGTGCTCTTAATTTTTACACGGCAGAGCAACCGAGCCGGAGCGTACTTTCAGTTAGAAACTTACTTTTCTGCTTAATCCGAACATATCCTCTAAATTTTACACGGTGAGAACAACCGAGGCGGAGCATACTGCTTATTCCGCATAATGACACCAGCAGGAAACTGCTGAAATCATATTGAAAATTAAGGATAATTTCAATCACCAAATTTTCAACATTAGAATAATAACACATCTGTCTTGAAATGTCAATTAAATATGTTATAATTATTTTATGAAAAAAATTATTAACATCTTATTAATCTTAATTGCCGGTTGCTATTCCTTATATTATGCAAGCTTAGGTGGGTTTAGAGGAAACGCAGGTGCATTATCAAAAATCGGTCTCACACATCACATTCTTTTTATTATATGGGGCATTATCACCTATTTTGTGCTTTCCTATAATATTGTCGTTGGGTTTAGACAAACCAAATACAAATTCTACATAATACCGCTTATTATTGCGGCAATTGGAATGATTCTGACCCTAGCATTTGATTTTGATTATGCGTTACATACGGATTATATGCTTCACTGCATCGGCTCTATGACCTTTTCTATAGTAATGGGAATATTGGTATTTGTACTGTTTTTACTGAGAAAAGAATATATACTGACAGCTGTCTGCGGCTCTATACTTGCTGCAGATTTCATTCTGCTTATTATCTTTAAAGAAACAGCCATCATAGAGCTGCTGCCTATTTTTTCCGGCTATGTAATGCTTGGCATTATGAACAGCCGAAAGGAGCGTGAACCTATTGGAATTAAATAACAGACTCCGTTCAATAAAAACATATCCCTTTCACATGCCGGGTCATAAGAGAAATGAAATTTTCAGCATTACCGGTGCCGATATTGATATTACAGAAATTGATGGCTTTGATAATCTTCACAATCCCACTGAAATAATCAGAGATATGGAGGATGCTTTAAAGAAAATTTTTTCCTCAGAAAAAAGCATTATATCTGTAAACGGATCAACCTGCTGTATTCTTGCCGCAATTTCAGCTGTATGCAGTAAGGGTGATAAAATCGTTATTGCAAGAAATTGCCACAAATCCGTATACAATGCCTGCTACATAAACGAGCTTGACATTACTTATTTAGAACCAGCATTCAATTATGAATATGGTATATATACAAGTATTACACAAGAGAGTATTAACGAAGCTATCCGAAACAATCCCACAGCAAAAGCAATAGTAATCACCTCCCCCACTTACGAGGGCTTTGTAAGTGATGTAACAGCAAGCATACCGTTAATCATTGATGCCGCACACGGAAGTCATTTTGGGCTTGCTGATTACTTTCCAAGCAGAGCTAAAGGTGATATCGTAATTCATTCCCTGCACAAAACACTGCCTGCCCTTACACAGACTGCCGCTATACATATCTATAACAGCAAATACTGTGATGATGTAAAAAAATATATGGATGTTTTTGAGAGCAGTTCTCCCAGCTATATACTTATGGCATCCATTGACAGATGCATAGATTTTATAAATCATTCCAAAAAGCACTTTGATGCATACAAAATTATTCTTGATAAATTTTACAGCAAAATAAAGAATTTAGAAAATGTTCATCTTATTAAAAATGACGACATCAGCAGACTCTGCATATTGGCTGACGGATACAGCGGATATGAACTGGCGGTGCATCTCAGAAAAAATGGGATTGAGGTTGAAAGCACTTGTGCAGATTATGTAATACTGATTTCTACGGTATGTGATACAGCAGAGGGCTTTGATTTGCTGTACGAGGCTCTTGCTCAAATTAAGCACCGTAACAAAAATAATCACACATTCATAAAACCTGAAATTCCAAAAAAGGCATTAAACGCCCATAATGTATCACAAACAGAAAAAACAGACATTAACTGTGCATCAGGTAAAATATGCGGAGAATACATATATGCATACCCACCGGGTGTGCCGATTATTGTTCCCGGAGAAATCATAGAGCAAAACACGATTGATTATATCAAAATGCTGACAGAAAAAAAAATAAATGTTATCAGTGACAGCAATTTACTGCCCAACAGTATATTGACAAAGCGGAATGAATAATGTAAAATAATTAAGAAATATTTAGGAAAGAGGTGTTACCTTTGAAGAGAATTAACACTTTAAGCTCACGCAATCTTTGCGAGTCAGCTAAAAAGGGCGGCTGCGGCGAATGCCAGACTTCTTGTCAGTCAGCCAGCAAAACTTCTTGTTCAGTTGCTAACCAGAAATGTGAGCAGATTAAGAAGTAATAAATTTTATAAATAAGATTTAGGTGGGCTCGCCCACCTTTTTCTTTGGAGAACTATTTATGATACATGCATATAAAATGAACGGATATAATATCATACTGGATCAAAACAGCGGATGTGTTCACTCTGTTGACGAGGCAACCTATGATATTATAACGATGTATGAACATCACAGCAAGGATGACATAAAGGCATTTATTCTTGATAAATACAAGAATGATGAGGATGTGACAAGTGAGGATATTGACCTTTGCTTTAAAGATATTGAAGCCTTGATTGCAGATGGCAGATTATTTGCAGAAGATACATTTGAAAGCACTGCAAAGGAATTCAAAAAAAGACAAGGTGTTGTTAAGGCAATCTGTCTGCATGTTGCTCATGACTGCAATCTAGCTTGTAAATACTGCTTCGCCGGTAAGGGTGAATATGACGGTCCTAAGGGATTAATGAGCTTTGAAACCGGTAAAAAAGCACTGGATTTTTTAATTGAACAAAGCGGTACAAGACGAAATCTTGAGGTTGACTTTTTCGGCGGTGAACCACTCCTCAACTGGGAGGTTTGCAAGAAGCTTGTTGCTTACGGCAGAGAGCAGGAAAAAAAGCACAATAAGAATTTCAGATTTACCCTAACCACAAACGGACTGCTGATTAACGATGATGTTATTGATTTCTGCAACAAGGAAATGGGTAATGTTGTCCTGTCACTGGACGGCAGAAAAATCACCAACGATAAAATGAGAGTGTCCCGCAGCGGCAAAGGCTCATATGACTTAATTGTAGATAAATTTAAAAAGCTGGCTGATTCAAGAAATCAAAAGGATTATTATATGAGAGGTACATATACCCATAATAATCTTGACTTTGCCGGCGATATACTGCATATGGCAGATTTGGGCTTTAAAGAATTATCTATTGAACCTGTTGTATGTGACCCGGCAGAGCCCTATGCACTGACAAATGAGGACCTGCCTATCCTTAAAGAGCAGTATCAGATACTTGCTGACGAAATGCTGAAAAGATACAGAAATAATAATGGCTTTACATTCTATCATTATATGATAGACTTAGACGCAGGTCCCTGCATTGTTAAAAGAGTATCCGGCTGCGGTGTCGGCACAGAATACCTGGCTGTAACGCCAAACGGAGAATTGTATCCCTGCCACCAATTTGTTGGTGACGAAAAATTCCTGCTTGGTAACATATGGGACGGCGTTAAAAACAAGAAGGTTCTTGAGCAGTTTGAGGAATGCAATGTATATTCGCATAAGGAGTGTAAGGACTGCTTTGCAAAGCTGTATTGCTCCGGCGGATGTGCTGCTAATGCTTATCACACAACGGGAAGTGTTAACGGCGTATATGAATTTGGCTGTGAACTGCACAGAAAGCGTATCGAATGTGCAATTATGCTCAAGGTTGCCGAAGCAGAAGAAAATTTAAAGGTTGAATACTAATACAAAAAGCAAAAGGAATGTTCACGCAGAACATTCCTTTTGCGCTTTTATTTCAATTTAAAAATAAACTTAAAGCGGGCGTTATCATTATACCACAGCGGGAAATTGGTTCCCCACACATTATTATGAAGAATAAAGGATATGCCATCCTCCGCTTTTCCGAATTTATTGTTCCAATCCAAAAGATTACAGTCACTGATGGAGACTAAAGGGCTGTGACAATTTATAATCTCATAATGATCACAGTCAACCTTTTGAACAGCAGCAAGCTTTCTGTTGCCATTATACACAATATCAAAGGGATCAATAAATGAATCCAGCTTTTGATATCTGATCGTATCGTAAGAGGGATAGAAATGAATTGCCGTAGATTCCGTTAACCTGCTGGCAGATTTATTCATCCATATCAGCTCGGCAGACAGCTGATTCCTCCACAGTGTATAAATAACCTGTGCCTTCTCAGGAGCACCAAGCTCTTTACTGCAATATTCGTCAGTGCTTAAATCCACCGTTATCATAATCTCATTTGCCTTAACAACCTTGATATTATCAGCATGATAAAAGAATTTACCCTGAATGAATTTATCATCAAATCCAATTAAATTTGGTCTGCCGAAATCATCTAAGCTCCAGTGCTTCGTTTCCTCCATATTACGATTATAGCACTTGTGCCAATGCTCATAATCCTCACCGCCATAGGAGGTGTAGGACAATAAAGGATTGTTATTGCTCTTAATGATATCCTGACCACCCAGTACAAGGGTTTCAATTCCACCGAATTTATTAATGGAAATACTGCTGTTGCTGCAGCTGCAGCACTCACCGATTTTCATCACAGCACCATCGGATGCTTTAAGCTCATTCGGAATGAGCTTATTGATTTGAGGTGTGATTTCACGCTGATGTGCATTACTTAAACAGCTTAATGCGAAGGTAATATATTCACGCTGTTCTCTCCAGCTTTGCTCAATGGCTATAAATTTTCCGGAATTTTTAGCAGAATTAAAATCCTCTTTTAAATAATAGTCATTTATGCCGTTAATCAGCTTTGAATCCATACCGCAGGTATGCTCTGCCAGACATAAGATATAATTACAAAGATTTCTGTATTCCTTACTGTTGCGCCTTAAACTGCCGTCTTTCAGCCACTTATTTTTATAGGATATTAACAGACGAAGCGCACCGCTCTTATACGGATCGGCAGCAGAGCCATGAATCCAGCTGTCCCCTATTTCTGCGGTAACGACAGGCAATTTATCCCGGACATTCCAGATTTCCCTTGCGTAATCATCAAGCGTTCCTGCCACAACCTCGTAATCCGGATATTTTTCGCCGATCGCTTTTATATTATCCAGCACTGCATCGGCGCCGGAAGCACCATGATTATCAAGGGTATGATCAAAAAAGAGTATATCGTCTACCAGCTCATTCTTATATTCTCCGCCGTATTCCCCTGAATAGATTACCACAATCTCGGCATTGCCGTTTTTCCAAAGAAAGCATTCAGGAACATCAGGCATAGCAGAAGCACCGTTAACACCAATATGAAGAAGTCTGATTCCGTGACTGTACAAAATCGGAACTAACGCCTTTGTATGTCCGGGAACATCAGTCATTTTTGCGGAAATGGTTTTACTGCCCTTTATCTTATCTATCCTTTTAACAAGAGATAAACCATACTCAATCGTATCCTTGTCAAGAAGCTCCGTATGCAATGTAAATGGTATGGCATGAGGTACAATATTCCCCTTCTCTATAGCATCAAGCAGAAGCTTTTTATTCTTAGCTGTACTATGGTCAAGAGCCTCACACAGTATCCATGAGCCTGTAGTCCAAACAAAATTCTTTTTTTCTGCATTAACCTCGTTTGCAATACTGATTGCATTTGGAATAAAAGAATTGATATATTTATTCTTTATATTTTCCGCAAAATCTGTAAAACCCAAATCCAAATGGGTTTTAGAAACAACAATAACCTTTTTCATAAAACACCATATAACATACAATAGCCACAGTATTCTGTGGCTATTGATTATTTCATTTTATTATTCCTCAGGAAGTTCTCCTCTTTTTTTGAGAACCTCGTTGTGAACACGATCTCTTTCCTCTCCTGTCAGCTTATAGGTGAAGAATGGAACACCTGCAAGAAGCATCATTATACCGTGTACAACTGTGTAGAAGAAGAGAAGCATAATCTTTGTTTTTAGCTCCTGCTCTGTACCGTCAGCAAGTCCCTGCTGATAGCCGATGATGGACTTCCAGCCGGTTGCTTCATTATCATAGAGTATATAAGGAACAACACCGTTGGCAATAAGACCTGATATCGTACCGCCAATACCGATAACAAACGGCAAGGAAGCATCAAGACGCTTACCTGTTTTAAGCTCGATATCATCAAGAATATCTGCCTTAAACATATCAGGAAGAAGATTGGATGCACCAAACTGTAAGCCGGTACCGAACAGACAAACAATAAATACAATATTAAGTGCAACAGGCTGACCCTTTGTCAGATATAAATATCCAACACCGAAAGCAATAAGATTTATACAAACAGAATATACACCTGAAGCAATATACAAAACTCTTGATGCAAACTTTTTAAGCAAAGCATTGATAATCAGCATACCAACCATTGTACCAACACCGATTGGCAGCGCAAACAGCAAGGTCTTTGAAGAGGAGCCCAACATTGCAGCGGCAATAAACGGCTGCATAAATGTTGAAATACCTCTAAAGGATTTCAAAAATTCACTGTAGAGAACTCTTCTTGCATGCGGATTTTTTAAAACGTCAACAAAACCAACGAGCGGATTTTTCTTTTCTTCCTTATAAGTAATACGCTCTTTAACTGTTCCCATACCAAGCAGCATCGTTACGGTTCCGATTACACCGCAAAGGATTGCTGCAATAAGATAATTAAGCTCATTATCCTCTGTTCCCCTGATTGCTTTTGTGATAGCAGCAATAACAAGAACAATAACAAGAGGTGCAGAATTACCGATAGCAGAGGAAATACCTCTGAAGGAAAGCAATTGCTCACGCTCTCTGCTGTCAGGAGACATTACAACGGCAACCATATTTACAGTACCGCCGAAGTAGAAGCATGCACCCTGAATTAATGCAATGGCACACAGCCAAATCATAAGAACAGTCGGATTATTTTGAATAAAGCCCGGTGTCCAGAAAATCAGAATGGTTATCAAACCGCAGGGAACAGCCGCTGCCATACCCAAGCCCTTAAACTTATTTCCGTTTTTTATCTTCTTGTTGTCAAGAATCATTGCATAAACAAAGGATAATGCAAAGCCTGCAATACCTGTGAATACATTAAAGAAAGAAAGCTGGTCTGTTGACAGCTTTAATCCGTCTACAAAATAAGCACGTCTGTATTCATTAATCATACCTGTCATATTGGTATAAAAGAAAACAGCCATTATGTAGACAATATATTCTCTTAGCTTTATGTTCTTACCATCTTTTAATAACTTGCTCAAAAAAATACCCCCTATTCATTTTGTCGGCAAATTACAATTTCTCAGCAATCATACTGATATTGATAATACAAACTTTCTGCATCGGATAAAAGAGAAATTTGCTCTCCGGTTTTTTCTCAAATTATGCCGATATGCAAGTTTGATATATCAAAACTAAACCATTGTCTAACATATAAAATATCACATATTAGGTAATATAACAGCGGAATAAATCACATAGAATTTAACATTTATCACAATTTTGTATTATTTCTATATTCACTTGGAGAAAATCCGGTTTCTCTTTTAAAACAATAGGAAAAGTATTGCTGATCAGAATAGGACAAAGCATTTGAAATCTCATTTATTGTCATATTGGTATTCATTAAATAATCCTTGGCAATACTCATTTTGCAGTCTATATAATACTGATACGGGGTTATGCCGAAGCTTTGTGAAAATATATTAATAATGTGATTTTTTGAATAATTCATACTTTTGCAAAGATTATTCAGATTAAATTTTTCATCCAGATGATTTTCAATATTCTTTTTTATTCTGTCAGCAAAATTCTCATTTTCAATGATACGTCTGTCTCTGACATAGTTAAACAGCTTAAAAACCTCAATAGATAAAAGGGTTTGTGCCTTTTGCATATCATCACTGTTAAAGGCAATATCAAATATATGCTGAAAATTCTTTTCTAAATGACAATCCTCAAACAAATAAGTATCCCGGGGCAAATATTCATTAATCATAACGTCAGCCATTGGTCCGTAAAAGCTGATAAAATACTTATGCCAGCCATCATCCTTTTGAGAATAATATTTGTGCCTGCTGCCCTTGGTAAGCAAAAACATATCATTCTTTTTAGGATGCAAAAGCTGTCCGTTTATTTCCAGCGTACCGCTGCCTGACACTATAAACTCAAGGGAAATCAAATCACTGTTTGATCTCTCAATGATAAAATTTTCGTCACACACAGTTTCGCCGACAAAGCGAATGCCCAGCGGCGGAATTCGCTCGTTATCGTATGATATCGTTTTCAAATTCTCAAACATTGTGATATATATAACCTTTCCATATTACCAATATAAATTAAAGCAACTTATTGTGATAATTATAAAATAACATAATATATACTTTTTTTCAACTATATAAAGAACAGCAAATGATACCAAACCATTTGCTGTTCCTTATACATTATATATATCAACTAGTTATTCTCGTTTCTGTATTTTTGCTTCTTCGCATCCAGATAAGATACATTAACATAATCAGGGAGACCGTCACGATACGGAATCTGCGGTACACCTCTAACCAAGGGCTTGAGATATTCTACCATTTCATCAGTAACGTCATTGCCTGACTGGGTTATCCATTCAAGGGGTACAGTCTTTTCTGCATTGGCAGCAACGGATACTCTCTCGGTATAATACTCCACAGAATACGGATTATTGGACACACGTCTTAATGTTGAAAAGACACCGCTTTCCCCTCTCACTGCAGCCTGAACTGCAACCATACCCAAATTCTGTGCCTCGGTAATATCTGTTAATGATGCGGTATGACCGGCACTGCGCTGAAGTACGCTGGGTTCAAGGGCACGAACCTTACAGCCAATTCTGTCCTCAACAACCTCTTTCAGATAGGCGCCTGTACCACTGAGCATAGCGTGACCGAACTTATCTGTTTTATCCCCTCTTGCGGATATATAATTACCATCCTCGTCCTTAATACCCTCACTGACAACGACGATGACAGAGTTATATTCTTCCAGCTTCGCTTTAACATCATCCACAAACTTATCAACGCTGAAAGGAAGCTCCGGCAAATAAATCAAATGCGGTGATACATTTTTGCTGTCACGGGACAAAACAGAGGAGGCTGCAAGCCAACCTGCATTTCTTCCCATAGCCTCAATGATATGCACACTTTTGATACTGTATATTGCCGTATCATAGGTAACATTTCTGACTGCCAAGGCAATATATTTGGCAGCACTGGCAAAGCCCGGTGTATGGTCAATACCCATCAAATCATTATCTATGGTTTTCGGAATACCAACCACCTTAATATCAATATTATTTTTTGCAACATATTTTGAGAGCTTATCAACAGTATCCATAGAATCATTACCGCCGATATAGAAAAAATAGCCTACATCGTACTTAGCCAAAGCGGCGATAATTCTTTCAAACTCCTCATCGGAATTTGACAGCTTAAACCGACAGGAGCCGAGAAACATTGCCGGCGTCATTCTCAGTCTATTCAGCCTTGAAGGGCGGTTTGCAAAATGCTCTCCCAAATCCTTTACATTATCTTCCAGCAAGCCCTGAATTCCGTGCACCATACCATATACCTTGTCAATCTCTTTGCAGCCAAAGGCATATTCAATTGCACCTGCCAAGCTGGCATTTATTACCGCTGTAGGACCACCGGACTGTCCAATTATCATATTCTTTTTCAAATTAATATTCTCCTATTTCACACTGGGTTTATATCTTTCTGCGTCGTAAAATCAAAATTAAACTATGCTTCAATCATTTCATTGTCACTTATGGTTATATTTTCGTGAACATTCGCTACAGGTGTGCCGACACAAATCGGCTCAAATTTAACAGCGTCCTTTTGCGAAAAGCGGTTATGATGTATCTTTAAGGACTTACACGGACCTGACTCATACCAATCCTTGCAGTCACAGGAAATAAAGATATCCGGCATTTTTAAATTCTCAAAGGTATTGAAGCTGATATCACTATCCTCAGTTGTGGTACAAAGGATACCACGGGTGGGAATATCAAAGAAGGTACAATTGGTAATGGAAACCTTCGGATTATATGTGATATTCTCTGCCACAACCATTTTACTTTTCATTGGAGGAAGCTCTTCTTCAAAGGAAATCGTAACAAGTTTATTGTCAATATCATCTATCGTTTCTTTAACCGTATAAATTCCATCAAGCTCACTTAAATCTAATCTTGAATAAAGCTTAACCTTGTCTCCGCTGAAGAAATTTTTATATCCCCCCTGCTGCTTATGTACAAATTCAAAAACAGCTGTTTTGGCGTCAATAACATTTTTAAGTCTCAAAAATGCTCCGTGAATATTGATACCATCATCATGGGGATGCTCAAAAAAGCACTCATTAATTTTTACGTAACCCTTACAGCCGCACACATGTATGCAATCTGCAAAGGAGGACACATTATATCCCCTCTCCCTATCAGGTGTGAACTGTATTTTATTAAAGGTTAAATTCTCACACATCTGTGAAAGCCAGCCAAAGCCGTGCATATAGTTTACAATTATATTTTCACTTGTTATATTGCTGCATTCCCAGAAAAAGAGACCGCAGTTATCACGGCAGAAATTTCGTGACATTGCAACAGAATCTCCAACACTAAATTTAGGGGGAATAATGTAGGTGCATTCAACCTCTGCTGCGGACAATCTTTTTATCCTGACTGCCGTTTTTATTGGTGAAAGCAGTGTTCTGAAAACCTCGTTATCTCTGTGAATAACATTGCAGTGGCACTCTTGGTTATTCTTATATTCATAATAATTCTTCTTCGTAAAAGGACTCTGTTCAAAAAATGTAATGCTGTTATTCTTCACAACAAAATTTGAACTCTCAGGAATGGAGTAAACAATTTTATTACGTTTTTTACTGACAACCTTCATTTCAAAATTAGTGGGTGAATTATATTGTATTCTAAAATTTTTAAGAACAATATTTTTGCTTCTGATTAATGCCAGCGCACACATATCACCATGAATTACAAATGTCGAGCCATTTCCATCAATCGTAATATCGGACTTGTCCTCAGCAAGAACAGCAAAATATTTATCCGGCTTAACAAAGCTGTCGGTATTTGTCATATGATATATTTTATGCTCACAATAATCCTTATAAAAATGATAGCTATCCTTGATATCAAAGAATAATGTATCACCCGGCTCTGCGTCCGCAATCGCCTGCTTCAGTCCAACCGAAGCATTTTTTGATGTTAAATAATTCGACATATTTCTAATCATAAGCTCACCTCAATGAAACATTATACTATTATTGCGCATTTAATGCAATGTTTATTGACACACAAATAAAAATAAGTTATTATATTGTATGGGTAATAAATTAGGCAAATATTATGAACAAAGTGGTAAAAATTATGACTTGGAACGAAATTTATAATAAAAAGCTAGTCACAGCAGAAACAGCAATTCAATCAATAAATGATAATGATAAGGTCGTTTTCGGCTTTGGCTGCGGTGAGCCCTTTGGCATTGAACGTGCTATGATTGAACACTATGAGGACTTTCATAATGTTGAAATCATCAGTATGCTTACTCTTGGTGACTCTCCCTGGTTAAAGCCTGAGATGAAAGGTCATTTTGTTTTGAACTGTCTTTTTGCATCACAGAGCAACCGAAAAGAAATTTCTAACGGAAGATGTGAATTTACTACATCTCATTTTTACGAAATTCCTGAAATTATTAAGCATTATATTTGTCCCAGAGTTGCAGTTGTTATGGTATCGCCTCCGGATGAGCATGGATATGTTTCCTTCGGTACGACCGTCGATTACACAAGAGGAACTACAGATTACTGTGATATTGTAATTGCGCAGGTTAACAAATATATGCCCCGCACCTTTGGCAACAGTATTAAGCACGTCAGAGATTTTACATATTTTGTAGAGATTGATGAACCATTGCCTGAGGTAAAAGGCATTGAAATCAGTGATGTTGAGATGAAAATCGGCAAGAACTGTGCTTCCCTTATTAAGGACGGAGACTGCCTGCAGCTTGGCATCGGCGGTATTCCGAATGCTGTATGTGCACAAATTAAGGACAAAAAGAATTTGGGTCTGCACAGTGAGCTTGTAGGAGACGGTGTTGTTGATTTGCTGGAGGCAGGAATCATTAATAACGAAAAGAAGCAGACACATAGAGGCCGTACGGTTCTTGGTGCTGCCTTTGGTTCGGTAAAGCTCAATAATTATATTAACAACAATCCATCTGTAGAAATGCACCCTATTGACTACGTAAACAATCCAAGCGAAATTGCGAAAAATGACAATGTTGTATCTATCAATTCCTGCTTGCAGGTTGACTTGTTAGGTCAGGTTGTTTCCGATACAGTGGGTCTCAATCAATTTTCTGCTGTGGGCGGACAGGTGGATTTTGTACGCGGTGCAACAATGAGCAAGGGCGGAAGATCCATTATAGCAATGCCGTCTACTGCAAAGAAAGGCAGCATATCCCGTATCGTTCCTTTAATTACAGAAGGCAGTGCTGTAACCACGCCGAGAAATGATGTGAATTATGTTGTTACTGAATATGGAATTGCACAGCTTAAAGGAAAAACACTTAAAGAGCGTGCAAGAGCATTAATCAAAATTACACATCCGAAATTCAGACTGCATCTTATTTTGGAATACAAAAAGCGATTTAATGAGGATCCCTTCACAAAGGATGAGCTTAAATTACTCATTGGTGATGATGTTAAGGAGCATCTTGGTGAAGTGAAGGAGCATCTGATCGAAAACGTGAAAAATAAATTACATAATAATTAAATTTATATATTAAGGAGTTAATAATGGCACTTATTAAAGAAGAATACTTTGGTATTGCAAGAAAAATTGTATCAAATATGACATCAGAGAGCTGGGAGAGCATCCCCCACGCTACTATGACATACGATGCAGATGTTACAGAACTGTTCGCAGAATGCAAAAAGTTAAACAAGGACTGCACAGACAAATCCAAAAAGATAACTATAAATACAGTTATGCTTAAAATTCTTTGCGAGGGATTTAAGGCTGCTCCAAAGATGAATACACACCTTGAATTTAACAGAAAGCTTGTAAGAGGTAATTTGAAATACTTTGATCACATTGACATTTCAATGCCGATGATACTCCCAAGCGGTGAAATGATGACTGTTAATATGCACGATATGGGAGATAAATCATTAAGTCAAATGACTGATGAAATTAACGACACCATCAGAAGAGCTAAAAATTCCGATATGAATGAGGTTATGTTTGAGGTATCCCTTGATAATACCTTAACAGGACTGAAAAACGGTAAAATATTACAGACTGTTCGCCGCCTGTACGGCTCAAAAATGCCGGGCAAGCATAAGGTAAAAACCTTGAGCGGAAAGGCAAAGAAGGAATATTATTCCATTCCAATAGCTGACAGATTAACCAAGCACGACATTGAGCAAGGAACAACAACAATATCTAATCTTGGCTCAATCTACAGAGAGCAGAAGGGATTTTGCGCATTACTTGAAATTATCCCACCGCAAACAACTGCTATAGCGATTAACTCGGCACAGAAGAGACCAACTGTTGTTACAGATGAAAATGGAAATGATAAGATTGAAACAAGACTCATTATGCCGTTGACAATTGCGATTGACCACAGAGCGCTTGATTATGGCGATGTAGTACCATTTATGAGAAAGCTTGATGAAATATTTGCAAATCCATCCATCATTCAGGAATGGAAATAAACCGACAAAAACGAAAGAGCAGTGACTCTTTCGTTTTTTGTTATCCGTCTGTACGATTTTATTTTGATGAATATAGAAACCACATCCCACATATATCCATACACCGCTGAAAGAAAAAACACTTGCAATTTATATAGTAATATGGTATTATACTCAGGCAGATGCAGGTATGGTGGAATTGGCAGACACGCTAGATTTAGGATCTAGTGGGAGACCGTGCAGGTTCAAGTCCTGTTACCTGCACCAAAAAAGTATATCGGCATCTGCCGGTATACTTTTTTAATCATACAGGACTTGAAGACGTGGCTCTGAATTTCAAGGTATATAGCCGCAGAAATTCAGGAGAAAGGTTCAGTGAACCTTTCGATAGCAAGAGGAAAGTCCTGTTACCTGCACCACAGCTGCGCTGGGCAATCCGCTCAACGCAGTTTTTTATTTCATATTTATTTACGAGCAGTAAGATTGTTATGAATACTCAGATCAAAAAAGAAGTATACAGGACTTGAAGACGTGGCTCTGAAATCCCTTTAAACAACCGTCATTTGAATGTCATAATGAAGAAAAAAAGGAGTTCAAATATGCTAAAAAAATCGCTGATTGCAAAGACAAATGCAAAGGCAAATACGCAACAGATTTGCATGATAGACGGACTGAGAATTACATATCTGACTTCGCGCCTTATTCGTGTTGAGAGCGGAGCTTTTACTGACCTAGCAAGCTACACTGTATGGAACAGAAATTTTGCAGCAGGTAACATACAGCTTAAACAATGGGGCAAAAAAATACTCGTTGAAACCGATGATGTAATTTTTACGATTAAAGGCTGTAAACCATATAGTGTATATTATAAAGATACAAAAAATATACAAATCTTCGCAAAGCAAAAAAATCTTAAGGGTACAAGAAGAACACTTGATATGACCTTTGGCAAGGTACCGCTTGAGGATGGCTTTATTACGCAGAATGGAGCTTATCTGCTTGATGACAGCCACACAATGCTGATTAATAACGAAGGCAATTTTGTACCCAGAGATGATAATTCAAAGGATTACTATGCTTTTGCTTATGGCAAAAATTACAGAGAAACCATACAGGCGTTTTATAAAATAAGCTCTCCGGCTCCGCTTATTCCTCGCTACGCCTTGGGAGTGTGGTGGAGCAGATATCACGCTTATACGCAAAAAGAATATCTTGACTTAATGGCAAGATTTAAAGATGAAAATATTCCAATCACAGTTGCCACTGTTGATATGGACTGGCATTGGGTTAAAAATATAAATAAAAAATTCGGTGTAAAATATGGCGGCTGGACAGGTTATTCTTGGAATACTGAGCTGTTTCCTGATTATAAGGAATTTTTCAACACATTGAAAAAGGACAATCTTCATATAACGCTTAATCTTCATCCTGCTGACGGAATCCATTCCTACGAGGATATGTATGAAGACATGGCGAAGGCCGTAGGTATTGACCCTGAAACAAAACAAAAAATTAAATTCAGATGTGGTGATGATAATTTCTGGAACGCATATTTTGATATTCTTCATAAGCCCTATGAAAAGGATGGAGTTGATTTTTGGTGGCTTGACTGGCAGCAGGGTAAAAAAAGTGATGTAAAAGGACTCGACCCTTTAAATGCATTAAATCATTATCACTTTTTGGATAATGCTGAGGATGGCAGGATGCCAATGATTTTATCGCGTTATGCAGGTATTGGCTCTCATCGTTATCCGCTTGGATTTTCCGGCGATACTGCAATTAATTGGAAGGTACTTGACTTCCAGCCATATTTTACAGCGAATGCGAGCAATGCTGCATATACTTGGTGGAGCCACGACATTGGCGGACATCATATGGGATATCGCGATGATGATTTATATATGCGCTGGCTGCAGTTCGGTGTGTTCTCACCTATAATGAGGCTTCACTCAACCGCAATTGAGTTGCTCGGAAAGGAACCTTGGAAGTATAAATCGGAAGTGTATAAAAGTGCTAAGGCGTGGCTTACTCTTCGCCATAAATTAATTCCATATATTTTTACCATGGATTACAGAACACATAAAAACGGTATCGCGCTTTGTGAGCCAATGTACTATTCATATCCGAATAACACGCACGCATATAATGTACCTAATCAATATATGTTCGGCAATGAGTTAATGGTATGCCCTATCACAAAGCCGCAGCATAAGGAGCTTAATATGGGCAGTGTAAATGCTTGGCTACCACAGGGCAGATGGGTTGATATTTTCACTTGTCAAAGCTATGAGGGTGAAAAGAATATAACACTTTTCAGAGATTTAGACACAATTCCTGTTCTTGCAAAAGAAGGTGCTATTATTCCAATGTCAGCCGATGATGGCAATAAAACAGATAACCCTGTGTCATTTGAAATATGGGCATTTTCAGGCAATGGCTGCTTTACTATGATTGAGGATAACGCTAAGATAGATTATGATGCGCATAAGGCTGAAACAAAATTTGAGATGACTTATGCAGACAACAAACTCACCTTTACCATTCATGGTGTGCAGGGTGATTTGTCTGTTATTCCGAAAAAAAGAAATTACAGGGTTATTGTTAAAGATTTGCTTGTTGACGGCAAACCACTTGTTTTTGATTTCAAGAATGCTGATGTAAGTGAAATACACAGGCAAACAGCCGAGAATACTGTTCGGTTAGAAGCGGCGCAGCCAAAAGATATTGTTATAAATATTATGTCACGCTGGCAAAAGAGCACTAATAAAAAGGCAAAGATATACAAATCCTTTGAGAAGTGCTTTACCACAGACGAAATAAAGCATTCACTAAAAAAAGCACATATGCCAAACGTAATTAAACAGGCTATTGAGGAATATATCAATTAATATGTTTTATCATTAATTTTTTAAAATGCTTGTTATTGCGGATAATGAAGTTCTTATATAATAAAAAAATTATGGACGCTCAGATGAGCGTCCATTTGTTGTTTTTTATATTATTTCTTTTTTGCTATGGCAATAGTCGCAGCGTACACTGCGTCTGCGCCATATATCTTTAACATTTTTGCACATTCGTTAAGGGTTGCGCCTGTTGTTTTTACATCATCAATTAACAAGATTACTTTTCCATCAAGTTTGCTCTTATATTCATCAACAACATCATAGGCACCGAATATATCAGCCTTTCGCATTTTGGCACTCTTTTTATGCTGAACACCTGTATATCTGACTTTTTGCAAAAGCTCTTCACAGGGTACATTTATTTTCTTTGATACCTCTTCTGCTAGCAGCTGAGACTGATTAAACTCTCTGACACGCTGATGAAATAATCTGAGGGGCACATACGTAATCATATCAAATGGAACATCTGCATAATTCGCTTCGACTACACCGGCAATATCAGCACCAAGCCTTGCTGAAAGAAACGGCATATCATGCTCTTTAAAATTATGAATCGCTCTAATCAGACTTTCTTCATAATAATATACCGAAACAATATTTTTATATTCATTCTTATGCTTTTTGCATGTACAATCCTGTTCACTGGAGCCGCACATCAGGCATACAGGTTTATCAATAACGGGCAGACTTTTACAATCACTGCACAACATTTCATCCAGCTCTATAACCGCACCGCAAAACGCACATCTATTACAGAAAAAGGCTTTTGCTATTTGATTTAAGGCATCAGTTATCAGGCTCATACGCATAGATATGGAGCAATTGACTGATAAGTAGAATCTCCAATCCCCCTAATATTTTTGATTTGCTCAACACTTGTGTATCCGCCGATATATTCCCGATACTCAACAATGGCACTGGCCTTACTCTCCCCTATTCCACTCACTGCCAACAGCTCTTCACCGGTGCAGGTATTAATATTAATGGGGAAATGCACAGTGTTATCCACAGCAGTATTATTATCACTGACTGCACTGAGATTATCAACAGCATCTGCAGAATTATTTTCTGTAAAAGCACTGCTGTTACTCGGAACATAAATTCGCGGCTGGGACAGTGAAAAATACAGCAAAATACCGGCAATCATCAATAATGCAATTCCGATAATCGCAAGGCTCTGTTTTTTACTTCTGCTCATTTTCTCTTACCTTTTCTATAGGATGTCTTTTTACCTGAACCTCTATTATTGCTGTTAAATTTAGAATTCTTCTGATAATTCACATTATTTTTATTTGCAGATGGTCTAATCAAGCATTTTGCATCATAACCAATCAAGTCAAAGCGTTTTGCTTTTTTCAGTGCTTCTTCAACCAAGTGATGATTTTTCGGATTAAAATATTGAAGCAACGCTCTCTGCAGTGCTTTATCGTGTTCACCTTTTGCTACATAAACCTTCTCCATTGTATATGGGTCCAGCTCGGTATAAAACATACAAGTAGATATCGTGCCGGGTGTAGGATAAAAGTCCTGCACCTGCTCGGGTCTGATATGATGCTTTTTAAGAAACAGTGCAAGCTCAACCGCATCATCCAAAGTTGATCCCGGATGGGATGACATCAAATAAGGCACCAAATACTGCTCCTTATTGATTTCACCCGTATATTCAAAATAGCGTCGCGAAAATTCAATATACGCTTCAATATGCGGTTTACCCATTTTATCAAGAACAGAAGCAGAGCAATGCTCAGGTGCAACCTTTAGCTGACCTGAAACATGATGCTCAACCAGCTCCCTGAAAAATGCATCATCCTTGTCCTCAAGCAAATAATCATATCTGATACCGCTGCGAATAAATACCTTTTTAACACCATTAATATTTCTTACGGCTCTGAGTATATCCAGATATTCATTATGATCAACAGCCAGATTTGGGCAGGGCTTTGGAGCAAGACATTTCTTCCCCTTGCACAAGCCATGCTCAAGCTGAAAATCACAGGAGGTTCGCCTGAAGTTAGCTGTAGGTCCGCCGATATCATGAATATAGCCCTTAAAATTAGGCATATGGGTAAGCTTCTCAGCTTCTATCATGATGCTCTTTTTGGAACGTGTTGTAACATATCTTCCCTGATGAAAAGCAATAGAACAAAAATTGCAGGCACCAAAGCACCCTCTATTATGCGTAATGGAAAACTCAACCTCACGGATACCGGGAACACCGCCCAGCTTTTCATAGCTTGGATGATACGCACGCATATACGGGAGAGAATATACCCAGTCAAGCTCCTTTTGTGTCAAAGGCGGCATAGGCTTATTCTGCACAACCATAACCTTACCATGCTTCTGCTTAATTATTCTTCCGCGGATATGATCCTGCTCATCCTGCTGAATTCTGCAGGATTTAGCATACTCCTTTTTGCTGTTGATAACATTATCCAGTGAAGGGCATTCAACACCCTCATATGTAGTTTCTGCATTGGGACACACATAACAGGTACCGAGTATATCCCTCATATGCTTTATATCTTCCCCATTATTGAGTCGATTTGCAATTTCAACGGTCTGATTTTCTCCCATACCAAAGGTCAGCAAATCAGCCTTGGAATCAATAAGAATACTGGGTCGGATTGCATTATCCCAATAGTCGTAATGGGCAAAACGTCTTAGAGATGCCTCAAGTCCTCCGATGATTACAGGAGAATCCGGATAAAGCTCCTTCAAAATATTAGAGTATACAATCACCGCTCTGTCCGGTCTCTTGCCTGCCTTACCGCCGGCAGTATATGCATCATCATGCCTGAGACGCTTTGCCGCTGTATAGTGCGCCACCATTGAGTCAATATTACCGCTGGTTACAAAAAAGCCCAGCCTTGGCTTGCCAAACTGCGTAAAGTCTTCTGTGCTTTTCCAATTCGGCTGGCTAAGCACAGCAACTTTATAGCCTTTATTTTCAAGAACTCTGGTTATAATTGCCGCACCAAAGGAGGGATGGTCTACATAGCTGTCACCCGTTATGTAAACAAAATCAACCTCATTCCACCCTCTTGCAAGCATTTCTTTTTTATTTATGGGAAGGAAATCACTCATATTTATCCTCAAAATTTATTACTAATACCTGCTGTCAATGATCAATTCTAGTCATCCTCCGAGGGGAAATCGGAATTTTGCATTGACGCATTTTTTAAATCTCTGTATGCCGGTGATTCATAATAATATGCCTGATTATCTGAGATTACATCCGCATTATCTTCATCATCTAAAGCATTATAGCTGTTGTCATTCTCTACCAGCTCAAAGGTCATTTGCTCCGTATTATCAGCAGTAAATTCGTTATTAGAAGCATTTGCCTGCATTTCAATCCACTGCTGGCGGGAAATCTTGATTTCCCTGCCCTTAGAGCCATTGGCTTTTCCGATAATCCCCTTTTCTTCGAGCTGGTCAATGATTTTCGCACCGCGTGCATAGCCAACGGAAAGCTTGCGCTGTAAAAAGGATGTGGAGGCTGTTCCGCTTTCAAGCACAACATCAACAGCTTTCTCAAACAATGCATCAAGCTGTTCTCCGTCACCCTCACTTTCAAAGGGTGAAGCCTTTTTATCCTGCACTGCTTTTGCTTCAATCTCCTTAGCAATGCTTTCGTCATACTGACTTTCGCCCTGATTTTTAACAAAATTACAAAGCTCTTCAACCTCTTCATCAGAGATAAAACAGCCCTGAACACGAATGGGCTTGGTTGCGCCAATCGGTGCATAAAGCATATCGCCATGGCCGAGCAGCTTCTCCGCACCGGCAGTATCAAGAATTGTTCTTGAATCTATCTGTGAAGATACAGTCAACGCGATACGTGATGAAATATTGGCTTTAATTAAGCCTGTAATAACATCAACAGATGGACGCTGTGTTGCAATAACAAGATGCATTCCCACAGCACGAGCCATTTGCGCAAGACGGCATACGGAATCCTCAACCTCTTTCGGTGCAGCCATCATCAAATCTGCAAACTCGTCAATGAAAATACAGATTTTTGGCATAGGCTCCATATCTTCATATTTTTGCACATACTTGTTATAGCCGTCGATATCCCTGACACCTACCTGTGACAGTCTCTGGTATCGCTGGAGCATTTCGCTTACTGCCCAGCCGAGCGCACCGGCAGCCTTTCTGGGGTCTGTTACGACAGGAACCAGCAGGTGCGGAATATTCGCATACTTAGAAAATTCAACCTGTTTAGGGTCAATCATCAAAAACTTAACCTCGTCAGGCTTTGCTCTGTAGAGAATGGATGCAATAATAGAATTCATACAAACAGATTTACCTGAACCGGTTGTGCCGGCAACAAGCAGATGCGGCATTTTTGAAATATCACAATAAACACACTGACCGTCAATGCCCTTACCAAGTCCTGCAGACAGCTTTGAGCCCTGCTTTTCAAACTCAGGTGTGTCAATCAATTCTCGCATAGTAACCGCATTTTTGACCGTATTCGGTACCTCAATACCTACAGCAGCCTTGCCGGGAATCGGTGCTTCAATACGAACATGCGTTGCCGCCAAGTTAAGTGCAATATCGTCAGCAAGATTGGTAATCTTTGAAATACGAATACCTGCGGCAGGTTTAAGCTCATATCTTGTTACTGTCGGTCCGCAGGAAATATCCGTAATGGTTGCTTCCACGTTAAAGGACCTTAATGTTTCAATCAGCATTTCTGCATTTTCTTTAAGCATATTGCTGGAATCTTTAACGGATTTTTTCTTGCCTATATTCAGCAAATCTACAGGAGGCAGCTTATAGTCAGACACTGTATTCTCCATTGCTTCCTTTGAAACAATGAATTTCTCAGCCTTACTTACCTTTTCCTCATCGTCCTTTGAAACATCCTCAACAATTTCATCAATTGTCTTTTCTTTTACAGCAGGTGCTTTTTTATTTTCCCGCTCACGCTTATTTCGTGCAGTAGCGGCATTAATTTCATCAATAATGTCCTTTGGCACGGATGTTGTTTCAGGCTCTGCCTCTACCTTTTTTTTGCCCTTTCCTTTCGGTTTGCGCACTTCCTCTGCAGGCGGCTCAACATCTAACGGAACATCAATATTTTCCTTGCTCATACGTCTGCGCTCTCTTCTCTCACTGATTACGGGAGCAGCCTTTTCATAAGCAACCTTTGCAGGCTTTGCCGCGCCTGCGAAAAACTGACGAACGGTTATTCCGGTTAAAAGCATAAAGTCAACCAGGAACAAAACAATGGATAGAATGACAGCCGGTGCTTTACCCATAGAAAGCAAAAGCCAGCCAAGCACGGCACCGATAAATCCGCCGTTAAAGGTTATCGGCGCATCGTTGTAGCTTGTCTTTATTACCTCAGCAAAATCATCGCTGGGCTGATTTCTTACAACATGGACAAAGGCGGCAAGAATAAGCACCATTACCACACTTTCGACAGATTTTGCAATAAATTTAGCTTTGTCCGTATTCGCGAAGGAATAGAATACCGATACAACAACGGTAATCAGCGGAAATATGCAGGCAGCAAAAACGCCGAAAATGCCAACATAAACATTATGCAGTACATTCCATACACCGTCTCCGTTAATTACTGCAAGGCAGAAGAATATTACAGAAAAAGCAAAAATAACAATTCCTGCTACACGAAGTGCCTCGTCATTATTTTTCACAGCACCTTTTGCACTCTGCTTTGCCTGTGATTTTGTATTCGATTTCGCTTTACTTTTCGTTGTCTTTTTATTAGCCATACGCACCTCTGTTATTTCGTAATAATTTCAAAAACACCAATAATCATACAAATAAATCCAATTGCAATATCGTAAACAGCAATATATTTCAGCTGCTGCTTTTTTATAATAAAGGTAAGCAGCTTTGCTGTCAGATAGGACACGGCAGCACCGATTACCAAGCCGATAATTGCGGAAACAATGGAAACCTTTGTAACACCTACACAAAGCTCAATAATGCCCCTTACGAGCAATATCATAACTGCCATTACAACAGAATATCTGAGTGCATTCTTTTCATCAAATCCAACAATCAGCCCGATACAGAACACTGCACCGATAAGGGAACAGCCTGCCGTAGGAACTGCAAGAAAAACCACAACTCCCAGCAATAAAGCCTGTGCAATACTTGGAAGCGGATTGAGCTTTTTTCCTGCAAGTCCGATTGTGGTGAAAAGCAGCACGCCTGTCATAAGCATACATAAACCTTCACCGGCTATATTCTGATTGTAGGAGGTTCTGTGGAACACATCAAAAACAGTGCCGTACTTCCCTGCCGGAATGAGATAAAACAGCATAGGAACAAAGGACAGAATTGTCATATACATAAAGCTTCGTGCCAGCTTGATATTCTTTACATCAAGTCTTTTATGAAACAAATCATTCCAAGCACCTATGAAGTTTACAAACAGCATTTTGAACAGTTTAAAAAAGGCTGCGATTAATCCAATAGCAATACCAATATGTATAACGCCTGTCAGCTGTGAACAGGCATTTGTAAATCTTCCGGCAAAGTTATGGAATATCGCGCTGTGTCCGCTTTCCGACACAGGCAGAACAAAGGTTACCGCCTGCCCTATAGCCTGAAATATTGCTTTTAAAATCCACATTGTTATCTCCTCCGAACAATGATGCGTTATCAAGATAATAACCCGCTCTTATATAATCATAGGGATTGCTTGAGCGCAGAGAATTATCGGCACATACACCCTTGCCGTTATAAAAAATATCCTCAAATGATATGATAGAATAAATCAATTTGAAGCCTCCTCAATCTGCTTGTCCAAAAAATTAAGAGCATCGCACAAGCCGCCGAGTTCATCAATTAATCCCGATTCAACAGCACCCTCGCCGTCAAGAACAGTGCCTACATCCATAATAAGCTCACCGGTTTTCATCATAAGCTTTCTGAAGCTTTCGCCGTCAATACCGGAATTATTGGCAACAAATTTTACAATTCTGTCCTGCATTTTTTCAAAATAAGACAGGGTTTGAGGAACACCGAGAACAAGTCCATTCATCCTTACGGGATGCACGGTCATCGTAGCACTTGGCACGATAAAGCTTCTTCTGCAGCTGACCGCAAGAGGCACACCGATGGAATGACCGCCTCCCAGCACCAAGGATGCAGTAGGTGTCTTCATGGTAGATAAAAGCTCTGCAATCGCCAGCCCTGCCTCTACATCACCGCCGACAGTATTCAAAATAATCAGCAGTCCTTCGATTTCTTTGCTTTCTTCAATAGCCACAAGTTGGGGAATGACATGCTCGTATTTTGTCGTTTTATTCTGACTGGGTAAAATATAATGCCCCTCAATCTGACCGATTATGGTCAGACAGTGAATAAAATGCCCATCCTTTGAAACGGTGATTGAGCCTGTTTCAAAATCACTTGCAGTGCTAACCTCAGACTCCGCTGCTTCCTCATTATTTATACTTTCTTCATTTGATTGATTTGAATTCAACTTTGACATAAATACACCTCTGTATATTTATGCCCAAAGTATTCCATAATAATATATTATTTTAACATAAATACAGATATATTTCAATATTACTTTAAAATAAAAATGCACGATATAAAATCGTGCACTTATATTTTAATCATGCCCCTTGGGAGATTACGGCAAAATCCTTGGCATTGAGGATATTGTCATCAACCGTATTAAGCAAAAAGCCCAGCTCGTCATAATCGGGCGGCTGATTGATACAGTCCGTGCCCCACATCTTATAAATCGTTTGAGCAGGATAGGACACGGTATGCTCCAGCTCCGCATCCTCATAAACAAATCTGCCATTACTTTTGCCCTTGAATTTATAATTAAAAGAGATAATAACAGGAATATCACTTTCCTCAGCGTATTTATACATTGATGTGGTTATGTCTGGCGTATAAATAGTTAGATTATTACAGTCCTTAAAAGTGTTAACTGCAAAGGATATATCATCATTTGTTGTTTTAACAAGTCTAAGATTTTCACAGCCATAAAAAGCGTGGTTATCAATCTCTGTTAATGTGCCGAGCTTAGCAGTTTCAAGTTTTGGACAATTTTTAAATAAGCCTGTATTAGCATAAGTCAAGTTTGGCATTTCTACATTCACTAAATTTTCGCAATTAGAAAACACATACATACCACACTCTTCAACACCAGGAGCTATTACCTCTCTCAAATTAGGGCAGTTGGCAAAAGCATATCGATTAATTTGTTTTACTGTTTCTGGTAATATAATTTTCTCTACGGTTTTATTCCCAATGAAGCACCAATCACCAATCTGCTGAATTTCAACTCCGTCTATCCTTTCAGGTACTTCAATTACTTTTTGGTCAATAAACTGGCATCTATCAACTTTATTATATTGCTGTGTTGATGATGATTGAGTAAGTCTATAGCCACCTTCATCATTGTATGTCGGAGCAGAAAAATAAAACACTTTCTTTTCCTTACCTGGTGCGTAAGCAGCTACTGTTATCATATGCCACTTTGATAGGTTTATTGTGTCACCAAATTCATATTTATATTGACTTGCACCTGTCATTTCTTGGTATGGTATTGCAGGTAAACTACCAAGTCCAAGTTCATAATATATTTTTGCATTTTCATCATTACTTGTGAAAGAAATATCCGAACAGCCTGTTGTATCGTTTTTTTCTATAGAATAATCCAAATCGACCTGTTCTAATTCTTTACCAAGCAAATTTTTTACACATCCATAAGCATCTGCAGTAATTCTTTGTTTATCTGAAATATTTTCATTATTTGTTGAATACCCTGTTTCAAGTAATAATTGTTTTATTTCATCAACTATGATATCAGGTTTTACCATAACAATCAAAGAGCATATTGAACTGATAACAGGTGCGGCAGCCGAAGTTCCATTCCAACTATTAGTTAGTTTTCCGTTATTATCATAACTTGTCATACCGGAACCTGTTGCATATATATCTACACCATCGCCGAAATTACTGAAAGATGCAATTTTGTTATCATATGCATTAGCACCTACTGTTATAACTGTGTCAATTCTTGCAGGAAGTAAATTATCAATACTGCTTATATCTTTTCCTTCATTAGAAGCAGCAGCTATGCAAACAACATTCATTTTTTCTGCATATTCAAAAGCTTCAACAATGACACTTTTTTCTTTTGATAATGCTCTGGTGAATGCATAACTATTATTTAATATTTTGCATCCATCGGCAACCGCTAAATATACAGCTGACGCACAAGCAGACAATGAGCATGTTCCATTTGCATTAATAATTTGATATGCGTATAATCTGACATTATCGAGAGTGTTCAGTATTATTGTTCCAGAAACTTTTGTACCATGACCACTCCTATCATCTGAACCATCATCTAAATATCCATCAAGGAACGAATATCCGCCGTCAAGTCTGCTTTTTGTTATCTTTGTTTTTGCAATTCCTGAATCAATAACACCTATACGTATTTCTTCCAACTCAAAATCTTCTTGATTTAACAATTTTATTGCATCATCAATATTTTGGTTTACTGTACTGTAGCAATCTGGAGTAAAGTCAAAATTTTCTTTAGAAGTAGTGTTGCATAAAATATTTCCTATTTCGGCATCATATTCTACATAGTTTACATAGGATAACGAATCATAATAAATGTATGCTTTATTTGCTGATTGGTTATTCGGGAATTGAAGGACATAAAGTCCCTCAATTCCTGTTGCTGTATCAACAGCATCCAAATAATCAATATCCTTATTCGCACTGACTATTAATCTGTTTGAAACATCATATTCTTCTGAATTCATTTCCTTTAACTCGTCAGCAAATTGATATGCTTGTTCTTTTGTTACTGTTTCAACAGCGGGAGTGAATATATCCGCAGCAAAAGTAAAGCTGCCGAAAATGATGGACACGGATAAAAAGAATGCAATCAACTTTTTCATAACAAAGTCCCCCTAAGCTAAATGTAACATAATCACCGAGCAAAAGCAAGAAATGAATTATATAATATAAAAACTTATATTACATTTTTGTAATCTGCATTGACAGGGCGGGTCAAATGTACTAAAATAACTTTGTTAATTTTATGAACAATTAGGAGGATTTTTTATCAATGGGACTTACACTTGCACAAAAATTAATTAAATCCCACCTTGTTGAGGGCGAGATGACCGTTGGAACTGAAATCGGTCTTAAAATCGACCAGACATTGACACAGGATGCCACAGGCACAATGGCATACCTTGAATTTGAGGCAATGGGTGTTGACAGAGTTAAGACAGAAAAATCTGTTGCTTACATTGATCACAACACACTGCAGACCGGCTTTGAAAATGCGGACGATCACAGATATATTCAGTCTGTGACAAAGAAGCACGGTATTTATTTCAGCAGACCGGGTAACGGTATCTGCCATCAGGTACACCTTGAAAGATTCGGTATCCCGGGCAAAACCTTAATCGGCTCTGACAGCCACACACCTACCGGCGGCGGAATCGGCATGCTGGCAATGGGTGCCGGCGGACTTGACGTAGCTGTTGCTATGGGCGGCGGTACATATTATATTCCGATGCCGAAAATGACAAAAATTAATCTTACCGGTTATCTCAAGCCTTGGGTATCTGCAAAGGATGTTATTCTTGAGGTACTCAGAATTATGAGTGTTAAGGGCGGTGTCGGCAAGATTATTGAATACGGCGGCGAGGGCGTTAAGACCCTTTCTGTACCTGAAAGAGCAACTATAACAAATATGGGTGCTGAGCTTGGTGCAACCACCTCTATCTTCCCATCCGACGAAATCACCCTTGCTTTCTTAAAGGCACAGGGCAGAGAAAATGACTGGGTAGAAATTCAGCCTGATGCTGATGCAGAATATGATGAAATCATTGACATTGACCTTTGCGCACTCACACCAATGGCTGCATGTCCTCACATGCCTGACCAGGTAAAAACAACAGATGAAATCGGAAAGATTAAGGTTGACCAGGTTGCAATCGGCTCCTGCACAAACTCTTCCTTTGTCGATATGATGAAGGTTGCATCTATACTGAAGGGCAAAACCGTTGACCCGTCTGTTTCACTTTGTATTGCTCCGGGTTCAAAGCAGGTTCTGAATATGCTTGCACTCAACGGTGCATTATCCGATATGATTAATGCCGGCGCAAGAATTCTTGAATCAGCATGCGGACCTTGCATTGGTATGGGTCAGTCACCAAACTCTGCAGGTGTATCACTTCGTACCTTTAACAGAAACTTTGAGGGACGTTCAGGCACAAAGGACGGAAAAATTTATCTTGTTTCTCCTGAGGTTGCTGCAGCATCTGCACTTACAGGATATCTTACAGACCCAAGAGAGCTTGGCGATGCGCCTGAAATCACAATGCCTGAAAAGTTCATTGTAAATGATAATATGATTGAGGCTCCTGCTTCTGCTGAGGAGGCTGCTGATGTAGAGGTACTTCGCGGTCCGAACATCAAGCCATTCCCAAAGACCGAGCCGCTGCCTGAGGAAATTACTGCCAAGGCTGTGCTTAAAGTGGAGGATAATATTACAACAGACCACATTATGCCTGCCGGTGCTAAAATACTTCCTTATCGTTCAAACATTCCTCACCTTTCACAATACTGCTTCGCTGTCTGCGACGAGACATTCCCTGAAAGAATCAAAGCTGAGGGCAAAGGCTTTATTATTGGTGGTGCAAACTACGGACAAGGTTCCTCCAGAGAGCATGCTGCACTTGTGCCTCTTTATCTCGGCGTTAAGGCTGTTATCACCAAGAGCTTTGCACGTATTCATGTAGCAAACCTCGTAAATGCAGGTATTCTGCCATTCACATTCAAGGATGAGGCTGATTACGATAAGATTGACCAGATGGATGAGCTTTCGCTTCCAAACATCAAGGACGCTATTGAAAACAACAAGCCTGTTGTATTGAAGAATATAACAAAGGGTGAAGCGTACGAGCTTAACACATCTCACCTCTCTGACAGACAGAGAGCAATGCTTGTATGCGGCGGTCTCTTAGACTACACCAGAGAGATTAACAAATAAAACACATAAATCAAAGGAGTATAACTATGGTTGACGAAAAAAAAGCAATTGACGAAGCTGTTGAAAAATTCCGTTCCTTAATGGAGGCACAGCTCGCACGTGCAAAGAAGATTAAAGAGGACAAGGATTTTACAGATTACGACGCACTTGATACCATCGTTATCGGTATCTGCGGCGGTGATGGAATCGGTCCTGTAATCACTAAGGAAAGCGAAAGAGTACTTGCATTCTTATTAAAGGATGAGGTTGCAAGAGGAAAGGTTGCATTCAAGGAAATTGACGGTCTTACGATTGAAAACCGTGCTGCCTGCAACAAGGCAATCCCGGATGATGTTCTTGAGGAGTTGAAAAGCTGTCACGTTATTTTGAAAGGCCCTACAACTACACCAAGAGCAGGCGATCCATGGCCGAATGTTGAATCTGCAAATGTTGCTATGAGAAAAGAGCTTGACTTATTTGCAAATATGAGACCTGTTCGAGTTGCAGAGGAAGGCATTGACTGGACCTTCTTCAGAGAGAATACCGAGGGCGGTTATGCTGTAGGCTCTCATGGTGTTAACATCACTGACGATCTTGCCGTTGATTTCACAGTAGCAACGCAGGAAGGCTGTGAGAGAATTGCAAAGCTTGCTTATGATTATGCTAAGAAGAATAACAAGGGCAAGGTTTCTATCATTACAAAGGCAAATATCATTAAGACAACTGACGGTAAATTCCTGAAAACAGCACAGAAAATCGGCGAGGCATATCCTGATATCGTAACAGATGACTGGTATGTAGACATTACAACAGCTAAGCTCATTGACCCAATGAGAAGAAAGGATTTCAAGGTATTTGTTCTTCCTAACCTCTATGGCGATATCATCACAGATGAGGCTGCTGAGTTCCAGGGCGGTGTTGGTACTGCCGGCTCTGCAAACATTGGTAAAAAATATGCTATGTTTGAGGCTATTCACGGTTCAGCACCAAGAATGATTAAGGAAGGCAGAGGTCAATATGCAGACCCTTGTTCTATGCTTCGTGCATCCGTTATGCTTCTGTCACACATAGGATATCAGAAGGAAGCAAATGCACTTGAGGCTGCACTTGACAAATGTATGTTTGAGGAGAAAAAGCTTACCATTACCGGCAGAGACAACGGCTGCACCTGCAGTGAATTCGGTGATTATGTAATGGAAACCATTACGAATATGACAAAATAAGCACTTCTAAGTAAATTGAAGAGAGGGCTAAAAATGGCAAATAAGAATGACATTTCAATATCTGTTATCAAGCGTTTGCCGCGCTACTACAGATTTTTGCAGTCCCTGAAGGAAAACGGAATTGTGAGAATAAGCTCTAAGGAGCTTGCAGCCAGAATGGGACTGACTGCCTCTCAAATCAGACACGACTTTAACTGCTTTGGCGGATTCGGACAGCAGGGATATGGTTATAATGTTCCTGAGCTTCACGCTAAAATCGGTGAAATCCTCTGTGTTGATCATGAGATAAAAACAATTCTTATTGGCGCAGGAAATCTTGGAAAGGCTGTAACAAATAAGATTTTTTCCAAAAACAGCAGTTTCAAGCTAATCGGTATTTTTGATAAAAACGAAGCGCTTTGCGGAAATATGATTAAAGGTATACCTATCAGGAATATTGACTATATCGAGAACTTTTGTATAGACAATCATCCAACCTGTGCAGTTACCTGTATTCCCTCAAACGATATGAGAGAGCTTACAGATTTGCTGGTTAAGCTGGGAATAAAGAGCTTTTGGAATTTTTCAAACTTTGATATTGCAATGGCTCACCCCGATGTACTTGTGGAAAATGTGCATTTAACCGACAGTCTTTTAACTCTGGGCTATCTTACGAATAACGCCAAACCAATCAAGGAGGTTGACTAGTGTGGAGCTCATTAGTAATAAGGAAATCATTGATGTTGTAAAATACAGCGACACCTCTGCAATCATTGTAGAAAAAGTTCCTTTGGCAACTCCATCACAGTATAAGGTAAAATATTCTGTAGTTGATTTTGTGAAAAAAAGTATAGATGTATCAACTAAGGGTGCTTATCTGTTAAAAAAATTCGGTTCTAATTTCAAAAGAATCAGCGAAATCATTCCTAACTTTGTTCAGTGCGAAGCTGCTGTGCTTTATGACAGACGTGTGCTGGCAATTTATCCCAACGGCGAGGCAGGAATATTTGACAGAGACGGAGAGCTTGACTGGAGCGGTACATTTGATTATCATCAAAAGCCAATCAAATGCTTATCACTGGACGGAAAATATTTTTGGAGCGTATGCACGGAAGAAAACTGCGTAATACGCTATTCCTGCCAAAATATGAAGGTTGATTTAAGGATTGGCGGTGTAGACGCAAAAACCTTTATTAAGCCCAGTCATATATGCTATGATGACGGCAGTCTGTATATATGCTGTGACAACAACAAGGTTAGAAAAATTGATGGCACAAATTATACGGTAAGTGACTATCTGAATTTTAACAACTGCATAAAAAAATATTATAAATTCGGCAGCTATGCCATAGCAGTTATGATTGACGGCACTTACGTAATTGATAACAACTAACATAAAAGAATTAAGAGGAGATAGGTTACAAACCTATCTCCTCTTTCATTTCTCCCAGAATTTTTATGGATTTGTCAAAGTTATCCCTTTCGTCCTGTGACAGATTAATTTCCAATACTTCCCTGACACCGCTGCGGTTGATTACTGCAGGAACACCCACATAAATTTCGCTGCAGCCATATTCGCCCTTTAAAAGCGTTGAGACAGTGAAAACAGAATTTTCATCAAACAAAATAGCTCTTGTCAATCTTGCCAGTACCATACCGATTCCATAATAGGTTGCACCCTTTGCCTTGATAATTTCGTAGGCTGAATCGCGAACCTCAGAAGCTATTTTTTTCATATCCTCCATAAGCTCAGGCTTTTCCTGTTGAAGACTGACAAGGGGCTTCACTGAAATAAAAGCATTGCTCCATGCAACAAATTCACTGTCACCATGCTCACCGATAACATAGGCATGAATATTTTTAGGATTGACCTTAAAGTAATCACTTATAATGTACTTTAATCGTGCAGAATCAAGAGAAGTACCCGATCCGATTACACGTTCTGCAGGGAAGCCTGACAGATTATAAACCACCTGTGTCATAATATCAACCGGATTTGTAGCAACCAGAAACACACCATTAAATCCGCTTGAAACGATAGGCTCCACAATTGACCGGAACACCTTATAATTCTTTTGAAGCAAATCACGTCTGCTCTCCCCCTGCTCCTGCGGTGCACCTGCTGAAATAACAACCAAATCTGCATCACAGCAATCCGCATATTCACCGGAATATATTTTCATAGTGCCGGGTGCAAAGGGCAAACCATGGGACAAGTCACTCGCCTCTCCTCTTGCCCTTGTTTTATCTATATCTATCAACACAAGCTCTTCACAAATATTTTGATTCAAAAGAGAATAGGCAAAGCTCATTCCCACCATACCAACACCGACTATTGCTACTTTTTTACTATCCTTGCTCATAAAAAAATCACCCAAGGATAGTATAACCATCCTTGGGTAAAAAATCAGTTAAAACAAATAATATTACTTAAAGAACAACGGCAATTTTTCAAGATATATAATATCATCTCTGTCAGCCGCATCGCCCTCTGCCAAAGGTGCGCAGGATGCAACAATATTACCGCCAAAGGCTTTAACAAGTCCTTGTACAACTTTAAGGCTCTCACCCGTTGATATAACATCATCAACAATCAAAACCCTTTTGTTATTAAGCAAATCGCCGTCCTCATGTCCCAGATATAAAGACTGTTCCTTCTGCGTGGTGATACTTCTTACAGTAAACTTAACAGGATTGTCCATATACACCTTTACATCCTTGCGTACCACGATATACTTCTTACCTGAAATTCTGCTCATTTCATAAGCAACAGGAATTGATTTCGCCTCAGGCGTAACAATATAATCAAACTCCGGAGCCTTGTCCAAAAGAGCTTTGGCACAAGCCTCTGTCAATTCAACATCGCCAAATAAAATGAAAGCTGCAATATCAAGCGTGTCTGAAACAGGAAACTTTTTTAGCCTTCGCTCCACACCGGCAATTTTCAATTCGTAAAAATCATTACTCATATTATTGCCTCTCCCAGTTTAATGCCGCCAACCAAGTGGAAATGCAGATGCATAACAGTCTGTCCTGCATCCTCACCGCAGTTATTGATAATTCTATAAGACTCAATACCCTGAAGCTTTGCTATCTCAGGAATTTTTTCAAAAATATGAGCAACATATTTGCTGTTTTCACTGTTAACACCGTTTGCGCAATCAATATGTGCCTTAGGAACAACGATTGTATGCACAGGTGCAACCGGATTAATATCCTTAAAAGCGAGAATCATATCGTCTTCATAAATTTTTGTTGATGGAATATTACCGGCAACAATTTCACAAAACAAACACATATCCATTCTCCTTTACTTAATCATGGACTGAACAACACGCTCTACAGCATCCATTGCACTGTCAAGCTTGGTTAAGTCCTTAGCACCGGCCATAGCAGAATCCGGTCTTCCTCCGCCGCCACCGCCGGCAAGCTTCGCAATTTCACGAACAAGGTCTCCTGCTTTTACACCCTTTGCAATCGCATTCTTTCCGCAGACAGCAACTAAATTCGCTTTATCACCGTTAACACCTGCGATAACTGCAATCACGTTGTCTCCCTTAGCTTTCAAATCATCGCCCATTGCACGAAGTGCATCAGGAGTTGTGCCGTCAACCTTAGCAGTATACAGCTCGAGTCCGTCAATATCTACAGGCTTAGAGAACATATCCGCACTCTTCAGCTTTGTAAGCTCTGCATTAAGACGCTGAATTTCTCTGTCCTTTTCTTTATTATCTGTCATAAGCGCAGCAATCTTGTTCTCAATATCGCTTTCACCGGATTTAAGTACAGCAGCTGTACATTTAACCAGTGCTTCATTTGTATTAAGATAATTCAAAAGACCCAGTCCTGTAACAGCAGTAATTCTGCGTACACCGGCAGCAACAGAAGCCTCTGATACAATCTTGAACAAGCCCAGCTTACCGCTGTTTGAAACATGCGTACCGCCGCAAAATTCTGTTGAAAAATCAGCTGCCTGAACAACTCTGACAATATCTCCGTACTTTTCACCGAAAAGCATCATTGCGCCCATTTTCTTTGCTTCTTCAATGGGCATTTCCTGCATAGTAACAGGCTGTGCTTTCATAATGAAGTCGTTAACAAGCATCTCCGTCTTTATAAGCTCTTCTGCAGACATCGGATTGAAATGTGTAAAATCAAAACGAACCTCGTGTTCATTCACAAGCTGACCTGCCTGCTCAACATGTGTACCAAGCACCTGACGAAGTGCTGCCTGAAGAAGATGAGCAGCAGTATGATTTCGCATAATTGCTTTACGTCTGTTTTCATTGATACTTGCATTTACTGTGTCACCAACTGTAATAATTCCCTTTGAAACATTACCGCTGTGCAGATAAATATTATCTGCATTTTTGGCAGTATCGGCAACGATAAACACATTGCTGTCATCTGCCTTGATAACACCACTGTCGCCAACCTGTCCGCCGGACAGTGCATAGAATGGTGTCTTATCAAGCACAACTGTACCCTGCTCACCTGCGCCAAGCATTTGCACAAGCTCACCATCAGCGTTAACAATTGCAAGCACCTTTGCATCACATTCAAAATCAGTATAGCCTACAAATTCTGTTTTATCTGCATCAATTTTTACGGACTCACCCTTCCAAGCATCAGCACCTGCATCCTTACGTGCAGCACGGGCTGTTGCCTTCTGATTGGCAAGAAGGGCATTGAATTTATCCTCGTCAACGGTAATCCCCTTTTCCTCAAGGATATCCTTGGTTAAATCAAGTGGAAAACCATAGGTATCATTCAGCTTAAAGGCATCTTCACCTGAGAATACCTTGCCATCCATATTGTTAATATACTCATCAAGCAGAGCAAGACCTGCATCTATCGTTTTGCCAAAGCTCTCTTCCTCTGCGAGAATAACCTTTGTAATCAGCTCAGCCTTATCCTTCAGCTCAGGGTAAGCAGTCTCATTTTCCTGAATAACGGTATCACACACTTTGTACAGGAACGGCTCGTTCACACCCAGCAATCTGCCATGACGGCACGCACGTCTGATGAGACGGCGAAGAACGTAGCCTCGTCCGTTATTTGACGGAATAACGCCGTCGCCAATCATAAAGGTTGATGAACGAACATGGTCTGTAATTACACGAAGAGATATATCATTTTTCTCATCCTCATGATACTTTACTCCGGCAATCTCGCTGATTTTTTTCATAATATTCTGAACGGTATCAACCTCGAAAATATTGTCAACATCCTGCATAATGCAAGCCAAACGCTCCAGACCCATACCTGTATCAATATTCGGATGCGCCAGCGGTGTGTAGTTGTTATTACCGTCATTATCAAACTGTGTAAACACATTATTCCAGAATTCTACATATCTGTCACACTCACAGCCGGGACCGCAGTCAGGCTTGCCGCAGCCATACTTTTCACCACGGTCAAAGTGAATTTCAGAGCAAGGACCGCAAGGACCTGAGCCATGCTCCCAGAAATTATCTGCCTTACCAAGTCTTACAATATGGTCAGGTGCAACACCATTCTGTTTTGTCCAAATATCAAAGGCTTCATCGTCATTCTCATATATGGTTACGTAAAGCTTATCAACAGGCATATCAAGAACCTTAGTACAAAATTCCCACGCCCATGCAGTCGCTTCCTTTTTAAAATAATCACCAAATGAGAAGTTGCCGAGCATTTCGAAGAAAGTACCGTGACGTGCAGTTTTACCTACATTTTCAATATCAGGTGTACGTATACACTTTTGACAGGTTGTAACTCTCTTTCTCGGAGGGGTTACCTCACCTGTAAAATACTTCTTCATAGGTGCCATACCGGAATTGATAAGCAAAAGGCTCTTGTCTCCGTTTGGTACTAATGAAAAGCTGGGCAATCTAAGGTGACCCTTGCTTTCAAAGAAAGATAAATACTTCTCTCTTAAATCATTTAATGATGTCCATTCCATTTTATATACCTCGATTATAAATCGTTATCTTAATCCAAATTAAATCCAAACAAAAGTTCAAGGGCAACAAGGTTTTGCTGCCCTTAAAGTTCTGTTACATTAAAGCTTTTCAACTAATTTAGTAAATTCTTTAACTTCCTCAACAGTGAAAGTAATGCCTTTACTCATCTTAGTGTGATCCGGTGACCAGTCACGAACGTCAATCTTTGGCTCACGTCCGTTCCATGAAATCATATTCACTTCTCTGGTCCAGCCTCTTGTGGTTTCAGAAATTACACCAAGGTGCTCTGTTACCTCATACTTAATCTCTGGCATTGAAAACTCCTCCTTCTTTAATTTTATATAAATATACCTAAAAACTTATTTAAGAGCAGAAACAATCTCTGCAGTATCTCTTGCAATAGTAAGCTCCTCATCCGTTGCAAGAATGAATACTCTTACCTTATCAAGCGGATCTGTAAGCTCTGCCTCAGCACCCTTTTGTGTCTTTGCATTAACAGCCTCATTAATATCAATACCGAGATAACCAAGATAAGAGCAAACCTTAGAGCGAAGCCATACGCCATTTTCACCAATACCACCGGTGAAAACGATAGCATCAACACCATTCATTGCAGCAACATAAGAGCCAATAAACTTAGCAATTTCATATGCCTGCATCTCGTGAGCAAGAATTGCTCTGTCATTACCCTGAGCCTGTGCTGCACAGATATCTCTGTCATCAGAGGAAACACCGGAAATCGCATTTACACCTGACTTCTTATTAAGAACTGTATCCATCTCATCAGGAGTGAGACCCAGCTTCTTCTCGATAAATGTAACAACGGATGGGTCAACACCACCGGAACGAGTACCCATCATAAATCCGTCAAGAGGAGTAAAGCCCATTGATGTATCAACAACCTTACCGTGCTTAACAGCTGCAATGGATGAGCCATTACCAAGGTGACAGGTGATAATCTTTAAATCCTTAATGCTCTTGCCGATTTTATCAGCAACTCTATGTGAAACATATTTATGAGATGTACCATGGAAGCCATAACGGCGTACGCCGAACTTTTCGTAATACTCATAAGGAACAGCATACATATATGCCTTAGCAGGCATTGTGCTGTGGAATGCAGTATCAAATACAGCAACCTGAGGTACATCAGGGCCTACAACATTCAGGCAAGCCTTATAGCCCTGAAGATTTGCAGGGTTATGAAGAGGTGCAAGCGGTGACAGCTTGTCAACGGTATCAACAACATCCTCATCAATCAATACACTCTTTGTATATTTATCACCGCCCTGTACAAAGCGATGACCGATAGCATCAATCTCATCAAAAGAATTGATAACCTTATGCTCACCCATAGAAAGAATATACTTAACTTCGTTAAAAGCATCCGTATGAGTAGGAAGTTCTTTATCATAAGTAAACTTTTCATCATTTACTTTAATAATAACATTCTCTTCCCCACCATTAATTTCTAAGCCTATACGCTCAATAGCACCTTTGCAGAGAACAGATTCGTCAGACATATCCATTAACTGATATTTGAGAGATGAACTGCCGCAGTTAATAACAAGAATTTTCAAAATATTTCCTCCACGTATTGAATTAATTATTATAATTTAGTATTATAATAATATACTATATATAATATTGTCAAGGATTTTTAG
>JAMPGU010000007.1 GCA_023663865.1 Clostridium sp.
ATAATATTATAGTTATTTGAATGGCAAAAATGTAACTGTTACAAAGGAAGGAAATATTATGGATATTAAAATTTCTCCGTCAATGCTTGCGAGTGATTATGCAAATCTTGAAAAAGAGCTCAAAAAATGTGAAAACGGCGGTGCAGATCTTATTCATCTGGATGTAATGGATGGCCATTTTGTGCCTAATATTTCTATAGGTGCTCCGGTTATTAAAGCTATGAAAAGTGTGTGCAATGTTCCTTTCGATGTGCATTTGATGATTTCAAAGCCCTATGATTATATCGACGATTTTGTTGATGCCGGTGCAGATATTATTACCTTCCATACAGAATGTGACAGCGATATAGAGAAAACAATTGACAAGATCATCAGCAGCGGCTGCAAGGCGTCACTGGCTGTTAAGCCAAATACCCCTGTAAGTGAAGTGTATCCTTATCTTGACAAGCTGTCTATGGTGCTGGTTATGACTGTTGAGCCGGGTTTTGGTGGTCAAAGCTTTATGGAAAGCACGATGCCTAAGATTGCAGAGCTGAGAGCAAAATGCCCTGCGCTTGATATTCAGGTGGATGGCGGTATAAATACCGATACTGTTAAAATTGCAGGCAGTGCAGGTGCAAATGTATTTGTTGCCGGTTCAGCTGTATTTAAGAGTGAAAATCCGGCAGAAACAATAAAAATTTTAAAAAATAATGCAAGGGCGTAATTACTTATTATGAAAAAGAAAAAACGCTTTTATAATAATAAAAACCGTAATCAGAAGTGGACAGAAGTACCTGTCGGAAGAAAAATACAGTTTGCTGATAAATATATCACGGACGAAGAAAAAAATTATAAATATGATAAAAATCAGAAAAAGCAGTCCAAGCCAAGGTTTACAAAAGAGAACTTTGAACGCTTTTCCAAGGGCTTTATCATTGCTGTTCTATGTGTGCTGCTGGTGGGTGCAGGGTATACGGTAATGGATATCCATATGGAGCTTAATTCTATGCCCATAGCTGATGATCGTGATAATCGTAATGCAGCAGCACTGAGGGATATTGCAATAACGGTTAAGGGTGCGGAATGTCAGCCTCTTTCCTTAGATGCCGGTGTGATGCAAAATACGGTGATTGAGAATCTGAATAAAGCCGGTTATTCCTCTGTTATGTTTGACCTTAAAAGGAATGACGGAACCTTGGGATATATAAGCAGTCTTGCTACTGCAGATGCTTATGGGGGTATTTTGTCACCCTCCAGTGCGATAGCCGAGGCGGTTAAGATGTTTGGTGATAATGATATTATTCCTGTTGGCAGAATATCTTGTTATATGGATAATGTTGCACCAAATGCAGATTTATCCGCTGCGGTAACAGTAAATGGGAAACTATACAAGGACACTGTAGGAAATACATATATCAATCCGGACAGTGCCAATGGCTACAGTTATATCAAAAGCATTATTGAAGAGTCAATCGGAAATGGAATAACGGTATTTCTTTTGGATAATTATGATTTGCCTGAGGAGTTAACAGATAACTACAATGACGGTTTTGAGGCTTTGAGTGCAAGACTGTATAAGGATTTTGGTGATAATGTTAAGTTCCTGCAGGCAGTAGATATCAATATTGCTTCAAACAGTGCAAAAGCCGCTGAGCAGGAATGGAAAGAAAAGACAGAGAAAATCAATATCAGCGACAGTAATGCAGTATTTTGCATAACTGCTAAAAATATCAATGCTGCAAAGAATATTGCAGAAAAATCAGATGCTGTAAATTATATTATTTTTGAATGAAGGTGAGCTTATGAGGGCGAAAATCAGTTCGGTTCTATGGATTACACTTGTTCTTGTGTATATGATACTTTCGCCTATAAGTGTCTTTGCCCTTGATGATTCACCTGCACTGGCAGCAATCAGCTTTAAAAATGCAGTTATTGACACACCTTTTAATGAAGAGCAGCAGGAATATACTATTACGCTTAATGACAATACTACTTCTCCAACACTGGAGAAATATGGCATTAAGGGTGACGCGGATATTTTTATAAATTATATTTATAACGAAACAAATCATCAAATCGGAATTACAGCTACACTGCAGTATGATGCAGGAAGCAGAATATATAACTTTATGTATTCCAATCCCCCTGCAGTTGAGATAAATAGCAACAATAACCTGCGGTCTATTTATGCTTTATATGGTGAGCTGTCACCCCAGCTGAATGACGAGGATACGTCGTACAATTTGTATATTCCGTCGGATTTGACACAAATTACAATTACGCCTGTAACGAGTGATACAAATGCGTATTGTGCACCGATAGAGCTGACGCTTACACCGGATCAGGCGCCCAAGATAACCCTGACCTGTATTGCCTCTGACGGAAGCAAAAAGGAATATACATTAAGTATAAAGCGTGTAAATAAAACAACGCAGGACATTAAATTTGAAATGTCCCAGGAGGATTTCAAGTCCTTTGTAGAGGGAACAAGAATTTATGAAAAGCCTGAATTTATGATTACAATAGGCGGTATAGTTGCAGGGGTAATTATTATTCTTATTTTGTTTGCAGTAACAAAAAGGATTACAATTAATCCAATGGATAAGGACGAGGTGTCGTTCTATCGTGATGATAAATAGTTTTTGATTTATCAATAAAATGGAAGGAGATGCTATTATGAATCTTGAGGAAATCACATTAGAAGAAATAATAGAACAAATTTCATCTCTTTACAGGAGCAAAAATTATTCTAAAATAAAACAGATATTATCCGATTTTAACCCGGCTGATATTGCTTTAATATTTGATGAATTTCAAAATGAACAGAGAATTCTGCTGTTTCGTCTGCTTCCGAAGGAGGAGGCGGCAGAGACCTTTGTTGAGCTGGATGGTGATACGCAGGAAGCGTTAATTCGTGCCTTTTCCGATACGGAGCTTAGAGAGGTTATTGATGAGCTTTATCTTGATGATACGGTTGATATTATCGAGGAAATGCCTGCAACAATTGTTAAAAGAATTTTACGCAATACAGACAGTCAGACAAGAGCATCAATCAACACGCTGTTAAAATATCCTGAGGATAGTGCCGGCTCCATTATGACACCGGAGTTTGTAGACCTGAAAAAGGATAACACGGTTGAGGATGCCTTTAAGCGTATCAGACGCACCGGTGTGGATAAAGAAACGATATATACCTGTTATGTAACAGATAAATCAAGACATTTGATTGGTGTAATAACTGTAAAGGAGCTTTTGCTGCACGAACAGGAAGATAAAATTGAAGACCTGATGGAGACCAATGTTATCTATATCAACACCCATGATGACCAGGAAACCGCGGCAGATTTGTTCAGCAAGTACGATTTTCTTGCTCTGCCTGTTGTGGATATGGAGCAGAGGCTTGTAGGTATTATTACCGTCGATGACGCTATGGACGTCTTGGTAGACGAGAGTACCGAGGATATCCATAAGATGAACGCGATTATGCCAAACGAAAAGCCTTATCTGAAGATGAGTGTTTTTGAAACCTGGAAATCGAGAATTTTATGGCTGCTGTTTCTTATGGTTAGTGCCACATTTACAGGTATGATTTTAAATGCTTTTGAGGATAAGCTGTCGGCACTGATTATTCTTACCTCGTTTATCCCCATGCTGACCGGTACAAGCGGTAACGCAGGAGGGCAGGCAAGTGCGGTTATTATTCGAGCTCTTTCAATTAAAGAGATAGACTTTAAGGATATTTTTAAGGTTATGTGGAAAGAGTTCAGAGTAGGTATGGTATGCGGTATCACACTTGCGGCGGTTAATTTTGTCAAGATTTGGTTGATTGACAAGTCCCTTTTGGGTATGGATGGTATTACCGTTAAGGTGGATTTGGTTATCAGTCTTACGCTGGTTATTGAAATTATTTTTGCAAAAATGGTTGGATGTGCTTTCCCTATTTTAGCAAAGAAAATGAAGCTCGACCCGGCTGTTATTTCTTCTCCGTTTATTACAACGGTGATGGATGCACTTTCCTTATTGGTTTATTTCGGGCTGGCTACAGCCATTTTGCATATTTAAATTTTAGAAAATACAGGAGAATGTTAAATTATGAAAATAGAAATTTCTGATAATATCAAATATATTGGTGCAAGTGTATATGACTTGGATTTATTTGAAAGTCAGTATATTGTTCCAAATGGTATGGCGTATAATTCGTATATTATTTTTGATGAAAAAATCGCAGTTATGGACACAGTTGACCGTATTGTGGGTGAGCAGTGGCTTCAGAATTTGCAGAATGCTTTAGACGGCAAAGTACCTGATTATTTGGTGGTTCAGCACCTTGAGCCTGACCATTCCGGAAACATTGATGCAATTGTGCATTTATATCCGGATATAGAGATTGTTTGCTCTGCCAAGGCAAAGGCAATGCTGCCCCAGTTTGCTGATGTGGACGAAAGCAAAATTATTGCAAAAAATGAGGGTGAAACCCTTGAACTCGGCAGTCACACATTAACCTTTGTTATGGCACCTATGGTGCATTGGCCTGAGGTTATGATGAGCTATGAAAGCAGTGAGAAGGCTTTGTTCTCAGCAGATGCTTTTGGTAAGTTCGGTGCAATGGATGCAGATGAGGGCTGGTCCTGTGAAGCAAGAAGATATTATTTTAATATTGTCGGCAAATACGGTATACCTGTACAAGCTGTGCTGAAAAAAGCAGCAGGTCTTGAAATAAATACAATCTGTCCTTTGCATGGCCCTATTCTGACAGATACGATTCCTGAAGTGTTAAAGCTGTACAACACATGGTCATCCTATGAGCCGGAGGATGAGGGTGTATTTATTGCATATGCATCCATTCACGGCAATACTGCACAGGCTGCAGAAAAAATGAAGAAAATTCTGGAAGCCAAGGGCTGTCCTCGGGTAGCAATTGCAGATTTGTCCAGAGATGATATTGCGGAATGTGTGGAGGATGCTTTCCGTCACAGCACACTTTTATGTATGGCATCCAGCTATGACGGCGGTGTTTTTGCTCCGATGAGTGACTTCCTGCATCATTTAAAAAGCAAGGCTTTCCAGAACAGACGTGTTGCACTTGTTGAAAATGCGTCATGGGCTCCAAGTGCGGTAAGGACTATGAAGGCTGAATTTGAAAGTATGAAGAACATAACCTTGGTTGATAAGGTTGTTACAATTAAAACAAGGGTTAAGGACGAGGATATTCAGGCTCTGGAGGCACTGGCAGATATCATTAAATAAGTGTTGGCAATTTATAATTCTGCAGATTATCCTGCTATAATGTGATTGATATTTGCAGAATTTGAGCAGATTTTTATTATATTGACAAATTCATTCGTTTGTATTATGATTGCAGTGTAATATAATCTGATGGAGTACGTTTATGACCATTGTTTATAAAAATGCAAACTTTATTTCACTGAACAGTGAAGGCGCAATATATTCTGTAATGGTTACGCATGGTAAGGAAATCGTTTATGTCGGATACAATACGCCGCTTTGCTATGACAATGCCAAGGTGGTTGATCTGAATAATGGCTATGTTCTGCCTTTGGTTAACGATATGCTTTATTATGATGACAGCCATGCCAGCTGTAAGATTCTTGAAGCGGGGCAGCAGGCAGATTTTATTGTTCTTGACAGAAATGTTTTGAATGAGGATAATCCTCAAATTTTAGGGGTTTATAAAAAAGGCAAAAGAAAAGTATAAATAAAAATAATTTAGGAGAAGAAAGTTCGCTTTCTTCTCCTTTAATTTTTGCTCAGTTGATTTCAATATCGCCCAAATCTGTTTTGGCTGTTAAAATGATTTCTGCCCGGCTGTCACTGTTTTTTATGTCACAATTACCAAGAGAGGTTTCTCCCTCTATTTTAATATTGTTGGTGAAATGAATATCTATATCACCCAGGTCTGTAGTAGCCGATGACTGTGAATTAATATTAATTTGGTCAATATCAATGTCGCCTAAATCGGTGTGCAGATCAAAGCTTCCTTCAAGATATTTTGCCTTGATATCTCCATAATCAGTTGAGATTTTAAGATCAGTAATCAATCTGCTGTCAATTTCTACATCTCCGAATTGTGATGCTATATCAAGACTGTTCAGATTTTCAGGAATATACAATTCAATATCAACGCCGTGGGTGCGTGAATTTGAAAACCAATTCATATTGCTTTTGTTCAGGGATTCGCTTTTCACAATTAAAGCTTCATTATCGCTGCTGACATTCATCAGGTCGCTGTTATATCCCTTAGCAGTTATTCGGATAGTGTCATCACTGCTGCTTTTGACTGTAATATCACCTGCAGCAGAACGAATGACGATATCCTTTATTTGGTCTGCGCTGTAGCTTTCATCATAAATAATTTGGCTGTTTTCCATTACGCTATAATGATTTTTCAGCAGTGACAAAGACCCTCCGCATATCGCGTAAATCATAATTGCACTGAGCAGTATAACAATTGTGCTGAGCAATACAATCAGAGTGATAATAATTCCTCTGTTATTTTTCTGCGTCATTTGCTTCGTTTCCTTTCAATGTAAAAATCAGTTTAATTATTTCACATACAATGCCATAAATTACCCACATGAGCCATGTAATCTGCCATGCTTTTGTTAAAAAGCTGATAAGCATATATAGGATTAAGGTGATGCCGGATAGTATAGTTGTGATTTGCTTATACAGGCGATGCTCCTTTGTTACCAGCTGATTTATCTGCTGCTTTGTTTTGGACATCGCACCAAAAACAACAAGCACAGTTGCTGCAGCTACGATTAGAAAAAAGGTGCATAGCATAGGCTTGGAATTATCAAATATAAAAAATGGTATTACAGATATGATGTAAAGACCGATTGCTATAGCGATGAGCAGCGAGGATTTTCGCTTGCTTTTTTCAATACTATCGTCATTGCTGTCAACGGCGGAAGTGTCATAATGTACTGAATCATAGTCATTGCCATACGGATTATTGTATTCCTTGGGAGGATTTTCTTCTGCTTTTATACCCTTTACCAGTTCATCTGTGCTTATTTCATACAAATCGCACAAAGGCAGGATTTTGTCAAAATCAGGGGTGGACTGATTTGTTTCCCATTTTGAGATGGTTTGTCTGGTTACTCCAAGTATTTCAGCCGCCTTTTCCTGAGACAGTCCCTTTGATTTTCGCATTTCGTATAATCGGTTGCCTAAAGTCATATTATTACCGCCAAATATTTTTATTTATTCAATAGGTATACATTGAATTATTGTTTGTCTGTTTAAATTCAATATATCATAATTTGCGCTGAAATACCAGCAATTTGTATTGGAAGTTTGTCAACTGCAATTAACATTTAACGATTTTTTCCAATTCACATATAATATGCAGAGGTGATTTATATATGTGCGGAATAGCAGGAATTTTATCCCAGTCCATAGATTTAAGAGCAGAAAGACCAATGATAGAGCGTGTCAGCGATACGCTGAAGCTCAGGGGTCCGGATGGTAAAGGCGAATATATCGACAGAGATGCGGCGTTAATACATCGCAGGCTGGCGGTAATTGATGTTGAAAAGGGAAGCCAGCCAATGCAGTTTGGCAAATATATCATTGTATATAACGGCGAGCTTTATAATACAGAGGAGGTAAGGGAGGCTCTTGTCTCCTGCGGATATGAATTTGATACTCACTGTGACACAGAGGTGGTACTGAAGGCCTTTGATAAGTGGCAGGAGGAAAGTGTAAAAAAGCTGAATGGAATTTTTGCTTATGCAGTTTATGATGTGCAGAGTAAAAGACTGTTTGCTGCCCGTGACAGAATTGGTGTAAAGCCATTATATTACGCGAAAAAGGGTGACCAGTTTTCCTTTGCCAGCAGAATAAACAGCTTACTATGTATGCCGAATATAAAGCCGGTTGTGGATGAAGACGGACTTAATGAAATCTTTATGCTGGGGCCTGCCAAAACAATCGGAAAGGGTATTTTTAAGGATATCAAGGAGCTGCCGCCTGCAAGCTATATGACATATTCCAAGGGCAGGCTTGACATCCACTGCTATTGGAACTTGACTGCTCAGGATAATTTTGAAACCAGGGACGAGGCAGTAGAGCATACCCATTTTCTTGTTAAGGATTCCATTGAACGTCAGCTTGTCAGTGATGTTCCTTTGGCAACCTTTTTAAGCGGCGGGCTTGACTCCTCAATTATATCCAAGGTGGCAAGTGATTATTATCAGGCAAAGGGAGAAAGGCTGAACACCTATTCTGTTGATTATGTGGATAATGACAAGTATTTTACGAAAAGCCTGTTCCAGCCCAATAAGGATTCAGATTATATTGGCTTTATGAGCGATTATATCCAGTCTGTTCATCATAATGTGATTCTGGATAATACGGATGTGGCAAATGCCTTAGGTGATGCAGCCATTGCCCGCGGTGTGCCTGCCTTTGCCGATGTGGACTCATCCTTAATGCTGTTTTGCAGAGAGGTGAAAAAGAATTTTACGGTTTGCTTATCAGGGGAATGTGCAGACGAAATTTTTGGAGGATATCCTTGGTATCACCGAAAGGAGATATTGTTTGAGGATACGTTTCCATGGTCACGTTCAACGGATGTAAGACGAAGTATTTTAAAGCAGGGTGTACTGCCGAAGGGTGAGGAATATCTTAGAAATGCGTACGATACAACAATTGCCGATGTTTCCTATCTGGATACAGACAGCAGACTGGAAAAACGAATGCGCGAGATGTTCATTCTTAACTTAAAGTGGTTTATGCAGACCCTGCTTTACCGCAAGGATGTTATGAGTATGGAATCCTCACTTGAGGTTCGTGTGCCGTTTTGTGATTATCGTTTGGTGGAGTATGCCTATAATTTACCATGGGAGCTGAAGGCTCTTGACGGCAGGGAGAAGGGTATACTGCGCAAAGCCTTTGAAAATGAACTGCCTGAGGAAATTGCTTGGAGAAAAAAGAGCCCTTATCCAAAAACACACAATCCGATTTATTTTGACGCTGTATGTAATTTGGTTAAATCGGCTTTGAATGATAAAACCTGCCAGCTCAGCGAGCTTATTGATGTTAAGGCAGTGGAAAATTTGATTGCAAATCCGAATGGCCTATCTGAGCCATGGTATGGTCAGCTTATGCGCTCACCGCAGATATTGGCATATATTTATCAGATATATGTTTGGATAAAAAAGAACAATGTTGAATTTGAGATATAAATATTGTATAATGAAATTATATAATGTTTAAGGATGTTAAATTATGACTAACGAAGAGTACATTAAAGCAATAGATATGCGCAGATCAAGACGAACCTATCGACCGCATCTTCCTGACAGTGCTACAATGGCAGTTATCAAAGAGCTGACCAATATTGTAAATAAAATTGATGGGCTTGAATTTAAGTTTATTGAGGATGGAAGCTTTGCATTTAAATTTTTTACAGGCAAGTTTTCTATGATTGCAATCTGCGGAGCCGATGACGAAATCACAAGAATAAGAGCCGGCTATTATGGTGAGTCTATTGTTTTGGAATGTGTATATCACGGACTTGGTACTTGCTGGGTAACAGGAACTTATAATGAAAATAAGGTGCTGGAATATCTGAAACTGCCTAAGAATATCAGGCTTTACGGTGTGATTGTGATTGGACTTGTAAAGCCAAAGCTCAGCAAAAAAGAAGAAATTATGTATAACATTACACATAAAAATAACAAACCATATCAAAAGATGTTTGAGGCTTGTGATAAAAAGCTTCCTGCTCATTATGAATATGCCATGACGCTGGTTGAAAAAGCACCTTCGGGAACAAATGGCAGACCTGTGCATTTCAGGTATGAAAATGATGTGTTGTCCGGATATGTTGATGAGCCCTACAGTGATAAGAGCATTGATTTTGGTATTGCGCAGCTTCATTTTAATATCGGCTGTGCAGCAAAGGGCGTTAACGGTGAATGGGATTGCGGCGGAAAATATTGTCCTGCCGAAAATAAAATAATAAAATTCCCAGAAAATATAAAGGAGGATAACAATGAGCAAAAAGACTGAAAAAGCAGAAAAGAGCAAGAAGAAAAAAGCAGCAATCATTATTACCAGCGTAATCGCAGCAATATTGGTGCTGGTGATTATTGCAGGTGTATGTGTGCTCAATTGGTACTGCAAGCCGGGCGACTATGAGGTTAAGACCAGTGATAAGGAAATTACCTTGGTAGCGCACAGAGGCTTCAGAGGCGTTGCACCTGAAAATACAGCTCCCGCATTTATGCAGGCAGGTATTGCAGGCTTTTGGGGTGCAGAATGTGATATTTACAGAACAACTGACGGGGTGTGGGTTGTTCAGCACGATCCTGTTACGTATCGTATGACAGGTAAGCTCAGCTTTGTTGAGAAGAATGATTTTGATACGCTTTATAAGCAGGTTGTTACCAACGGTGTAAATATTGATAAATATTCTGATTTGAGAATTTGCACGCTGGGCGAGTATCTTAATATCTGTAAAACATATGATATGAGACCTGTTATTGAGCTTAAAGGCGACAATAATATAGAATACTATGATGAAATTATTAATGCTCTTTCTTCTGCCGAGCTGGATCCGATTTTTATCTCCTTTGAATTTGAAGATTTGGTTGCTTTAAGAAAGCTGACAGATGCGCCTTTATATTATTTGGTAAAGGAAATTGAAGAGGAAGATATTGCACTTGTTCAGACTTTGGAGAATTGCGGTATTGATTTTGACGGCAACAAGGAAAAGAATTTTGAAACCGGAATTCTTGACAAGTGTCACGAGGCAGGTATTGCACTCGGTGCTTGGACAATTGACGATTTAGAGGTTGTTGATAAGCTGGTGGAAAATGATGTTACCCTGATTACAACAAACTGCATTACGCCAAATGATTCAGCAGCACAGGCAGAGGCTGAATAATCTATATCTGATATATTGAATAACATAAGAAAATCACCATAGTTCTGTTGAGCTATGGTGATTTTTTTTGCGGTATTATTAAATTTTAAAGTGTCTGATTAGCTTATTCACTTGGCGGAACATAACCACTTATGGTAAAGTTTGCCGTGCAGCTTGATCCGCCGCAGCCGATTAACTTGTTTCCGTCAACGACCTTAACCGGTTTAACTACAACAGGCTCGTTATATATTGTGCCGTTTCTTAGATTTTTATTGCAGTAAACCTGAGAACCGGAAGTAGTATAGGTTTCGCCCAAATAGGTTACTATGTAATAATCGGCGCCATCAACCGGCTTCCAGCTGACGTTTACTGCATTTGCTGTGGCATTAAAACGATAGCTGATATAAAAGCTCGGAATGTATCCCCATGGTCTGTAGGTCGCGTCAAGTGATGCTTCCTTTCCCCATTCATTGATGTAGTGGTAAGTAACTTTAATATCTGCATCCTGCATTTCGCTGTCAATGATATGACCGCTGCCGCCCCTAGTAATTTCATAAGTTATATCCTCTGCAGTCAGAGGGGTTACCTTTCCCTTACGGTCGGTATATTGCAGCTTAATGCCGTCAATATTTATCGTGTCACCCGGCATCAGTGCATTTTGTGCGTCGTTAGGGTCTGAAATTATTTTTAATCTAGCATCTGCAAACGCATCAACAATATATACTGTGCGATTCGCCGTTATAGCTTCCCCTGCAAAATCTACTGTGAACACAGCGTTGTATTCACCTGCTTTGCTGTAATCAATTTCGCTGATTTTGACATCCTCATAGTCAACGTCAAAATAATTATCAAAGGCATGAATTCTAAAGGTATAACCAAACTGCAGCAGCTCATCCGCATCCGAACCTGTGCGGAAGGTATCCTGACGGTCGGGGTCAAACAACAGTTCACTTGTATAAGCATTTTCAAAGCCTTCACTGTATACATAAATTGTCTTTGACGGATATCCTGTGGCATTTTGTGATTCATGGTAATACTTGCTTCTGTCAAAGGTAAATCTTGCCTGAACAAACATAGAGTTAATCTGCGCATCAGGGGAGACCTCGGAAAAAGATAACGAATCTCCATTATAGCGCTGATAGTAAGAAATGCTTGTTTCGGATGCAGGAACATTTATTACCGAGCCGTCCGTGGCATTCACTGTAAAGGCTACATCATCAAAGCTCTTATTTGCAAAATCCTGAATATTTACTTTGATGAATGCACTGTCATAATTCATTTTATAGCTTGCAATCTGATATGCGTGACAAACCTTGTAGCTATAGGTTTCACCTGTCGGAAGCTTAACAACTGCATTTTGCCATCCTGCCTCATTTGCATTTTCAAGAACTGCACCGGAGGTTAAGCCTCTTATGAATGTATATCTTGGATCCTTGTGTGCCTCCTTAACAGCTGCATAGTACTCATCTGAATACTTATCATATTTTGCACAATACTCGTCAATGATATCATTATAGCTTTCTTCGCAGGTAAGCTGTCCGTCACCAAGGCATTTCAGCCAGTGACCTGTTTTCAAATCCTCTTCCTCACTGCCGAAGGTAACGGTAGTCTGCGGTATTTTTGTAGGGGCATAGCCACTGTCACCATAAACGAATACCACAATAGAGGTAAGGTAAGTACCCTCATAGAAAACATCTACCGACTGATATCCGATGGTGTAGGGGTCATATCCGTAAAAATCAAGCTCTGACGGCTCATAATATTTACAAACAAAGCCCGTGTTTCCGCTCCAGTATACCTTAAATCTCCAATTGGTGCCTGTCAGCAGGTCGTCGTGTGTCGTACTGCCATCTATCATAGTATTGGTGGATTTCAAATTTAAAAGTGCATCTTCATCCGGATAGTTTTTGCCTAAGCATAAATCTTCACCATAATAATACAGGAATTTATGATAATAGGTATTTCTGCCTCGGTTTGTATCATATTCTACCTTTAATACAGTATTTCTGCTTTCAACTGTGTATCGTGCAGATACAGAGTGTCCCTTGTAATATACTGTAAAGGCGTTGGCGTAGCCCAGTGTTTGACGAGAGGTATCAATACCAATAACAGAAATATCGTCCTGATTTTCAATATATTTTTTGTATTCCTCTTTTCCGTTATGATAGGTTACAAAAATATTTATGTTGGAATAATCAGGGTCCTCGCCAATGTAAAAATGATAGGAAGAGGATTGAAGCCTGATAGAGGCGATATCGTCGTCCTGCTTGATATCCTCAATCATAATGGTGAATGTGTAGTTAAACAAATCAGCGATTCTTACCGTAACCTGCTGTTCACCAATGAGGCTGAAATCAACCTTCGTCAGTACAACGGCATCCTTGTAATTATATTCACTTGAATAGGTGCCGTCAGAATAAACAGCTCTTACCTTTAAGCCTCTTAAATCAATAGCTGTATCTGCTGTGGTATATACCAGCTTTGTTGGTGCAGTACCCCTGACACCGGTAACGGTTCTTTCTGATTTCTGTGTTGTCTTTTTAAGTGTGATTTCAAAGGTAGCACTTGCATTGCAGTATTCGACAACGATTTTTTGTGTGCCTTCCAGTGCCTTGTTGTATCCCTTAAAACTGCAGTCCGATGTGCTTACCTGTTTTGTTGCACCGCCGTTATAAACTGCTGTGACAGTCAGTCCTTTTGTATCAAGGCTTTCACCCCAGAGGTATTCGGTTTTAAAATCTTTTGAAAATTCAAGTCGGATGGTAACAGGATTTTTGTTTTCTTTCTTTACTGCAGCAGCATTTTTCACAGCAGGCTCAGCCGGCTGGGCAGTGCCTTGTGTTTGTGTGCTTTCTTCTGCCTTATTGCTGTTTGCCTGCTTGTTGATATTCTCTGCAGAATTTTCGGCTGCTGTATTATCGGTTGCTGCTTTTGCTTCTGAGTTTGTGGCTTTTTGCGTAACAGGTGCATTGTCAACAGGGATATCCTCTTCCTCAGTGTCGGAAATAATTCCCCAGTCAAGCAGCTTCTGCGATATTGTGCTTGCTACTTCCTGTGCAATATTGTAATCAAATACTTTGGCAATTACAGTATTAGCAGTCATTGTAGAGAGGAGTACTATGGATGCAATAAGCGCAGCTCTGACTCCCTTACTGAGTGTGCCAAAGCGCTGACGAGTACAGGCTTTTATGATTTTCTCACTGTTGACAAACGGAATGATCACTGAATTTATATCACCCTTTCCTTCGGCTTCGGTGATAAGATTAAGACATTCTTCAATCAGCTCGGTGTCCATATTATCTTCTTTTTCAATTTCATCATCAATGATTGCGTTGAGAAATTCAATCAGTTCACGTTTGAATATTTTGTCGGAATACAAATAATGAATGGTGTTTTTATCAACAGTAATATTCATGTCAGGTTCCCTCCTTTACTGTTATTTTCAATTACGTCATTAATCAAAAGTTTAATTTTTGCACGCAGACGTGATGTGCGGTTTGCAACTGCTGTGGGAGATATTTGATACTGCTCGCCGATTTCTTTAAGACTCAGGCGGTCAGTATATTTTTGCCGGTATAGCAGCTGCTCCTCCGGGCTCAGCTTTTCAAGCAGGATTGCCTTGAGATAATCATAGTCCAAATCTGCAGGAGCTGCATAGGTATCCTCAGCAGGAATATTTTCTGCCTCCTCCAGCACTACTGTTCGTTTGGCCTTTTTGTAATAATCGGCAAGAGCCCGCTTCACCATATTGTCTGCTGTTCGGTAGAGAAACGCTTTCGGATTTTCAATACTGCTTCCGTCAAGCAGCTTATTATAATAAACAAGAAATGTGTTCTGCACACAGTCATCGACGGATATAGTATCTTCTTTCAGCCTGACAGTGCAATATTTTACTATCAAATTACCATAGAGATTATATGCCTCCTGTAATTTTTTATCTGCCTCAGCTTTATTTGCTTTTGCCATAGCGCTCCTCCTTTCAAAGAATGGATCCTATTCATAAGTAGGGGTGGTTTATCCCTTACATAAGGTAGTCAACGTAAATGCGAAATATGTCGCAAAAAAATGATTCTTTTACTATTATAATAATTTATTACATTATTATATAGAAAATATGTTTGTACAAAAATAACGGTGCTGTCCTATTACAAGACAGCACCGTTATTAATAATAATATTTATATTATTTTCAATATTAGCTTTCTTTGCCTGGAGCTCCGCAGCATTTTTTATATTTTTTACCTGAACCGCAGGGACATGGATCGTTTGGTCCTACTTTATGGTTTTTTCTGACAGGTGATGCTTTTACTGTATCGTCTCCGCCTGATGATGTGGCAGTAACCTTAACAACAGCCTTTCGCTCAACATCCTCACGTCTTCTTGGCATTACAGTCAGAAGCATACGAACTGTATTCTCTCGGATGGTAGCAGTCATCTCGTCAAACATATCATAGGATTCCATACGGAATGCAACAACAGGATCCTGCTGTGCATAGGAGCGCAGATGGATGCCTTGCTTTAAATCATCCATAGCATCAATATGATCCATCCAGAGTGTGTCAACATTACGCAACAGCACCATACGCTGGAAGTCATTATACATTTCCTCACCGAGAAGCTCCTTCTTCTGGGCGAGTATCTTATGACCTCTGTCAGTCAGTGACTCAATAACGCCGTCAACCGTGATGCTGTCCGTATCCTCGAAGTCAGTATCAAGGGTTAACCAACCAAGATATTTTTCTTTAAGACCGGCAATGTTCCAATCCTCTTTCTTCTCTCCTGCCAGATAGTTTCTGACATTTTCATCAATATTGGTATCAAGCATGCCGGTGATTTTATCTGTTAAATCTATTCCGTCAAGCACCTGATCTCTCTGCTGATAAATAAGCTGTCTCTGCCTATTCATAACATCATCGTATTGAAGTGTATTCTTACGAATACCAAAGTTCCTGCCCTCTACCTTCTTCTGAGAGCTTTCAACTGTTCTGGAAATCATTTTGGACTCAATAGGCATGGTTTCATCCTGGGTCAGCTTCTGCATCATCAGCTGCATTCTGTCACCGCCGAACAGACGCATTAAGTCATCCTCACAGGATAAATAGAACTGGCTTTCACCCGGGTCACCCTGACGGCCGGAACGACCGCGCAGCTGGTTGTCAATTCTTCGTGAATCGTGGCGCTCAGTACCAAGAATAAACAGACCGCCTGCTTCACGTACCTTGTCAGCCTCTTCTTTGATTTCTTCCTTATACTTTGCTTCTAATTCCTGGAATGTTTTTCTTGCGTTTAAGATTTCTTCATTTTCAGTCTCTGCAAAGCCTGTTGCCTCGGCAATAAGCTCATCTGTAAACTGCATTCTCTTCATTTCAGATTTAGCAAGGTATTCGGCATTACCGCCAAGCATAATATCTGTACCACGGCCTGCCATATTTGTAGCAATTGTAACAGCACCGAATTTACCTGCCTGTGCAATAATTTCAGCCTCACGCTCGTGATTCTTTGCATTCAGTACATTGTGCGGAATTCTTGCTCTTTTCAAAAGCTTAGAAAGATATTCACTCTTTTCAATGCTGATTGTACCTACAAGGACAGGCTGTCCCTTTTCATGGCATTTTTTAATTTGCTCAATTGCATTTATGAATTTTCCGTTTTCTGTTTGGAAGATTACATCCGGATTGTCAATTCTTGCTACAGGTTTGTTTGTAGGAATTTCAACAACATCAAGCTTGTAGATTTCGGAAAATTCCTGAGATTCTGTAGACGCAGTACCGGTCATACCTGATAATTTACCGTACAGACGGAAGTAGTTTTGGAATGTGATTGTAGCAAGGGTTTTGCTCTCATGCTCAACCTTAACATTCTCTTTTGCTTCAATTGCCTGATGCAGACCCTCGTTGTAGCGGCGGCCCTCCATAATACGTCCGGTAAATTCATCTACGATTTTTACCTGACCGTCAACCACAACATAGTCGATATCCTTTCTCATTACACCATTTGCCTTGATAGCCTGATTAATATGATGAAGGAGTGTTGTGTTCTCCATTTCCATAAGGTTTTCAACATGGAAGTATGCCTCAGCTTTTTTTACACCGTCCTGGGTAAGTGTAGCTGTTTTGGCTTTTTCGTCAACGATATAATCACCGTCATAGGTGGATTCAGTATCCTGCTTCTCATCCATTTTGGCAACCTTAACCATTTTGAGAGACTTGGCAAAAGTATTTGCCTGTCTGTACAAATCGGTAGACTGGTCGCCCTTACCGCTGATGATAAGAGGCGTACGTGCCTCATCAATCAGGATTGAGTCAACCTCATCCACGATAGCAAAGGCATGACCTCTCTGTACCTTTTCTTCCTTATACTGAACCATATTGTCACGCAGATAGTCAAAGCCCATTTCATTATTTGTACCATAGGTTATATCTGCCTTATATGCTTCACGTCTTTGTGAATTTGTCTTTTCATGAATGATAAGACCAACCTCAAGACCGAGGAAGCGGTACAGCTTGCCCATCCATTCACTGTCACGCTTAGCAAGATAATCGTTGACAGTAACAATATGAACACCGTTTCCGTTCAGTGCGTTTAAGTATGCAGGAAGCGTAGCTACAAGTGTTTTACCCTCACCTGTTTTCATTTCAGCAATACGGCCCTGATGAAGAACAATACCACCGATAATCTGTACGTAGAAGTGCTTCATTCCAAGTACTCTCCACGCACCCTCTCTGCAGACAGCAAAGGCATCGGGAAGAATATCATCCAAGGTCTCACCATTTGCAAGTCTTTCTTTAAGTAGAGCAGTTTGGCAGGTGAGTTCTTTGTCATCCATAGCCTGATACTTGTCCTCAAGTGCCATAACCTTATCTGCTATTTTTTTTACTCTTTTAACCTCTTTTTTGGAGTAGTCTCCAAAAAGTGCGGTTACCAGTTTATTTGCCATATATTTACACCTCTAAAATTCGTTCAAACGATATTTTAACACAATTCAATTATAATGTCTATATTATTTATATATGTTTTTTATAGCGGACAGCGCACCGCCTGAAACGGAGTTTTCGCCGGCATCATCAAATACAAGCACAAGATTTTTCTGCCCCTGCTCAATATCAAGTGTGATATCCACACCGGCTGCATTGTCAACAGCAGTGTCTATTTTTTCGCACAGCTCAGCCAGTCTCTTATCAAGAAATCTGTCATCATTTAGCTTTCCGAGAAGCTGCAGGGTGGTATAATTGCTTTTTAAATTGCTTGCAAAGTCAGATGCTACATTTGATAAGTTTTTATTTTTTACAGTAACAGTTACGGTTTTATCCTCTGTATTTATGTCTTTTATTTCATAGCTGAGATTTTTGAATATTGCTTTTCCCAAATCTATAAATTGCTGGTGGTCGTCAGCATAGCCGATAATTATGGAGAGTGTGGTGGATTTCACATATTTGTTCAGACCCTCCGTGTCAAATTCCACAAGTGCCTCAAATGCATTGTTTACCGTCTTTTCAATGTTTGCTTCTGTAATCTCTGTGCTTCCCGAGCAGCCTGTTAAGCTGATTATCATTGTAAAAATGCAAAGAATTATGCTGATTGTTTTTTTCATAAATAAGTACTTCCTCAAATTATTATTACATATTATATATGCTATTTGTATATTATATATAATAAAAAGCTTTTTCGCAATAATTTTTAAAATTATTATAAAAAAATTGCATATTGAAAACATATGTGGTATAATTCAAAAGATTAAATACACGATGTAGTTATTGCAGTTTATTGAGGGCAATACATTCTTAATTTATTAAGCAAGGATATATATAATGAAGGATAAAATAAAAAAGCATTTTGGTCCTACCAAAATAAAAAGACTATTTGATATAGTGGTGTCCTTTTTTTCACTTATCATTTTGTCACCATTATTTTTAATCATTTGCATAGCGAATTTGCTTACCCCGAATACAAGTGTGTTTTTCTCGCACGAAAGACGCGGCAGAAGGGGCAAGCCGTTTAAAATTTACAAATTTCAGACAATGAAAAATAATACTCCGAATGTTGCAACAGGTGATTTGGAAAATCCTGAGCAGTACATTACAAAGGTTGGCAAAATTCTCAGAAAAACCAGTTTGGATGAGCTGCCGCAGCTTTGGAATATATTAAAGGGAGATATGAGCTTTGTAGGTCCCAGACCGCTTATTTCATCAGAGATGAGAGCCCATAGACTGAGACTTGAATATGGTGTATACCGTTTCAGACCGGGTCTTACGGGTATGGCGCAAATCAACGGCAGAGATCAGATTTCTCTTATGAAAAAAATGAAACTGGATAAATTATATTGTGACAATTGGTCGCTAAAGCTGGATTTGGTAATTCTGCTGAGAAGTGTTGGTGTTACAATTAAGCGTGAGGGTTACCAAGAGGGTACAGTTCACAGAAGATAAATTTAAATTGGAGATTACGTATGGAAAGAAATTTTATTGATGGTTACACTGAATGGCAGTCAAACCCTGAAATTGTAGCGGTTAATAAACTGCCGCAGCACGCAACCTTTATGCCTTATGATAATTTTGATGAGGCAAAGAGGTGTGACAGATATGCATCTTCACGCTGTAAACTTCTGAATGGAAAATGGAAGTTTAAGCTGTATAAAAATTATGCTTATAAGCCTACTGATTTTGCACAGCCCCAGTATGATTCACATAACTGGGATACGGTTATTGTTCCATGCTCATGGCAGATGCAGGGCTATGACCAAAATCAGTACTGCAATGTACGCTACCCATGGGAGGGCAGTGAGGATATCTGCCCGCCGAATGCACCGACAAAGCATAATCCTGTGGGCTGTTATATTAAAAAAATCAATGTCAGCAAGAGCTTGCTTTCAAAGCGTGTGGTATTGTGCTTTGAGGGTGTTGAATCTGCATTTTACTTGTATGTGAATGGTGAAAGGGTAGGTTACAGTGAATCCACCTTCCACCGCAGTGAATTTGATATTACAAGATTTCTTACGGAAGGCTCAAACGTTATTGCTGTTGAGGTTTACCGCTGGTGTACGGGTTCATGGCTGGAGTGTCAGGATATGTGGCGCCTCGGCGGTATTTTCAGAGATGTATATATCTACACAACAGAAAGACAGTATATAAGAGATTACAGAATTGCTGCCAAGCCGGATGTTACCTTGAGTGATGGTTATACCGAGGTTAATGTTAAAACAAACGGTACATATGAAAGTCTCAGTATTGATATGAGTATTCTGGATGCAGATGGCGTTACGGTTGCTCTTGACTGTCAGTATGCAGATGAGGACCATAACACAATGCTGAAGGCAATTGTGACAGATGTTAAGCCTTGGTCTGCTGAAAATCCATATCTTTATACTATGGTGCTTACCCTTAAAGATAATGGAACACCAATCGAATATATCAGTCAGAAAATCGGCTTTAGAACCGTTGAGATAAAGGACGGCATCATCCGTATTAACGGACAGCGCATTGTGTTCAAGGGCACAAACAGACATGAGTTTGACTGCAACACAGGCCGATATATTACCGAAGAGGTAATGCGTTACGATATAGAAATGATGAAGAAGAACAACATAAATGCTGTTCGAACCTCTCATTATCCGAATTGCCCGAGATTTTTGGAGCTGTGTGATGAATACGGCTTGTATGTTATTGATGAGAATAATATGGAAACCCATGGTACAGGCTGGTCAACCATTATCGGTTGTCCTCAGCTTCCGGGCTCAAGACCTGAGTGGGAAAAGGCATGTATGGAGCGTATTAAGGCTACCTATAACAGAGATAAAAATGTCACGAGTGTTGTTTGCTGGTCACTGGGCAATGAGTCCCTCGGCGGTGAAACACCTAAGAAAATGTATAAATATATTAAGAAGGCAGATCCTACACGCTTTGTGCATTTTGAGTGTCACCGTGCACCTGATGAAAAAGAGCTGAGCGATGTTATGTCAAAAATGTATTATAAGCCTTGGGAATGTGAGGAGTATGCCCTGACACAGCGTGACGGCAGACCGTTTATTTTGTGTGAGTATACACATGCTATGGGTAATTCCTGCGGTTCAACCGATGAGTATACAAAACTTTGGGACAAATATCCTTGCCTTCAGGGCGGCTTTGTCTGGGACTGGGTTGACCAGAGTATAATGACGACAGATGAGAACGGCGAAAAGTATTTAGCTTACGGCGGTGATTTCGGAGAAAATCCACACGATGGACATTTCTGCGGAAACGGACTTCTCTTTGGAGACAGGAAGCCCACCCCGAAGCTTGAAGAAATCAAGAAGCTTTATCAGAATGTAGATTTTAATGCCATTGATGCACAAAAGGGTATCATTGAGATTAAGAATAAGTTCCTGTTTACAGACCTCAGCGAGTATGAACTCAGCTGGAGCCAGTGTTCCGATAAGGGTGTATTCTGCAGCGGTGTTGTTGATGTTAAGTTGGCGCCCAATAAAAAGACAGTTATTGATTTGGAGCTGAGCCGAGTTAACAATACAGAGTGTTATCTGAATTTGGAGCTGAGAACCAAGGAGGATAATGCATGGAGCAAGGCAGGTCATATTGTTGCTTACGAACAATTTGTAATTAATGAGTTTGAAAATACATATGATGAGCTGGAAGCAGATGCTCCGCTGATTGTGGATGACACCTATGGTTCACTGAGAGTAATCAGTGACGATATCAATATACGCTTTGAGCGCAGAGAAAGAAATCAACTGTATTCCATCAAGGTGGGCGGTGTGGAATTACTGCAGGCACCGATGCGTCTGAATTTCTGGAGAGCGCTTACGGATAATGACAGAGGTACTCGTGCAGGCTCAAGACTTGGCTGCTGGCGTGACGCAGGTGATACACCGGGTATCTTTAACAATACCAAATGGTCTATTCAGAATTATAAAATACTTGAAAACGGCAGAAAGGTTATTGTTACAAGCGGTGCTACAATCTGTACCCAGCCGGAGTGTAAGGCAGTGGTGGTTTATACCATTACCTCTAAGGGAATGGAAATTGATTTTCAGTTTTCACCGGATGACACACTTCCTGAAATACCGGAGGTATCTGTTTTGTTTGAATTGCCGAAGGATTTTGAAAATGTGACCTATCTGGGAAGAGGACCTGAGGAGAACTATATTGACCGATGCAACGGTACAAGAATAGGCTTATACAATACAACCGTTAATGATATGTGGGTTGATTATCTTAAACCTCAGGAGTGCGGAAACAGAACCGGCGTGCGCTATGCCACAATTGTAGGTGACAAAAGAGTATTTTCGGTTGTTGCCCAGCCGCAGATGGAGCTGAATGTATGCCACTATCTGCCGAAAGAGGTTGAGGCTGCTTGGCATAAAAAGGATTTGCCTGCGTATAACAAAACGGTTGTCAGACTTATTGCAAGACAGCAGGGTGTCGGCGGCTATGACAGCTGGGGCGCACACTGCAACGACTTGTATAAGAATAAGACAGATCAGATTTACCGCCTGAAATTCCAAATCAGATTTTAAATGATAATCATCGCAGATAAAAATTTAACTTGACTTTTTTATATAAAAGGAATATATTGTATTCACAATGAGCATAATTGCTCGTGGGATGCTTAAACAAGCAGAAAATGAAACAGTTTGGCTTGTTTCTGTGTATAAATATGTGTCTTTAACGATAAGAGAGGATTTATATGAAGTCTATCAAAGAGACTGTAATGTCTGTTGCAATTAAAAATGCAATTAAGTATGCACGTAAGGATTTTTTTGCGAATGCACCTAAAATTCTTAAACTGCTGGAGGCAGCTGATGTAAAAAAGGTAAACAGAAGTACTTATGCCGGATTGCATAAGGTGCTGGATGATCCTGATAATAACTGGATGATTTTTGCTAAAAAGCTGATATGCGACACAAATCTTAATGTTGTTGAAAAGCTTGTTCCTCCTGCACTTAATGTTGCAATTAACAGCTATTCCAAAAGAATGAAGGCTATTGAAGAAAATGACTGTAATGTGCCATGGGCTATTCTTATGGACCCGACAGCTGCCTGCAACCTGAAGTGTAAGGGCTGCTGGGCTGCCGAATACGGAAAGAACAGTCAGCTCTCCTATGATGAATTGGCAAGAATTATTCGTGAGTCCAAGGAGCTTGGAACATATATGTTCCTTTACACAGGCGGTGAGCCTACCATCAGACGTAATGATTTGATGCGTCTTTGTCGTGAAAATCCGGATTGTATCTTTATGAGCTTTACAAACGGAACACTTATTGATGACAGCTTTGCTGATGAAATCGGTGAGGTGGGTAACTTCCTTCCTGCTTTCTCCATTGAAGGCTATGAGGAGGACAATGACTTCCGCAGAGGAAATGGTACCTTCAAAAAATGTACTGCTGCAATGAAGCGTTTAAAAGACAGAGGCATTCCTTTCGGTGCTTCCCTGTGCTATACAAGCAAGAATACAGATGTTTTGTCATCTGACGAATATATGGATTGGCTTATCGATCAGGGTGTAATGTTTGCTTGGTTCTTTACATATATGCCTACAGGCAATGGTGCTGTTACAGAGCTTATGGTATCTCCTGAGCAGAGAGCTACAATGTATAAGAAAATGCATGAATGGCGTCATACAAAGCCTATTTTTGCTCTTGATTTCTGGAATGACGGTGAATATGTTCAGGGCTGTATTGCCGGCGGACGTCATTATTTCCATATCAACGCAAATGGTGACTGTGAGCCTTGCGCATTTGTTCATTATTCAAATGTTAATATCAAGGAGTGTTCTGTGCTGGATGCACTCAAGAGCCCCCTCTTTATGGCTTACAAGAAAAATCAGCCTTTCAATAACAATATGCTTCGTCCTTGCCCTGTGCTTGATAACCCGGGTGCAATCAGTAAAATGGTTGCGGAAACAGGTGCATATTCAACTGAAATGGAAAATCCTGAAAGTGCAAATGCATTGTTTGACAAAACAATTGCTGCTGCAAAGGCTTGGAAGGTTAAAGCTGATGAGCTGTTCGACCGCGACAAATTCATTGCAAATCATATTAAAGACGAAAATATGTATAACTATGAAATTGCGGATGAGGACAGATTGTTCAGCGAATTTGAAAAAACAGAGTAATTATTACGGGCTTTTGCCTATAATATATTCAGTAAATATAATCAATCAGTGTGCAATATCTATGTTGCACACTTTTTGTGCTGTAAAGGAGTTTACATTATGAACACGGGAATATTGGTTGCAATGGTGATATTGGTACTGTTCAGCAGTTTCTTTTCCGGTGCAGAGACAGCATTCAGCTCAATTAATAAGGTTAAACTGAAGTCTATGATTAAGGAAAAAGGGGGAAAGGCTGACAAGAGAATAGCGCGCGCTCTGGAGCTTGCGGAGGATTACGATGTGGTATTATCCACTGTTCTTATCGGCAACAACATTGTTAACATTGCCTGCACCTCTCTCGCTACACTCTTTTTTACAGGTCTTCTTGGTGATAACAGTGATCTGGGTGCAACGGTATCCACAATTGTGATGACAATTATTGTACTGATTTTTGGAGAAGTCACACCAAAAACCTATGCAAAAGAAAAGGCGGATAAGGTTGTTGTTGCAATCACGCCGATTATTAAATTTTTTATTATCGTGTTCAGTCCGTTGAATTTATTCTTCAGAGCATGGAAATATCTTATGAACAAGGTGTTTAAAACCGGTGGCATTGATACCGTCACGGAAGAAGAGCTGAAAACCTATGTTGACGAGGCTCATACCGGCGGAGAAATTGACGAAAATGAAAGTGAGCTTATACGTTCCTCTATTGAGTTTGATGATATTGACGTGGGGGATATTTTAGTGCCGAGAGTGGATGTTGAGGCTATAGACAAATATACACCTTTCAAAGAAATTGAGAAGGTATTCAACACAACAAATTTCAGCCGTCTTCCTGTATATATCAACGATATAGATAATATTGTAGGTGTTATTCATCATAGAGATTTTCAGAGTGCAAGGAGCAGAAATTTAAAGTCATTGCGCACAGTAATTAAGCCGGTTCCGGCTGTATCCCCGGATACAAAAATATCCAAGCTGCTGAGAATATTCCAAAAGAACAAAACACATCTGGCTATTGTTGTTGATGAGTTCGGAGGAACAGAGGGTATTGTTACTCTTGAGGATATTCTTGAGGAGCTTGTAGGAGAAATCTGGGATGAGCACGATGAAATTCAAAACGATATTGAAAAGCTGAGTGATAATGAATATCTTGTGCAGGGCAGTATGTCTGTAGATGACTTTTATGAATACTTCGGTATTTACCAGGAGGAGAAGGAAATCTCTACTGTCAACGGCTGGATTATGCTGAATTTGGATAAAATTCCTGAGGTTAACGACACTTTTTCAAGCGGTAAGCTGACTGCCACTGTAATGTCTATGGACGGCAAAAGGGCAGAGGATATAAAAATTACAGTAAAGGAGGAAGAAAATGTTACTGAAGAAGAAACAATTTAACAGCTCCTCCTATGATTATATCATTGCAGGGCTGGGTAATCCGGGGGCTAAGTATGAAATGACAAGGCACAATGCAGGCTTTTTGGCTATGGATTTGCTCGCCATTGAGGAGCAGATTGATATAAAAAAGCTAAAGCATCATTCCCTGGTTTCCGACGTAAATATTAATGGAAAGCGCTGTTTGATTATGAAGCCTCAAACGATGATGAACAACAGCGGTGAGGCTGTTGGTGAGGCAGCAAGATTTTACAAAGTTCCCCCTGAGAATATAATTATTGTTTATGATGATATCAGTCTCGGTGTTGGCCAGACACGCATAAGGCGAAAGGGCTCAGCCGGCGGACATAATGGGATAAAGAGCATTATTTCACATCTTGGCTCAGAAAATTTCCCGAGAATAAAAGTAGGTGTTGGCAAAAAGCCGAATCCGGAATATGATCTTGTAAGCTGGGTGCTGGGCAAATTTCCTAAGGAGCAGGAAAAGGATTTGAAATCTGCACTTGAAAACAGTGTTTCGGCACTGAAACTTATGATTGACGGCGATATTGATAAGGCTATGAATCTTTATAATTCATAAGCAGTGCAAGATTTATTCTAGTAAAATAAAAGGAGAAATAGGAATGTCCTGTTTTTCAATCGAATTTAATAAGAGTAAAGAATTCAGAGACCTCAGCAAGAGTATTCATTGTACGAATACGCCTGTTGGGGTTATAGGTCTTTCAGATATAACTAAGTGCTTTGCTGTTCATTCCCTTTGTGAAAAGAGCGGCAGAGCGTTCGTGCTTACACCGGACGAGGCAACAGCCGTTAAGGTGAAGGAAAGCCTGAGTGAGCTGCAGGAGGGTGTGCTTTTATACCCGTCAAGGGAATTTACCTTTGTAGAGGTTGCCGGTGTCAGCAGAGAGTTTGAGCATATTAGACTGGGCGTGCTGTCCAGAATTTTGGTAGGAGATTACAGTATTGTTGTAATGTCCGCTGCCGCTGCCTGCCAATACACAATGCCTCCTGAGGAGCTGAAAAAACGCACCTTTACCATATCGGTTAATGACACTGTGGATATTACAGAGCTGGAGCAAAGGCTGGTTTTAGCCGGCTATTCACGCTATGATCAGGTGGATGGTACAAGCCAGTTTGCTGTCCGCGGCGGAATTGTCGATATATTCCCTACCTATTTGGATGAGCCTGTCCGAATTGAGCTTTGGGGCGATACGATAGATACAATTTCATCTTTTGATATCAGCACGCAAAGACGCAGTAAAAATATCGACTGTATTAAAATTACCCCGGCAAATGAGGTGCTGTTTGAAGATAATAACAAGCTGGCTGATAAAATAGAAGAGCTGGCAAAATCCTTGAAGGGCAAAGCAATAAAGGCAAGAGAAAAGCTTTACGATGATGCACAAAAGCTTCGGCAGGGCATTTATCTGAATTGTCTTGACAAGTATTTGCCATTGTGTTACAGCTCTAAGGGCATATTTGATTATATTGGTGATGACAAATTATTTGTAGTCGAAAGTGCCAGAGTTAAGGAAAAGGTGAATAAGCAGGAGAGAATTAACCTTGAGGAGCTGAAATGGTTTGTTGAGGACGGAACGCTCTGTAAAGGGATTGATAAATTCAGCCTGAATTTTGATGAGCTGTGTGCTATATACAGTGGGTGCGGTGCAGTTTACATGGATTCTCTGCCAAGAGGAAGCTTTGATACTGGTATCGGGCATCTCGCTAATTTTACGGTTCAAAGCCTGAATGCATGGAGCGGAACTCTGAGTCAGCTTAAAGAGGAGCTGTTCGGACTGGTTAAGGGCGGATATACAGTCTGCATTATGGCAGGAACAGTCAGGGCAGGAAAAGCATTAACCGCCGATATCCATGATATGGGATATGATGCTGTCTTTTTTGAAAAATGCCCTAAGGAATTTCAGCCCGGATGCATTAATATTATTACAGGTACTATAGCAGCAGGCTTTCAGTTTACGGGTATAAAATTTGCTGTAATTACACATTCAAGGTCAAATCAAAGCACAAAGAAGCATAAAAAGGTATCCTCAAAAAATGCCATTCATTCTTTGGATGAGTTGTCAAAGGGTGATTATATTGTCCATAATATTCACGGAATTGGTGTGTTTGAGGGTATACACGCACTTGAAATTAATAAGGTAAAAAAGGATTATATCAAAATAAGCTATGCCAAGGGTGACACCCTTTATGTTCCTGTAACACAGCTTGATTTGGTTTCTAAATATATAGGCCCCAGAGAGGACAGCCGTGTTAAAATTAATCGTCTCGGCTCATCGGAATGGAAGAAAACCAAGGCAAAGGTTCGCTCCTCTGTAAAGGATATGGCAAAGGAGCTTATTGCGCTTTATGCGAAGCGTATGAGTACGAAGGGCTTTGCTTTCAGCAAGGATTGTGATTTGCAGAGGGATTTTGAGCTTCGATTTGAATATGAAGAAACAGACGATCAGCTGCGCTGCAGTGAAGAAATTAAAGGTGATATGGAAAAGTCATCACCTATGGACAGACTTTTGTGCGGTGATGTCGGATTTGGTAAAACAGAGGTTGCACTGAGAGCCGTATTCAAATGTATATCGGACAACAAGCAGTGTGCCATTTTAGTCCCTACCACCGTGCTGGCTATGCAGCATTATCAAACTGCTTTAAAGAGAATGGAAGCTTATCCTGTTAATGTTGAAATGATTTCACGCTTCGTTTCTCCTGCCAAGCAAAAGGAGGTTTTAAAGCGTCTTGAAGAGGGTAATGTAGATGTGCTTATCGGTACGCATAAGCTGCTGGGCAAGTCCATTAAATTTAAGGACTTAGGACTTCTTATCGTTGATGAGGAGCAGCGGTTTGGTGTGGCACAAAAGGAAAAAATAAAAGAACGTTTTCCGAGAGTAGATGTTCTTACCTTATCTGCAACGCCGATTCCGAGAACGCTCAATATGGCTATGAGCGGAATAAGAGATATGAGCTTGCTGGAGGAGGCTCCGGGAGAGCGTCATCCGGTACAGACTTATGTTGTTGAATATGACGGCGAAATTATAACCGAGGCTTTGGAGAGGGAAATCAACCGCGGCGGACAGTGCTATTATCTTCATAATAATGTTGAAACCATTGAGCATAAGGCTATGCAGATAAAAAAGGCTCTGCCTGAGGCAAGAGTAGGCATTGCACACGGAAAAATGACAGAGGAGCAGCTGTCAGCAGTTTGGAAGGATTTGCTGAACGGTGACATTGATATTCTCGTCTGCACAACAATTATTGAGACAGGTATAGATGTTCCCAATTGTAATACATTGATTATTGAGAATGCCGACAGAATGGGACTTGCACAGCTGCATCAAATTAGAGGACGCGTTGGCAGGTCATCCAGACGGGCATATGCATATTTTACCTTTACCCGCGGAAAAGAGCTGACAGATATAGCTACTCGACGGCTTGAGGCAATAAGAGAGTATACAGAGTTCGGCTCAGGCTTTAAAATTGCAATGAGAGATTTGGAAATCCGAGGAGCAGGCTCTCTGCTTGGAAACAAGCAGCACGGACATATGGAGGCTGTAGGCTATGATATGTACCTTAAACTGCTGGAGGAAGCGGTAGCTATGGAAAAGGGCGAGCTGGCAGACACCGAGGATGTTGAAGAAAAGGAATGCCTGATAGATGTTGCTATAGATGCACATATCCCTGAGGATTATATTCAGTCCACTTCACATCGTCTTTCTATGTATAAGCGTATAGCAAATATCAAAAATGATACAGATGCCAATGATGTTTATGATGAGCTGACAGACCGATTCGGCGCTCCGCCAAGTGCTGTCTGGGGCTTGATAGAAATTGCACTTTTACGTAATACTGCATTGAATCTTAATATTACCGAGGTTACAGAACGCAACGGCTCATTGCTCTTCTATTCTCCTGAGGTGGATATAAGAACAGTTGCAATACTCAATGCATTTATGCGCGGCAGGGTAACGCTTTCAGCAGGCAAAAAGCCCTATATTGCTGTAAGACTGAACCCAACGGAATCAAATATAGAAACCCTTGGTGAAGTGCTGAAAATAATGACACAGGCAAAAAATCATAAGGACAATAAAGACATTGATGGCTTCATCGGAGCAAATTAGGAGGATATTATGGGCGTATATTCAGGATGTATAATTATGGAGAGTCTAAAGGACCAGTCTATAATTAATGAGTTTAAAATTATTGAAACGAATATAGATGAAGGTATCAGTCATATTGTCGAGATTGATGACAGCAGGATTGAAGATATTGTGCCGAAACTTCAGGCTGCAATGTCTGATGTAAAGGAATGGTATACGGATTTAAAAAATCATGATTATCATTATATAATTTATAATGATAAGGTATTTAAAGTTAATCGCGATTATGGCGAGCAATACGAGCAGGCAAAGGAATATGGATTAAGGAGAGGCATACTGGAAGATTATTTACCTAATTCCTCTTGGGCGAAAAACGAATGATGTGTTGTATTATCAGATTGCTATAAAAGAAAAATTGGTAGTTTTAAAATATTGTCCAATAATAAAAGTCAGGGTATGAGCCCTGACTTTTTGTTTGTAGACTTTTAAATCTATGTATGTTATCATTAAAATAGTAAATAAGCAATATAATAAACAAAAAATGAAAAGTGAGTTCTTTATGGAAGATTTAACAATTGCTCAGATAAAAAATGCGGATTTCAAGCTGTATAAAAATAATCCGATAATAAAGCCTTTTGACAAAAGCTTTATTGTTGCCGATCCGTCACTTCTGACTCCCGATATGGCTTGTGATAAAAAGTGGCATATGTTTTTTTATACCAATTTGGGAATTTATCATTTTATAAGCGAGGATGGTATTTCTTTTTCAAAGGTGAAAAGAATTCTCAACAGAGCAATGCGTCCGAATATTAACTGCATTGATGGTGTGTATTATCTTTTTTATGAGCGTACAGCACCGCTTATTGTCAATGCTTTGACTCTTGTTAATCTTGCAAAATGGCACTCTGAGATTTATGTTACCTCCAGCAGAGATTTAATAAACTGGAGCAAGCCGGAAAGAGTTATCGGCAATACCAGAGAATTTGAAAAAAGTGACAGAGGTATTGCGATATCCAATCCGTTTTTGCTTGAAGATAACGGTGATTTTATTCTCTATTATTCCTGCGGACAGACCTTTATTAAGGATTGCGGGTTTTGTGAGCCGACATATATTTCCTATGCAGAAAGCAAAAATGCTTCATCAGATTATATCAGTGCACTTCAACCGATTCTATCCCCGGATAAAAACAACCCGTACCTTAATTTATGCAGTGGATGTTTAAAGGTTTATAAGGTAAAGGATGGCTATGTTGGTATGCAAAACGGTATTTATGATGATCATGGAAAAAGCAAGTCAGCAATTATTATGCTCAGTTCAAAGGACGGTAAAGACTTTAGCTTTGAAAAAATGATTTTGCAGCCCCAAAAGGATAATGGAAAGGATTGGATGAATCAGTTTGTATATGCCAGCCATCTTGTTAAATTTGAGAATAAGCTGCGGCTGTATTTCAATGCAAGAGATGCAGCCAATCCATTGAAGGGCAGAGAATGCATCGGCTTCTGCGAGGCAGAGATTACTGAATAATTTGTAAATAACTATATAATTAATTTTTATATAGTTATTATACTTTTTTATTAAATGATAAAAGCAAGGAGTAGAAAAGGCATACTCCTTGCTTTTTACTGTATATCAACAAAATATCAACAAATGCACGAAATAAATGAAAAACACGAAAAGTAAAAACAAAAATATATAAAACATTTAAATCGCTTGACAATTATGAAAAATCATAGTATTATGTAAACAAGGGGATGATTATTATGGTAACTCTTGTAAAGGAACAAACGGCAGTAGATGATTTTATTGCATTAAAGAGACCTACTGCCCAGGCTAAAATATTAGGCCTTGAATTATTGAAAGACAGAAAACCTCACAGTCGTCAGGAGATAATCCAATATATTAGAAAACGAAGCAAAGAACTGAATCTTGAAGAGATATCCCAAGGCTGCATTTCGGGAGGAATTCAAGATATTTTAGCTATGTCTGAATGTGAGAAACTAGGTGCGGGAACATATCGATTATCAGGTGTTGAATTAAAAAAAGATATACCTGTATTAAGGCAGGCTTCAAAGGTTTGTGAGAATGCAATTATTGACATTCAAAATTTAGCTCGAAAAATAGATTATATAACCGCAAATCAAAATGAACTGGAAGATTTAGGTAAGCTAAAAAAATGTGTAACTGCGATTGAAAATGTTATACAGCTTTTAAATGAATAATATCGAAAATAAAATCATTAATATATGATTTTGTTTAGGACATCTTGTCCGATAAGGAGTTATTCAAACGGGATGGATGGTTAAGTATAAGCCTCGACCTTTTATAAGGATTAGGAGGTGATGCTATGGATCAAATGGTTATATTAGCTGTAATTCTTATTGCATCGACCGGATATATTATAGCAATAAAAAAGAAATAATCACCTTGCCTGAGAAACGAAGTGATTATTCCTTAAATAGATTATTAAGAGGCTAACCATTTTGTTTGGATAACTCCTTACTAATTAATTATATTATATGATTTATAAACAATAAAGTCAAGTATGTGATTAGCACCCGACAGATTTTGTCGGGTGCTGTTGTTTTTTCTTATTTTCTGAAATCTCTTCTTGGTCTTCTTGGAGCATCGTCTACATCGTTTTCAGGTGTCATGCCCTCAAGCTCAATCAGTGCATCTCTTCTTGAAAGGCTGATTTTGCCCTGGTCGCTGATTTCAAGACATTTAACGATGATGGAATCACCAACGTTTACTACATCCTCAACCTTTGCAGTTCTCTTTACATCAAGCTTAGAGATGTGAACAAGTCCCTCTTTGCCAGGAGCAATTTCTACAAATGCGCCAAAGTCCTTAACGCTTGTTACAATACCATTATAGAAAGCGCCAACCTCAGGGTCTGTAGCGATGAGTCTTACAATGTTTACTGCACCCTCACACTTTTCAGCATCAACACCGCTGATGAATACTCTGCCATCCTCTTCAATGCTGATTTTAACATCATAGTCAGCCTGAATTTCCTGAATAACCTTTCCGCCCTTGCCGATAACGTCACCAATCTTGTCCGGATTGATAGAAAGGGTGTACATTTTCGGTGCGTATTTTGAAAGCTCTTTTCTTGGCTCACTGATAACAGGGAGCATAATTTCATCAAGAATATAATTACGAGCCTTATGTGTTTTTGTAAATGCTTCCTTAATGATTTCAGGAGTAAGACCATGTACTTTAAGGTCCATCTGAATTGCAGTGATACCCTTCTTAGTACCGGCAACTTTGAAGTCCATATCGCCGTAGAAGTCCTCAAGACCCTGAATGTCAACCATTGTCATAAAGTCGCCGTATACGCCGTCATCACCGGTAATAAGACCGCAGCTGATACCTGCAACAGGTGCCTTGATAGGAACACCGGCAGCCATCAGTGAAAGGGTTGAACCGCAGATAGAACCCTGTGATGTTGAACCGTTAGAAGAAAGAACCTCTGATACAACACGAATTGCGTATGGGAATTCATCAACGGTAGGAAGAACAGGAACAAGTGCCTTTTCAGCAAGCGCACCGTGACCAATCTCACGTCTGCCCGGACCTCTTGATGGCTTTGTTTCGCCAACAGAGTAGGATGGGAAATTGTAGTGGTGGATATATCTTTTTTCAGTCTGCTCGTCAAGTCCGTCAAGCATCTGAGAATCACTCATAGGACCAAGAGTTGTAACGGAAAGTACCTGCGTTTGTCCTCTTGTAAACATACCTGAACCATGCGCTCTTGCAAGCAAATCAATTTCAGCATTAAGCGGACGAATCTCGTCGATGCCTCTGCCGTCAACTCTCTTATGCTCGTCCTTTAACCAAGCACGAACAACATGCTTTTGCACAAGATACATAATTTCATCAAGCTTAGCCTCACAGCCCTCAAAACGCTCGTCAAACTTTTCGTGAACTGCAGCGTAAATAGGAAGAAGCGCCTCGTCACGAACAAGCTTATCATCTGTATCAAGTGCCTTCTTAACATCCTCAATACAGAAGGCTTCGATTTCTGCCATAATTTCAGGGTCGGGATCAGATGACTCATAAGCAAACTTAGGCTTGCCTACCTCGTCAACAATACCCTGGATGAATTTAACAATCTTCTTGTTTTCTTCATGACCGGCCATAATTGCGTTGAACATTGTATCGTCATCAATTTCGTTACCGCCTGCCTCAATCATAGCAACCAGGTCAGCAGTTGATGCAACTGTCAGTGTAAGGTCAGTCTTTGCTCTCTGCTCAAGTGTTGGGTTGATAACGATTTCACCATCAACAAGACCCACATTTACAGATGATATAGGGCCATCCCATGGAATATCTGAAATTGCAAGTGCAGCAGATACACCGATTGCAGCAGTGATTTCAGGTGAGCAGTCAGGATCAACAGACATAACAGTTGCAACTACAGAGCAGTCATTTCTTAAATCCTTAGGGAAAAGGGGTCTGATTGGGCGGTCAATACAGCGTGATGTAAGGATAGCCTTTTCACCTGCACGTCCCTCACGGCGGAGGAATGAACCCGGTATTCTGCCTACAGAATACATTTTCTCTTCATAGTCAACGGAAAGAGGGAAGAAGTCAACACCCTCACGTGGTTTCGCGGAAGCTGTAACGTTACAAAGTACTTCTGTTTCGCCGTAACGAGCAAGGATAGAAGCATTTGCAAGGCCTGCCATTTTACCTGTTTCAAGTGTAAGCTTTCTGCCGGCAAGCTCAGTTTCCCAAACCTTAAAGTTTTTGAAAAACATAGTTTTTACCTCATTTCTATAAAATATTTATTTAATGAAAGGAGGTGCAATAGTAATAAATTCAACATATAAAATATGAAATATATGCTCAATTTACTACTATTGTCTGCCCCTCCTTTGATTACATAATGAATAACAAAAAATTAAACGAGGCAAGCAATGACCTGAGCCATAGCTTGCCTGATTAACATATTATCTGTCAAGAGTATCACGGATACCAAGCTTCTTGATAAGAGAACGATATCTCTCGATGTCCTTATTGTAAAGATATACAAGAAGATTTCTTCTGTGACCAACCATCTTCAGAAGACCACGACGTGAATGATGGTCCTTCTTGTGAACCTTAAGGTGCTCAGTCAGCTCGTTAATTCTTGTTGTAAGAACTGCGATCTGTACCTCAGGAGAACCTGTATCACCCTCGTGTGTTGCATACTCTGCCATAATAGCTTGCTTTTCAGCCTGTGTCATAATTTCTCACCTCATTTATATTATTTGCCGAACACAATAAACACAGTAGTGGGATAGGTGATGCCGATATTGGCTTACACCCAAAACCGAGTAAATCGTTTACAGCGAAATGATTATAGCACAACTGTAAGGAATTGTAAAGTATTATTTTTTATTACATTTTACTATTAGCAGGCTTTGCAAATAAAACGGATATATCCAGTCATATCAAACATAGTAAGGGTTTGGCTTGAAAAGAATCACAAAGATATCAATAATCCATCCTATACCAAACAGTCCGGCAGTAAGCAGATACAGTATACCTACTCCTATTTTGCCTTCGTAGAATTTGTGAGCACCCAAATAGCCCAGGAAAAAACAAAGACAAAATGCAACCCATTTATTTTTTGCTTTTCCGCCGCCTGCTGTATTCATGTTTGTATTAGTATTAGCGTTAGTATTAGTATTTGTATTGTTGATTACAACACTGGGTTGTTCCTGTGCCATCGTTTCAACCTGACATCCGCACTTTACGCAAATTACAGCATCAGCTGGGATTTGTTCACCGCAGTGCTTACAAAATTTAGTTCCCTGTTCCATTTTACATATCTCCTTTTTAATAACCGAATGGTTATATTTTTTAAAAGTATATCATAATTATGATAAGGTGTCAATAACCAATTAGTTATAAAGCTGAGGTGATATAGTGGCATATTACAAAAGAATCAGAGATTTGCGGGAGGACAGTGACAAAACACAGACAGAAATTGCAAATTATCTCGGAATGAAGCAGCCACAGTATTACCGATACGAAAACGGTTTAAGAGATATACCGTCGGACATTTTGATTAAACTTGCTGATTATTACGGCGTTTCAACTGATTACATCTTAGGAAGAACAAATAATCCAAAATTGAATGGATAAATATTTTTTTGAATTTATAAATACATTTTATATTGTGCTAACGCACCCTGTGCCACTGTGTGCGTAAGTACGCGTGGCACAACAATAAAGGGGGTTATCAGGGGGAATAGGCGTATGCCTCTCCCCCTGATTCGTTTTCTTGGTATCGTTCTTTTGCGACACAAAAGAATGATACAACCGTGCGTTAGCACAATATGTAAAAAAGTATTAAAATATGGTAAACAATAATTCAAATAACACTTGACAATATTTATTTTTATGGTATAATCATTAAGCCGCATATTATGGGTAGCAAGTTATATATATTTGTATATACACCTATCGTAGCGAGACTTATGTAAGGAGATATAACTATGTACGCTGTTATCGTAACAGGTGGCAAGCAGTATAAGGTAGCAGAGGGTGATGTTCTTTACATCGAGAAGCTGAATGCTGAGGCTGATGAGAAAATCACTTTTGATACAGTTCTTGCAATTGGTGCTGAGGATGGCATCAAGGCTGGTAAGGATTGCGCAAAGGCTACTGTTGATGCTACTGTCCTCAAGAATGGCAAGGGCAAGAAGATTACTGTTTTCACCTACAAGCCAAAGAAGGACGAGAAACGCAAGAAGGGTCATCGTCAGCCATATACAAAGGTTGAGATTACCAAGATTAATGCGTAATGATTAAGATAGAATTTTTCAGCGGTGTTAATGGTCTATGCGGTTTTGAGGCATCAGGCCATGCCTATAAGGGCGAGGCTGGGGAAGATGTGCTTTGTGCATTTGCCTCCAGTGCTTGTATTATGGCAGCCAATACGGTAACCGATGTGCTTCACCTTGATGCAGATGCACAGAGTGACAGTGACGGCGGTTATCTGAAATTAATGATATTGGAAAATGCCGCGCCGGCTCAGGATATTCTTGAGGGATTAAAGCTTCATATGACAGAGCTTGCCAAAGATTATCCTAAAAATATAAAAGTGATTTATCGGAGGTGTAACAATGCTTAAATTAGATTTACAGCTTTTCGCTCATAAGAAAGGTATGGGTTCTACAAAGAACGGTCGTGATTCAGAGTCTAAGCGTCTTGGTGCTAAGAGAGCTGACGGCCAGTTTGTTCTTGCTGGTAACATCCTTTACCGTCAGAGAGGAACTCATATTCATCCGGGTAATAATGTAGGTATTGGTAAGGACGACACTTTGTTCGCTCTTATTGATGGTACAGTTAAGTTTGAGAGAATGGGTAAGGACAGAAAGAAAGTTTCTGTTTATCCTGTTGAGCAGTAATAACATTGTTTTAAACCCTGCAGTTTTTCTGCAGGGTTTACTTTTTGCCGTATTTATTCTGCCAGTAATATAATGTATTAAATAAAGTTATTGACTAATAATAAAATTAGTGTTATTATATCGGTATATAAATAGACTTTGAGTAGGAGAGTAGCTATTTCCCACTGTTACAGAGAGTCGGCGGTTGGTGCAAGCCGGTATATGCTAATAGCGAAAAACACCTATGAGTTCCTGAAGGAAAGTGTATTAACATAAGTAGAATCAGGCGTCAGGGAGCGTTAATCCTGTTGAGTGAGCCGGCATTGTCGGCTAATTTAGGTGGTACCACGGAAGCAGTCTTTCGTCCTATTGGGACATTAGACTGCGTTTTTTATTTTACATTACTATTCTATCGGAAAGGTTTTTGGATTATTATGGAATTTTCAACTGTTTACAGAACAAAAACAATGGCCGAGTTCAGCGAAGCTGATATCGGCAGCACAGTAAAAATTGCAGGCTGGGTAGAGAATATCCGTGATCACGGCGGTGTATCCTTTATCGACCTGAGAGATATGCAGGGCGTTATGCAGGTTGTTATGCGTGATACAACACTGCTTGACGGCATCTCAAAGGAGGACTGCCTGTCCATCGAAGGCTTGGTTGAGAAGCGTGATGAGGATACAATTAACCCTAAAATTGCAACAGGTACAATTGAGGTTGAGGCAAAGAGTGTTGTCATTCTCGGCAAGGTTCGCCAGCCTCTGCCTTTTGAGATTCAGACCTCAAAGGAAATCAGAGAGGATAAGAGACTGCAGTATCGTTTCCTTGATTTGAGAAATCAAAAGGTTAAGGACAATATGATTTTCAGAAGCAAGGTTATTTCTTATCTTCGTGAGGAAATGACAAATATGGGATTTTTAGAAATCCAGACACCGATTCTCTGTGCGTCATCACCTGAGGGTGCCCGCGATTATGTAGTGCCCAGCCGTGTGCATAAAGGTAAGTTCTATGCACTGCCTCAGGCACCGCAGCAGTATAAGCAGCTGCTTATGGTATCCGGTATTGACAAGTATTTTCAGGTTGCGCCTTGCTTCAGAGATGAGGATGCAAGAGCAGACCGTTCACCCGGTGAATTCTATCAGCTTGATTTTGAAATGAGCTTTGCTACCCAGGAGGATGTATTCAAGGTAGGTGAAGAGGTTCTTACTAAGACCTTTAAGAAATTTGCACCGGAGGGATATACTGTTACAGAAGCACCATATCCTGTAATCAGCTACAAGGACGCAATGCTTAAATATGGTACAGATAAGCCTGATTTAAGAAATCCGCTTGAAATCATTGATGTTACAGATTTCTTCCAGCGTTGTACCTTTAAACCATTTCATGGTCAGACAGTAAGAGCGATTAAGGTTCATGCAGAAATTTCAAAGGGTAAGCACGAAAAGCTCCTTAAATTTGCACAGTCCATCGGTATGGGCGGTCTTGGCTATCTCCTTGTTCAGGAGGATAAGAGCTATAAGGGACCGATTGATAAGTTTATTCCTGATGATATGAAAACAGAGCTTGCGGATATGGCAGGACTGGAAATCGGAGACACCATCTTCTTTATTGCTGATACAGAGGCAAAGGCCGCTGATTATGCAGGTCAGATTCGTACAAAGCTTGGAGAAATGTTTGATTTGCTTGAGAAAAATGCATACCGCTTCTGCTTTATCAATGACTTCCCGATGTATGAATATAAGGAAGAGGAGAAGAAAATCGGCTTTACACATAATCCGTTTTCTATGCCGCAGGGCGGACTTGATGCTCTTGAAAATCAGAATCCGCTAGAAATCCTGGCTTATCAGTATGATATTGTCTGCAATGGTGTAGAGCTGTCATCCGGTGCTGTTCGTAACCACGATATTGATATTATGAAAAAGGCATTTGAAATTGCAGGCTATGATGAGGAGGTTCTCAAGGCTAAGTTCGGTGCACTTTATACGGCATTCCAGTTTGGTGCGCCTCCGCACGCAGGTATGGCTCCCGGTATTGACAGAATGATTATGCTGCTTCGCAATGAGGATAATATTCGTGAGGTTATTCCATTCCCAATGGATGGTAAGGCACAGGATTTGATGTGCGGTGCGCCTAACGAGATTACAGAGCAGCAGCTCAGAGAGGTTCATATTAAACTGAGAAAATAAATTGAATGAATAATTAATAATGAAAAAATGAATAATTAAGGGTCTTGCAGACGGCTATTATAATTGCTGTGCGCAGCACCCTCAATTTTTCACTATTCATTCTTCATTATTCATTAACTACAACGAGGTGTTAGAATGATAACGAAGGACGAAGTTATAAAGCTTGCCAGACTTGCCCGTCTTGATTTTTCGGATGCAGAGCTGGATAAGATTATAAAGGATATGGATGATATCATTGCCTTTGCTGATACGATCAACAATTCTGTAGAGGGCGATGCAGAAAAAATAAGAAACATATCTTCAACCGCCACTCCTGCTCAGGAATTCAGAGAGGATGTTGTTAAGGAATCTCTCCCTAACGAAAAAATTCTCTCTAATGTGAATGGTTCAAAGGGTATGTTCTGTGTAAAGGGAGGTATATAAATGAGAGAAATTATTACTCCTTTATCAAAGCTTTTACAGGCTAAGGAGCTTAGTGCTGTAGAGCTGACAGAGAAATATATATCTGCCATTGAAGCAGATAATGCAAAATATAATGCCTATGTGTCAACTACATTTGATAAAGCGATTGAAAATGCCAAAGCAGCTGACCAAATGCTTGCAGACGGCAGTGCTTTTCCATTGACGGGTATTCCTATGACCTTAAAGGATAATATCTGCAGTGACGGAGATTTGACTACCTGTGCATCAAAAATTCTTACGGGCTTTCGTCCGTACTATGATTCTACGGTATGGTCTAAGCTGAAGGCGCAGGGTGCTGTTATGCTTGGTAAAACCAATATGGATGAGTTTGCAATGGGCTCAACCAGTGAAACGAGCTTTTACGGAGCACCACTGAATCCGAGAAATGTGAAGCACGTTACAGGCGGTTCATCAGGCGGCGGTGCAAGTGCGGTTTGTGCAAATCTTGCTGCATATGCCCTTGGCTCGGATACAGGCGGTTCTGTTCGTCAGCCGGCAAGCTTCTGCGGTATTGTTGGCTTAAAGCCTACCTATGGTGCTGTTTCCCGTTATGGTCTTATTGCTTATGGCTCATCCCTTGACCAGATTGGCGTTCTTGCTAATTCCGTAAAGGATTCTGCCATTGTATTTGATACCATCAGCGGTGCAGATGCAAATGACCAGACAAGTGTAGATTTTAAATTCGGAAATATTGCTGACAGTTTGGATGCTTTTGATGTAAAGGGTCTTAAAATCGGTGTGGCAAAGGAATATTTTGAGGGCATCAATTCCGAGATTAAAGAGGCGATTGACAGTGCCATTAAATTTTACGAGGATAACGGCGCTGAGATTATTGACATCAGTTTGCCTGTTTTGAAGCAGGCATTACCTGTTTACTATATTATTGCCTGTGCAGAGGCATCCTCCAATCTCGGCAGATATGACGGTATCCGTTATGGCTATCGTCCTGAAAGCTTTAATGACGTTGAAGAAATGATACTTAAAACGCGTACCGAGGGCTTTGGTGATGAGGTTAAGCGCAGAATTATGCTGGGTACTTATGTGCTGTCATCAGGCTACTATGATGCTTATTATAAAAAGGCTTGCCTTCTTCGTGAAAATCTCATTGCTGATTTTGAAGAGGTTTTCAGCAGCTGTGATGTGCTTATTGCACCAACAGCTCCGAATACAGCCTTCCCGCTCAATTACAAGGGCGCATCACCTGTTGATATGTATTTGAGTGATATTGCTACTGTTCCGATTAACATTACAGGTGTACCGGCTATCAGTGTGCCTATTACAAATGACAGTAATGCACTGCCGATTGGTATGCAGATTATCGGTAAAAAATTCAGCGAAAAGACAATTATGGGTGCTGCATATTATTATGAAAAGAATGCCCAAATTGGTGTAGCTGATTTTAACGGAGGTGTGGTACTGTGAGTTATGAATTAGTTTGTGGTATTGAAACTCATATTGAGCTGGCTACCAAAACAAAGATTTTTTGCGGTTGCACTACGCAGTTCGGCGGTGAGCCGAATACACACTGCTGTCCTGTTTGTACCGGTCAGCCGGGAGCGCTTCCTGTACTGAACAAGCAGGTTATTGCTTTTGCTGTAAGAGCAGGTTTGGCTGTTCACTGTGATATTAACAACAATTCACATATGGACAGAAAGAATTATGTATATCCCGATTTGCCTAAGGCATATCAGATTTCACAGTTTGACGAGCCGGTTTGCATAAATGGCTATGTAGAGCTTGACAGCGGAAAGAAAATCAGAATAGAGCGTATTCATATTGAAGAGGATGCAGGTAAGCTGGTTCACGATGGCGGCTATACTTATGTTGATTATAACCGCGGCGGAGTTCCTCTTATTGAAATTGTTTCTATGGCAGACATCTCTTCTCCTGAAGAGGCAAGAGAATATGCTGAAAAGCTGCAGCTGATTATGCGAAATGTAGGTGTGTCCGACTGCAAGATGCAGGAGGGCTCAATGCGATGTGATGTAAATGTATCTATTCATCAGCCAAATGAGCCTTGGGGAACAAGAACGGAAATTAAAAACATTAACTCCTTGTCTAACATTGTAAGAGCTATGGAGCTTGAAATGGAAAGACAGGAGGATATTCTTGAGTCAGGCGAAAAGATTATTCAGTCCACGATGCGCTATGATGCAAACAGTGATACTGTATATGTTCTTCGTACAAAGGAAAATGCAGATGATTACCGCTATTTCCCTGAGCCGGATATTCTTAGATTTTATATTTCACCTGAAATGGTGGAGGATATCAGAGCAACGCTTCCCGAGCTTCCTGATGACAAGCTGAAGAGATATCTTGGAATGGGACTTCCGGAGAATAATGCAAGACTTATTTACAAATATAAGAATGTAACCAGATTTTTTGATGATGCAGTCAATGACGGTGCAAGTGCCGGTAATGTGCTGAATATGATTATCGGTCCTATTTATGCGGCATTGCAGACAGAAGAGGATAAGGAAAACTTTAATATAAAGACCACCGCCTCCCAGCTTGCAGCGCTTGTTAAATTGATTGATGAAAAAAAGGTCAAAGCTAATAAGGCGAAGGAAGTACTTGTAAATATGCTCGAAAGCGGTAAGGACGTAACAGAGTATATTAAAGAGGAAGATTTGACAGGGCTTTCCGATGATGATTTGAGAGTGCTTTGTCAGGGTGCAATTGATGCAAATCCGAAAGCGGTTGAGGATATCAAGGCCGGTAAGGATAAGGCAATCAATGTTATGTTTGGTTATGTAATGAAAAATTCTCGAGGCAAAGCAGATGTCAAAAAGGCAGAAGCAATGATAAGAGAAATGATATAAAAATATTTAATATATGTATATTGGGCAATCTCTTTAAGCGAGGTTGCCCTTATTATCCATTTGTTATGATAGATTAGGCAATGATTACTATCCATTGCTTAAAGAAAGGAGTGATTGTGTGACTGAAAAGGAGTTGAGAAGGAAGGCTATGGCACTTCCTTTGCAGCCGGGTGTTTATATAATGAAAAATAAGGATAAGAAAATTATCTATATCGGAAAGGCAAAAAAGTTAAAAAACAGAGTTTCCTCCTATTTTGGTTCACATACAAATCATTCCTTAAAGGTCATAAGAATGGTGGAGAATGTAGATGATTTTGACTATATTCTTTGTGACAGTGAGTTTGAGGCCCTTGTTTTAGAATGCTCTCTTATCAAACAGCATCAGCCAAAGTACAATATTTTGTTGAAGGATGATAAGGGCTATAATTATATTAAGATTACAAAGGGTGAATTCCCGCAGATAAAAGAATGCAAGCAAATGCTTGATGATAATGCAACCTATATCGGACCGTACACCTCTACCTTTTCCGTGAAGCAGGCAGTGGAGGAAACCCTGAAAATTTTTAAGCTTCCACGCTGCAATAAACAATTTCCCAGAGATTACGGAAAAAGCAGACCCTGTCTGAATGGCTTTATGAATTTATGCTCAGCACCCTGTGCAAAGCGTATAAGTAAAGAAGAATATGCCAATAATATTAAGGATGCTGTTGCTTTCCTAAAGGGCGGCAGTTCAAAAGCGGTTAAGGAAATGGAAGCGCAGATGCTTGCTCTTTCTGAAAATCTGAAATTTGAGGAAGCTGCAAAGCTGCGGGACAGAATTAAGGCAATCAAAAATCTTGATGAGAAGCAGAAGGTTGTTTCCATCAATGTTCCGGAAGAGGATGTATTTGCCTTGGTGAATTCCAACAAAAAGGCTTGCTTTGAGGTAATACGATTTGAACACGGAAAGCTGACGGACAGTGAATTCTGGATTATAGATGCGGTGGATAATTTGCCGCAATCACGTTTTGAGCTGATTGAACGTTATTATTCTATGCGCAGCAGAATTCCGTCACGAATTGCAGTTGACGGAGAGATTGAAGACGAGGAGCTGCTTAAAGAATTCCTCGAAAGCCGAAGAGGTAAAAAGGTAAGCTTTATTCACGCGCAAAAGGGTGAGCATCTTTCTATCATTAATATGTGTATTAAAAATGCAAATGAGCATTTGGCACAGCAGCAGGGCAGACTTGGCAAGGAGCTGGCCGCTCTCGAAGAGCTCAGAGAGCTTCTTGGTTTGGAAAAGGTTCCTGAGTATATTGAGTCCTATGATATATCCCATACTTTTGGTGCGGATAACGTAGCAGGTATGGTGGTGTTCCACAATGGCAGACCTGTGAAAAGTGCATATAAGCGGTTTTCTATTAAAGGCTTTGACGGGCAGAACGATGTAGGTTCGATGCAGGAGGTTCTGACCCGCAGATTTAATCATTATTATAATGATGAGGAAGGCAGTACTTTTAAAATTCTTCCTGATTTGATTTTACTGGATGGCGGTGAACCGCAGGTTAATGCTGTTTTGCCTGTGATAAGAGGTATGGGCTTGAATGTTCCTGTGTTTGGTATGGTTAAGGATAATAAGCATAGAACAAGAGCCATTGCACTTTCCGGGGGAGAAATAGAGATAAACTCTCACAGAAGGGTGTTTACTCTGGTGTCTACCATTCAGGAAGAGGTGCATAGATTTGCGATTACCTATCATCATAAGAAGCATAAAAAATCTACACTTTCCACATCTTTAACAAAAATCAACGGAATTGGAGAAGCCAAGGCACGGACGCTGTTAAAGCACTTTAAAACCATTACGGCTATTAAAAATGCCGGCACAGATGAGCTTATGGCAGTTTCGGGTATCAGCAAACAAAATGCGGAGGAAATATATAATTTTTATCACAAATTGTAAAAATAATATTAATCGTCTTGACTAATAATTCGCTTGTTTGTATAATAATAGGGTGTAAATATAACATTTTAAGGAAGATTTACGAGATGATGCGTGTAATTACGGGTTCAGCTAGGGGCAGAAAATTGGAAACCCTTTTCGGCGAGGACATTACCAGACCAACAACTGAATCTGTTAAAGAGGCTTTGTTTTCTATGATACAGTTTGAGCTGGAGGACAAAAAGGTGCTTGATCTTTTTGCCGGCTCAGGTCAGCTTGGTATTGAGGCGTTATCGCGTGGAGCCAGATATTGTACATTTATAGAAAATAATCGAGAAGCGTTAAAAATCGTTGAGCGTAATGTAGCGCATTGCGGATTTGAGGACAGCGCAAATATCATTATGACAGATGCAGTGTCTTATCTTCTGCGTAAAGAAAATTTTGACATAGTGTTCATTGACCCGCCTTATAATATGGGGCTTTGTGAAAAATGCCTGCCGTCGGTAATAAAGCTTATGAGCAGTGGCGGTGTTATCATTTGTGAAACATCCGCAGGGGAGAATTTGCCGGAGACGATTGATGGCTGGTATGTAGACAGATGCAGACGCTATGGCAAAACAAAACTTACGCTTTACAGAATGGAGAAATAGTTTATATACTATTGTGTTGCAGGACATTTTGTGAATTCTATATTTTGGGCAGAAAGGCTGTAAAACGAAAATGAAAATTGCTATTTGTCCGGGCAGCTTTGATCCGGTGACGCTTGGACATCTTGATATTATAGAGCGTGCAGCAGAGCTTTTTGATAAAGTCATCGTGCTTGTAATGAGCAATCGGGCCAAGATAGGAAATGCTGTTTTTACAGTAGATGAACGGATTGCGCTTTTAAGAAAATGTATTCACAATCCCAATGTGGAGGTTGATACATATAGCGGTCTTTTGGTGAATTATGCCAAGGAGCAGGGCGCTGTAGCAATTGTTAAGGGACTTCGTGCCGTGTCGGATTTTGATTATGAATTCCAGCAGGCACTTATAAATAAAAGTCTGTATCCGAAAATTGAAACCGTATTTTTAACCGCCAGAGGAGAAAATATGTATTTATCCTCCAGTATGGTTAAGGAGGTATGCAGTCTGAATGGCGATATATCCTCCTATGTCCCAAAGGAAATTGTAAATGATATTAATTTAAGATGTAAAGGAGATAACTAAAATGACCAATACAGATATTTTGCTTGAAGATTTAGAGGATGTGCTTGATGATGCTACATCCATACCTCTCAGTAAAAAGTATGCAGTTGATGTTGATAAGATTAAGACAATTATTGAGGATATCCGTCTGAATACACCTCAGGAAACAAAGCAGGCTAAGGCAATTGTTGACTCAAGAAATTCTATTCTTGAAGAGGCAAATAAGCAGGCTGCCGATATTATTGCCAAGGCACAGGAGGAAGCAAGAGAGCTGGTTGCACGTGATATGATTACACAGACAGCACAGGCTGAGGCTGCTGAAATCATTGCCAGAGCAAAGGAGCAGGGCGATGCTTATGTTGCTGATGCACAGAATCAGGCAAGTGATATTTTGTCAAATGCAACAAATCAGGCTAACGAAATGGTAACCTCTGCACAGAATAAGTCCAGAGAAATGCTGACAGCTGTAAATAACTATGCAGATGATACACTTCTTGCGATTGATGATTCTTTATATAAGGCATTGTCAGATGTTCGCCGTATTCGTCAGGGTATTATGAACAGTCAGAATAAAAACAAGCAGTAATTTTGTTGTTATAACTTAATTACTTTAACCGGCAGTCCGAATTTCGAGGCTGCCGGTTTTTTTGCTTTTATGGATATAAAATGCCGATTGTGAAAAATATTCCTGCTTATGTAATTATTTCTTGCATTACAGGGTAAAATAATATATAATTATATAGGCAAAATTTATATTGTTATAAATTCTTTACAAGAGAGGTAATAGATAATGGATGCTTTAAACAAAAAAACAATTGAAGATATTGACGTAAAGGGTAAGAAGGTTCTTGCTCGCTGTGACTTCAATGTTCCTTTGAAGGATGGTGAAATCACCAACGATAAGAGAATCGTTGCTGCTCTTCCTACAATCAAGTATCTTATGGAAAATGGCGCAAAGGTTATTCTTTGCTCTCATCTTGGTCGTCCAAAGGGCGAGTATAAGCCTGAATTCAGCCTTGCTCCTGTAGCAAAGAAGCTGTCCGAGTATTTAGGTGTTGAGGTTAAGCTTGCTGAGGATCCTGAGGTTGTAGGCGACAATGCTAAGGCAATTGCTGCTGAGCTCAAGGACGGCGAGGTTATGCTTCTTGAAAATGTACGTTATAGAAAAGAAGAAACAAAGAACGAGGAGAACTTCTCTAAGGAGCTTGCTTCTCTTGCTGATATCTTTGTAAACGATGCATTTGGTACTGCACACAGAGCGCACTGCTCAACAACAGGTGTTGCATCTTATCTTCCTGCTGTTTGCGGTTATCTGATTCAAAAGGAAATTAAGTTTATGGGTGGTGCACTTGCTGATCCTAAGAGACCGCTTGTTGCAATTCTCGGCGGTGCTAAGGTATCAGATAAGATTGGTGTTATTTCAAATCTGATTGAAAAGTGTGATACAATCATCATCGGCGGCGGTATGGCTTATACCTTTATGAAGCATCTCGGTCACAGCATCGGTACATCACTTCTTGAGGCTGACTGGGTTGACAAGGCAGGCGAAATGATGAAGGCTGCTGAGGAAAAGGGTGTTAAATTCCTTATTCCTGTTGATAACAAGGTTGGTAAGGAATATGACGAGAATACAGAATCAATGGTAGTTAACAGCGACGAAATTCCTGATGGCTGGATGGGTCTTGATATCGGTCCTAAGACACAGGAAATGTTTGCAGATGCAATTAAGGGTGCAGGCACAGTTATTTGGAATGGTCCTATGGGCGTATCTGAGTGGGATAACTTTGCAGCAGGTACAATTTGCGTAGCTAAGGCTGTTGCTGAATCAGGTTCTATTTCCGTAATCGGCGGCGGTGATTCTGTTGCTGCTGTTACAAAGCTTGGCTTTGCTGACAAGATGAGCCATATTTCAACAGGCGGCGGTGCTTCCCTTGAATTCCTTGAGGGTAAGGATTTACCGGGTATTTGTGCATTACAGGATAAAGACTAATCTGATTGTTCCTTTTGCTCTTATGCTGTGTTACTATAATGAAAAACAAAATATAAAAATACGAGGTATAAAACAATGAATAAAGATTTAAGAAAAGCAGTTATTGCAGGTAACTGGAAGATGAATAATACTCCTGCACAGACTACTGCACTGATTAACGAAATGAAACCACTTGTAGCTGATGCTGACTGTGATGTTGTTCTTTGTGTACCATTTGTTGATGTTCCTGCAGCAGTTGAGGCTGCAAAGGACTCAAATATCAAAATCGGTGCTGAAAATGTTCACTTTAAGGATAACGGTGCTTACACAGGTGAGGTTTCAGCAGATATGCTGCTTGAGCTTGGTGTTGAGTATGTTGTTATCGGTCACAGTGAAAGAAGACAGTATTTCGGCGAAACAGATCAGACCGTTAATCTTCGTACTCTTAAAGCACTTGAAAAGGGTCTTAAGCCAATCGTTTGCGTTGGTGAAACACTTGAGCAGAGAGAGCTTGGCTATACAGAAACACTTTTAAAGTATCAGACCAAAATGGCACTTACAAACGTTACTGCTGACCAGCTTAAAGATGTTATTATCGCTTATGAGCCTGTATGGGCTATCGGCACAGGTGTAACTGCTACTGCTGATCAGGCTGACGAGGGCAACGGCTATGTTCGTCAGGCTATTGCTGAGGCTTATGGCGAGGATGCTGCACAGGCTGTTACAATCCAGTACGGCGGCTCAATGAACGCTAAGAATGCAGATGAGCTTGTTTCAAAAGAGAATGTTGACGGCGGACTTATCGGCGGTGCTTCCCTTAAAGCAGAGGATTTCTCAATTATCGTTAAGGCTGCAAGCAAGTAATTATTTTTGATTTATCTGGGTGGGGTAATACCCACCCATTTAGTTTAGAGGATTTAATTTGGAGGACATTATATTATGAAAAAACCTGTAGTACTCTGTATTATGGATGGTTTTGGCAAAAATGACAGCGATTACGGCAATGCTGTCACTGCCGCTAATAAAGTAAATCTTGACAGAATTATGGCAGAAAACCCATATACCTATATCGGTGCATCCGGACTTGATGTTGGTTTGCCGGATGGACAAATGGGTAATTCTGAGGTTGGACATACAAATATCGGTGCCGGCAGAATTGTTTATCAGGAGCTTACAAGAATTACAAAATCCATTGAGGATGGCGATTTCTTTGAGAACGAGGCAATGAAGGCTGCAGTTCAGAATGCGATTGATAATAATACCGACCTGCATCTTATGGGTCTTATGAGTGATGGCGGTGTTCATTCTCACAATTCTCATATCTGGGCAATTGTTAAGCTTGCAAAGCAAATGGGTCTTGACAGAGTATATCTGCACTGTATTATGGATGGACGTGACGTTCCTCCTACAAGCGGTAAGGATTTTGTAGCAGATGCTATGAATAAGCTTAATGAAATCGGTGTTGGCAAGATTGCCACTGTTGTAGGCAGATATTATGCAATGGACCGAGACAATAACTGGGATAGAGTGAAAAAGGCTTATGATGCGCTTGTATATGGTGAGGGCATTAAAACCGATAATCCGGTTAAGGCTATTGAGGCGTCATATGCTAAGGTTGATGCAGACGGAAAAAATGTAACAGATGAGTTTATTGAGCCAACAGTTTGTCTTGAAAATGAGGGCAGAATTAAGGCGAATGACAGCGTTGTATTCTTTAACTTCCGTCCTGACAGAGCACGTGAGATTACAAGAACCTTTGTCGATGATGATTTTACCGGCTTTGAAAGAGACAGAATGCCTGTAACATATGTTTGTATGACACAGTATGATGCAACAATGCCGAATGTGCTGGTTGCATTTAAGCCACAGGGCCTTGCAAATACACTTGGCGAGTATCTTGCAAAGAATAATATGACCCAGCTCAGAATTGCTGAAACAGAGAAATATGCACATGTAACCTTCTTCTTCAACGGTGGTGTTGAGGCTGTAAATGAGGGTGAGGACAGAATTCTTATTCCTTCACCAAAGGTTGCAACCTATGACTTAAAGCCTGAAATGAGCGCTTATGAGGTTTCCGAGAAGCTTGATGAGGCTGTTCTTTCAGGAAAATATGACGTTGTTATTGTGAACTTTGCCAATTGTGATATGGTTGGACACACAGGTATTTTCGATGCTGCAGTTGCTGCTGTAGAGGCAGTTGATAAGTGTGTTGGTTCACTTTATGATGCAGTTGTTAAAATGGGCGGCTGCCTGTTTATTACAGCAGACCATGGTAATGCTGATATGATGATGGAGGCTGATGGCTCACCATTTACAGCACATACAACAAATCCTGTTCCATTTGTTGCTGCAAATTGCGGAGAGGGAACAGAGCTTCGCGAAGGCGGCAAGCTTTGCGACATTGCACCGACAATGCTTAAAATGCTTGGTCTTCCTCAGCCGGAGGAAATGACAGGCGAATACCTTATAAAGTAATTATTAATCTAAATAATTAACCCACCAAGCCATAATGGTTTGGTGGGTTGTTTTTTTGCTTTAAATGCATAATATTATAATTTGTCAATATCCTCTTGAAGTATCTCGCCGTGTTCCTTTTCAAACTGTTCAATATGCTTTCTTATCATCATTTCAAGCTCTCGGTTGCTGGAACGGGCATTGTACTCTGCTATATATTTTAATTTATCTAATAATTCTTTTGGTACACGTAATGAATACTGCGGTAATTTAGACTGCATATAATCACCTCACAGTTATTTTACCATAAAAAATCAAAAGAAATCGTATTGACACCATATTGACATCAATATATAATTGATTTAGAGGTGATTATATGAACAGAGATATGATTGAGTTGCTTTGGACTGGAGAGATAAATCCAAATGAATTACTTAATAATAAGGAATATAATTGCATTTATATGCAAATGCAGTCTCAAGCGGAGCAGATACTTTCTACAATAAACGGCGATGAAGCGCCACTATTTGAAGAATTTTATGAAATTTGTAAAAAAGTAATATCCAAAGCAGAGCTTGAAGGATTTAGAATTGGAATGCATTTAGGTATTGGATTGTGTAAATAAATCTTTTCATAAAAATAAGGAGTGACATTAATCGTGTTAATGTCATTCCTTGTAACAGTTAATTAATCCCACAGAGACTTATATATTTTTATTATATCATCCTTGGAAATGTCTTTGATTGTATTTGATGGGGAGCCGGATGCAACAGCATCCTCTGCCATTTTATCTATAACCTCAAAGAACTTTTCCTTGTCAATCCCATATTCTTCAAGGGTAGGAATATGGCATATTTCACACAGCTTTTCACAAGCAGTAATGAATTTACCTGCAGCTGTCTTATCGTCGTCATCGCTGTCTGCCTCGCCGATTGCACGTGCCATATCGGCAAATCTCTTGTATGCACCGTCATAAACATAGCTAAAGCAGTTTTTAATCAGCATGGCATTGCTGATTCCGTGAGGAACATGGAACAATGCACCGATAGGTCTGCTCATTCCGTGGATAATTGTAACGGAAGCATTATTAAATGCAATTCCGGCCTCAAGTGCTGCCAGTGACATCTGTTCTCTTGCCTTGATATTCTGCCCCTCATTATAGCATATATGCAGATATTTGAAAATTCTTTTAATTGCCGACAATGCAAATTCGTCGGTTAAAGGCTGTGCCTTGCGGGAGGTATACGCTTCTGCAGCGTGGCACAGTGCATCTAAGCCTGTGGCGGAGGTTACGCTCTGGGGTGCAGTCAGTGTAAAGGCAGGGTCGTCTATAGCCAGCTGCGGCATAAGAACTGCGCCTTTCAGAAGCATCTTAATATCCTTTTCAGTATTGGTTATAATGGTAAACTGAGTAGCCTCAGAGCCTGTACCGCTGGTGGTCGGAATTGCTGCCATAGGCGGCGTTGGAATGGTTATCTCCTTGCCGAGATAATCGTTGATGGAACCGCCGTTTGAAACAACAGCGCCAATGGCTTTCATTGCATCAATGGGAGAGCCGCCTCCCACAGCTATTAAAAAGTCACATTCAGTATCTTTATATAGCGCAAGACCAGTGTTGATGATAATATCTGTAGGCTCAGAATTTACACCGTCAAACACAACGTATTCGATTTCAAGCTCATCAAGTATATTTTCTACCAGCTTTACATTACCGAGTCTTACCATAAAGCCATCGGTAACAATCAATGCCTTTTTACCAAAGTTTTTTAATAAGGGCTTCGCATTATTTAATGCATTTTCTCCATATACAATTTTGCCCGGCATTATAAATTGATTACCCATCTATTACCCCTCTTTGCTAAAAAATGAACAAATATATTTTAGTACAATTAGACAAAAAGTCAATAGCCATTTTATACAAAATACATAAAAATAAAGGCGGCTATCAGCCGCCTGTTACTGTACATTATATCACTATTTAAAATGTATTTTTAACGATTATATAATGGTCTTGGCTCATCTGTTAATCCTGCAATATAATCCAAGGATACATTATATATTTTTGCCAATTCTATTGCATATGTTAATTTCATATCGTATTTATCATTTTCATATCGATTAACTGTTACTCTGCTTACATTAAGTAACTCTGCTATTTGCTCTTGTGTCAAATCTAAATCTTCACGCAAGTTTTTTGCTCGCTGATTAAAAATCATAGTTACAACTCCTTTATTACATAATGAAATTGTATCATAAATGTTACTTTAGATGTTGACAATGTAACACAAGTGTTATAAAATTAGTTGTAGAACAATGTTGCTTTAATAGTATTATAGGAGGATTAAATTGAACTTTGAAGAATTTGAAAATTGTATTTTCGTGAACAACACAGCATATGAAAAATATAAAAGGCTTAAAGTGTTAGGTTTAAAAGTCGATGATAAATTTGTTTTAGTAAATACATTAAATTTAAAATTGCATACACTCATTGATTCGCTCGGGTCCGATTTATATGATGAAAATGAATTGTTTTCGGATATTGAATCGACAATTAATGATTTATATAATTATTGTCTTGATTACAGTGATATACTGGAGACTTATCTAAGACAAAAAAAGTAAATAGACTGTCGATAAAGCACCCATAACCACGCACGATATATTTGATTTAACCAATTTTGCCTCCATTGTGTAAAGGGAGGTGGCAACGTGTTAAGTGTCGACGGAGAGATTGTAAAAGCCGCCTGAACATCGAATTCAGGCGGCTTTTGTGCGTTTTAAGCCTTTGGCAACTCTGCGGTACCACCGTACAGCGACGAATTGCCAAAGACTTAATTCTGTGTACTTTTCTCGGCATTCTCCAGCGTGTAGAAATTTGTAAATCAGACTTTTTCTACACGCTGAAGGCTATTGTATTTATTACAGGAGACCATCCCAGGTGTCAACCTCTTTTGCCTTCATTTCTTCCTCGTCAAACCAGTGCTGTGTTACAGACTTGCTCTCTGTGAAGAAGCGATATGCATCCTTGCCAAGACAGTGAAGATCGCCGAAGAAGCTCTGCTTATGTCCGCTGAATGGAATAAATCCAACAGGAACAGGAATACCAACGTTGATACCAACCTGACCGCCGTCTGTATATCTTGCAAACTGGCGAGCATAGTAACCGCTCTGTGTATAGATAACCGAGCCGTTTGCATATGGGCTGGCGTTCATAATTGCTAAGCCCTCGTCAAAGTCCTTGCATCTCTTAACGCAAAGAACAGGACCGAATACCTCGTCACTGCCGATAGTCATATCCTCAGTCACGTTGTCGAAAATTGTTGGACCGACAAAATATCCGTTTTCATAGCCTTCAGGAAGCTCCGGATTTCTACCATCAAGTACAAGAGTTGCGCCCTCATCAATACCCTTCTGAATGTCAGCCAGTACCTCTTTATAATGCTTTTCATAAGTGATAGGACCAAGGCGTGTTGACTTGTCCCAAGCAGGACCGCAGTTGATGTTCTGCGCCTGAGCCTTGAGCTCGGCAACAAATTTATCAGCAATTGACTCCTGAACAACAACACAGGACAGTGCCATACATCTTTGTCCTGCACAGCCGAATGCAGAGTTGATAACACCTGCAACTGTTCTTTCAAGCGCACAGTCCTCAAGAATGAGTGCGTGGTTCTTAGCCTGGCAAAGAGCCTGACATCTCTTTCCGTTTGCAGCAGCCTTTTCATAAATCTTGAGACCTACAGGTGTAGAGCCAACAAAGGTGATACCCTTAACATCAGGATGCTCTAAAATTGTATTGATTTCATTCCTTGAGCAGGTAACAATGTTGATTACGCCGTCAGGAATGCCTGCCTCTTTGTATAACTCGCCGATTCTCATAGCGGTTCTTGGAGTGAGGGAAGCAGCCTTGAGTACCATTGTATTACCGCAGGCAACACATACAGGCGCCATCCAGCCGAATGGAATCATAGCAGGGAAGTTTACAGGAACGATTCCTGCGAAAACGCCCATTGGCTCACGATACTTAACGGTATCAAAGCCTGCAGAAGCATCCATAAGGCTTTCGCCCATCATTAAGGATGGAGCCTGAATAGCAAGCTCGGTACCCTCCTGTGCCTTACCTACGTCGCCCTGAGCCTCGCCCCAGGTCTTTCCGTTTTCTTCGCATACAAGCATTGTCAGCTCATCCATATGCTCTAAAAGGAGTTCTCTTACCTTAAAAAGAATCTGACTTCTTTTTCTTGCAGGTGTTGCTCTCCAAGCAGGATAAGCAGCCTTTGCAGCCTCAATAGCCTCCAGTACCTCGTCATTGGTACAGCATGGTGCCTGACCGGTAATTTCACCGGTTGATGGGTTATGAAGATCATACCAAACCTCAGTCTGGGAATCCTTAAACTCACCATTTACAAAATACTTTAGTTTTTCCATAAACTTTACCTCTTGATATAAAAATTATTATCATGTTTATTTTACCATATATGCTATATCAATTTCAATACATAATTTATTATTGCGTATTCACCATTCATTTTCTGTATCATAGTATGAGTGTAATGGGGTGATTATATGATTCTTTCCCAAATGAAAGAAAATGAAACAGGATATATAACCTGCATTAATTCCGACCCTGGCTTTGAGCGAAGATTTTTTGATATGGGGTTTATCACCGGTCAAAGTATAAGGTGTATGAATATAGGACTTTTTGGTTCGCCGATTGCCTATCAAATCAGAGGCAGCAAGATCGCCCTGAGAAAAAGTGATGCTGACAAAATAGGAGTGATTATGTGATAAAAAATAAAAAAGTACTATTAATGGGGAATCCTAACGTTGGCAAAAGCACAGTGTTTAACGAAATTACGGGATCACATCAGCATACAGGCAATTGGACCGGCAAAACCGTCGGTGCTTATTCCGGCAATTATGACTACAAGTATTGTACATACGAGCTTGTAGACTTGCCGGGTACATACAGTCTGCTTTCCTCCAGCGAGGAGGAGAGGGTGGCAAGAGACTATCTGTGCTTTGAGAATTATGATTGTGTGGTATGTGTAATTGACGCAACCAATCTGGAGCGAAATCTTAATTTGGTTTTTCAGGTGCTGGAGCTTACCGGCAAGGTAATTGTGCTTCTGAATCTTTGTGATGAAGCACGCAAAAAGAATATTCAGATTGATACGCAGGTGCTGGAAAAAACCTTGGGTGTCCCTATTGTAAAAGCCACGGCAAGAAGCGGCAAGGGGATAAATGAGCTGCTGGAGCTTGTACACAATATATCAAGCGGCACGTTAGTGAATAATCCGTCTACCTTGTTTTATGCCAATCCCATAGAGGATGCTGTGCATCAGGTAATACGCGGACTGAAGATGAATATTGATACAGATAAAAATCTGCGTTTTTTTGCACTAAGACTTTTGGAAAATAATGCATCCTTTGATAAATCCTTTAAAGAAAATTTTGGTGCAGATATATTACAAAAGGGTAGTCTGCGAGGCAATATTCATCATGCCAAAAATCAATTGCGGCTTTTGGATGTTAATGTATCCCGCGCTGTTACCGAATCTATTTTTAATAAGTCCGGTGAACTGACAAAGCAGATTGTAAGAAAGCTTCCGTCAAAAAAGGATAGGATGGAGGCAAAGCTTGACAGTATATTGCTTGGCAAATATACCTCTATACCGGTTATGCTGCTGTTGTTTGGTTTGATTTTGTGGATAACAATTGCAGGCTCTAATTATCCATCTGCCTTTCTTCAGGATGTGTTCAGCCGCTTTGAGCTGTGGCTTGCAGCTGCAATGGCGAATATAGGAATACCGCAGACAATAGTCAGCCTTTTGGTCAATGGTGTACTAAGGGTGCTTTTGTGGGTAGTAGCTGTTATGCTTCCGCCAATGGCAATCTTTTTCCCTCTGTTTGCTTTGCTTGAGGATTTTGGTGTGTTGCCGAGAATTGCCTTTAATTTGGATGGAGCATTTGAATACTGCGGTGCCTGCGGAAAACAGGCCTTGACCACCTGTATGGGGTACGGCTGTAACGCCGTTGGCGTAACGGGAGCCAGAATCATTGACTCTCCCCGCGAGCGTCTTGTAGCCATCATTACGAATTCCCTAACGCCCTGTAACGGACGTTTACCACCACCAACACTATGGCAACTCCTATGGCTGAAAAGAATAAAAACTTCGTCAAAGTAACCATAAACCCTGAAACCAATTTGTATAATTTTACTAAAATTAAAACCTTTAGAAAAAAGCATAACCTTAAGCGAACTGAACTCTCCCAACTAACAGGTATCTCAGTCAACGCCCTCCAACTCTGGGAACTTGGACAAGCCAAACCACATTACAAGTATTGGAGAAAATTATTACTGTTTATGAGAAATTATGAAAATAACGTATAAATAAAAATGCAGTGCATTCGTTTTGAATGTACTGCATTTTGCTTATAAAATATATATTTTTGAAAGTAACTTGATTTTCGATTTTTTCAAGTTACTATTCAACAAATTCGAAACTTATATATTGCGTAGAACTACGACTTCTAAACGCATGCTTTTTCTCATTATTCTGTCGTATTTTATCATATAATTATATAATATGTCAATAAAACTAGGTCATTTTTTAATAACAATTTGATAACAAACTCTCTAAATATGGATTTTAATAAGACTGCAATGTTATTTCTGGTCAAATTTGTGGTCGCCATTTCAACGGATATTACATAAAGGAGTGTGAAATATATGCCAAGACATGGCGAAAACATTTTTAAAAGAAAGGATGGCAGATGGGAGGGTAGATATATTTCTTCTTATAATGAAAATGGGAAGGCAATATATAAGTCTGTGTACAGCAAAACTTATTCAGATACGAAACGAAAACTGAATATTGCTAAATCAGGCAATCCAAGTATAAGAAATTCAACTATCAATACTTTTGAGGAATTGCTTGATTACTGGCTTGAATTCAATAATTCCAAAAATAAGCAAACAACACAGAACAAATATGAATTTCTCATTGAAAAACATATTAAACCTGAACTTGGTAATGTTATACTCAATAAAATCTCATCAGTGATGATTAATAAATTTATTGAAACTAAAACTCAATATTTGTCAAATTCCTATGTCAGAACAATGGCAATTATTATGAAGTCAGCGTTGGAACTTGGTATAAAAGAGCAGTTTGTTTTTATGGTTAATTTGGATATTCATTTGCCTAAACAGAGTAAACATGAATTACCGATTCTATCTGTTGTTGAGCAAAACTTGCTTGAGGAATATATCCTAAGTCATCTTGATTTCATATCACTTGGGATATATATTTCCCTTTATGCAGGACTTCGTATAGGTGAGGTTTGTGCATTAAAATGGAGTGATATTGATTTTGATAATAAAATAATCAAAGTCCGATCAACTGTAATCAGAGTTAAAGATACTAATGGCAAAAGTTATGACGATATAGGAACGGCAAAAACAGATGCATCTATCAGAGATATTCCGATATTTAACAAACTATTTATTCCTCTTTTGAAAATGAAAAAGTTAAGCAAATCACCATTTGTAATTTCCACTAAAATGGGTTTTGTGAATAAAAGAACTTTTGAATATAGATATCATAAAATCATGAAAAATGCAGGGGTAACTGATGTTAATTTTCATGCGTTAAGACATTCATTTGCAACAAGATGTATCGAGTGTGGAGTTGATGTAAAATCTCTTAGCGAAATTCTCGGTCATTCTAATGTATCTGTTACGCTGAATACCTATGTCCACTCATCTATGGAATTAAAGAAAATTCAAATAGAAAAACTCAATAATCTAATAGCCTGATTTTATGCCATTTATGGTCAAAAATTCTGGTCAAAAACTAACGGAAGTTCCATATTTCAAGGACTTCCGTCTTTTTGTCATAGAAGTCGTAGTTCTACGTAATTTATTAGAATAATATTTGTATTTATATTTTATCTATGAGGTTTCAATTTATGATTGTAAATTTAATTAAGAACAGAGAAATGTTTTCAATCACACTTCCCGAGAGAATTAAGGGTCAATATTGGTTAAATGATATTGATGAAAACGGTGATTTAAGGCAGATAATTAGTATTGAAGGGCATAAAAACGATTGGGTATTAAAGAGCAATAAGAATGCATGGATACTTGATAACGGAGGAAATCCTGTTAAAAATACACTGATTAAGGATGATTCTTTCTTCAATATTAAAATAAAAGATGAAAATGAAAAGGTAATTTTGTTTTCTGAGCCTGTATCATCGAACAGATATACTTTCAAGAAAATAGTTGTAAAACAAAATTGCAGTCTTACAATCGGTAGAAGTGAAAGCAATAATATTGTTTTTTCAAATAAATATGTTTCTTCAAATCACTGTATTATGAACTATGATGGTGAAAGTTGGAGTATCATTGACAAGGGCAGTACAAACGGTACATTTGTAAACTCCTACAGAGTCGATTCACAAACTTTAATTGCAGGTGATTATGTCTATATTATGGGTCTCAAGATAATTGTAGGAAGCAATTATCTTGCGATAAATAATCCAGGTGGAAAAGTTGAATTGCATACTCCCGTTTTTGCGAATTTTAAAAATCAAGCAATTAACGAGAGAGATAATATATCTGAGCCGGAAAATGAATACTTTTATCGTTCGCCTAGATTTATGCGCCAAATTGATACTGCGCATATAAAGATTGATCCTCCTCCAGCAATTCAAAAGCCCGATGAAGTACCGCTTGCATTAACGCTTGGTCCGTCAATGACTATGGGTATAGCTTCATTAAGCACTGCTGTAATGACTATAATTAATGCAACCGGTAATGATGTAGATATTAAGAGTGTTATACCAACGCTTTGTATGTCTTTAAGTATGCTTCTCGGAACGGTTATGTGGCCGATATTAACGAAAAAGCACGACAGAAAATCTAAAATTGAAGGTGAAAGAAAACGCCAGGAAAAGTATTTAAGATACTTGGATTCAATAAGAGATGAAATTAAGCGGAATTGTAAAGAGCAAACAGATATACTGAATGAAAACATTATTTCTGTAGATGAATGTTTACAGCGAATAAGCTTGGTAAAGCGTTCTCTTTGGGAGAGAAGTATTGGGCAAGATGATTTCTTGAAATTACGATTAGGAAAAGGAACTATGCCGTTAGATGCCGATATAAAGTATCCGGAGGCAAAATTCACTATGGAAGATGATAATTTACAAGATGCAATGTTGTCTCTCGGAAGCGAAGCAAAGCAGCTTGCAGATGTTCCTATCAGTATTTCACTTGTGTCAAACTATTTTACCGGTATAATCGGAAAAGAAAATGATATTTTAAATCTTGCTAAAAGTCTCGTGATACAAATGGTATCTCTTCATAGTTATGATGAATTAAAGATAATGCTTATTATTGATGAAGATGATATGAAAGACTGGGAATTTACCAAAACAATTCCTCATTTTTGGAATGATGATAAAACGCAGCGTTTTATTGCTGCCAATAATTATGAGGTCAAAGAACTTTCGGTTATTATTGAAAAAGAAATAGTATCCAGAATTAATGGTAATAAAGATGCAGATGAATATCTTCCGTATTATGTAATAATTACAACAAATAAAAGTCTTGCAGACAGATGTGAAAATCTTAACCAACTGTTTGAGTATAAACAAAATTGTGGATTCAGCATTATTTCAATTAGAGAAGAACTCAAGGATTTACCGAAGGAAGTATCTTCTGTAATACAAGTCAGCGGAATGCAGTCAAAACTGTTTGACAGAAATGATTTGAGCGGGAAAACGCTTGATTTAAATCCAGAATTTGCAGATAGCAACGCAGTGGATGAAGCATCTTACGTGCTTTCAAATGTATATCTTGATATTTCAAATCAAATGTATAGTTTACCGAATATGATAACATTTCTTGAAATGTTTAATGTTGGAAAAATTGAACATTTGAATTCGTTAACACGCTGGAAAGAAAATAATCCCGTTAATACTTTACAAGCCCCTGTAGGTGTTGACACACAAGGTGAAATATTCTATTTGGATCTTCATGAAAAATACCATGGACCTCATGGTTTAGTTGCCGGTATGACAGGTTCAGGTAAGTCAGAGTTCATTATTACGTATATTCTTTCCCTTGCAGTTAATTATCATCCCGATGAGGTTGCATTTATTTTGATTGACTACAAAGGTGGTGGTTTAACCGGTGCATTTGAAGATGACGAAAGAGGTATAAAGTTGCCTCATCTTGCCGGTACTATAACTAACCTTGATGGTTCAGCTATCAAACGTTCTCTTGTTTCTATCCAAAGTGAGCTTCGTCGAAGACAGGCAATATTTAATTATGCCCGTAAGATTTCAAATGAAGGTACAATGGATATTTATAAGTATCAGCGTTTATATCGTGATGGTATTGTAACAGAGCCGGTTCCACATTTGTTTATTATTTCCGATGAATTTGCTGAGTTGAAAACACAGCAGCCTGAATTTATGGAACAATTGATTTCTGCTGCTCGTATAGGTCGTAGTTTAGGTGTTCATTTAATTCTTGCAACTCAAAAACCAAGCGGTGTTGTTGACGATCAAATATGGAGCAATAGTAAGTTCAGAGTCTGCTTGAAGGTTCAGGAAAAGGCCGATAGTCAGGATATGATTAAACGTCCGGATGCTGCAGAACTTCAGCAAACGGGTAGATTTTATTTACAGGTAGGATTTAATGAGTTTTTTGCGCTTGGTCAATCTGCATGGTGTGGAGCTGAATATATTCCCACTGAAAATGTTGAAAAGAAAGTCGATGACAGTGTAGAAATTATTGATAATTTGGGACGAGTTATCAAGGAAATCAAACCTGATAAGGTTGTAGTTGACAAATCACCCAGAATTAAGCAAATTGTTGGAATTGTTAAATATCTTTCTGATTTAGCAAAGGAAGAAAATGTTAGTGAGCGACCACTTTGGCTTGATCCTATTCCCGAACGAATTTTTGTTAAGGATTTAGAAGAAAAGTATAATGTAGAAATAAATGATTTAGTGGTTAATCCTGTTATTGGTGAATATGATGATCCGTTTAATCAAAAGCAAGATGTTGTTACCATTCCGCTGTCTAAAGAAGGCAACTGTCTTATGTATGGCGCAGCAGGCAATGGTAAGACCACGTTTCTTTCTACGCTTACATATTCGTTAATAAGTACGCATAGCGTAGATGCTTTGAATATGTATATTCTTGATTTTGGTTCAGAAACACTTAGGGCATTTGATAAAGCACCTCATGTAGGTAATGTAATTGTAAGTGCTGATGAGGAAAAGGTAATTAACTTGTTTAAAATGCTAAGTGCAGAGCTTAATAGCAGAAAGCAGTTATTTGCTGATTTTGGTGGCGATTATGCTTCGTATTGCAAATCAACAGGTAAGGTTATACCTAACATAGTGGTATTGATTAATAACTATGCAGGTTTTTCAGAGCAGTTTGAAAATCTTGAAGATACATTTGGTCTTTTAAGTAGAGATGGGGTTAAGTATGGCTTAACATTTGTTGTTACAGCAAGTACAACAAATGCAGTGCGTTATCGTTATGTTCAAAACTTCAAACAAATTATGACAATGCAGCTCAATGATCCAACGGATTATCCTGTTGTTATCGGAAGAACAGATGGTCTTGTTCCGGCTAAATTTAAAGGCAGAGGTCTTATTAGTCTTGATAAGATTTATGAATTCCAAACTGCCTACTGCAATAATTGTGATGATCAGTATGAGTTTATTCGTGAATACTGTACTAAGCTAAATGAAAGTGCAACTGTATTTGCAAAACCAATTCCTGTTTTGCCTGATTTTGTTAAGTATGAAGATGTTAAGAGTTCAATTGGAAGTCTGACAATTCCGGTTGGTATTGAAAAGCGCTCAATAAATCCATCTGTAATTGATTTGAAGAGTAAATACATCTATCCTATCATTGCAAATGATGCATTTATACTTGAACCATTTGTAGGTGAGTTTGTAAAGGTAATAGATAGTCTTAATAATTGTAAGATTGATATATTTGATTGCGAAAATTGGTGTGTTTCAAATAATGTAGTAGAGATTGATTTTAATGAGGCAATTACAGAAATCTTCAATGATATTGTCAAAAGGAATAATGGTTATAAAGCAGCTAACATGGATGCAGCATTCCTTAATGATTTTGAAGAAAGATTAATTGTTATTGTTGGAATGGATAAACTTGTAAACAGACTTGATGATACCGGAAAAGACAGATTGTTTGCTATGCTCTTTAAAGGACAGGCTTTATATAAAGTACACTTTATTGTCCTTGATTCTCAAAGTTATTTTTCTACAGTTAATTACACCGATTGGTATAAAACTCATATTCAGGGTAATGACGGTATTTATATTGGTGACGGATTCGCAGACCAATATTTATTGAAAGCAAATAAGCATAGTAATAGCTTCTATGAAGAAATAGGCAATGACTTTGGTTATTTGCTGAATAAAGGTAAAGCAACTCTTGTTAAATTTCTTACAACGGAGGTAGAGCAATGAATAAATTAATTGTTGAAGTCTATGTTCCGGCATCCGGAAATAAGTATGAAATGCGTATTCAAGCTACAATCCAAATGTATAAAATTTTAGAGCTTATCAAAAAGGCTGTTGCAGAGTTTGAAGATGGAAGATATAAGCCTGACGATACAGCTGTTCTTTGTGATAAAATCACAGGAAATATTATTAATCTTAATATGACAGCAAATGAGCTTGGAATCAAAAACGGCTCAAAGCTAATGATTATATAGATAAGGAGAATCAATATGCCAATTGCAATGGGAGCGAGCTGTAGCGATATTGAAAAAACTGCAATTTCAATAAAAAAGCTTAATGAAAACTACACCCAAGCATATCAATCAGTTTTTGCAGCATTTAAAAATATAGACAGTGCTTGGGATGGCGAAGATAACGATGAATTTAACAAGCTGGTTTTATCTTTTGAAAAGGATTTTGTTGCTATGACTGCACTCCTATCAAGAGTAGAGACGCATCTTAATTTAACCTCTAAAGCTTATAAAACTGTTGAATCTGCTACAGTTAAGGCTGCGGGAAAATTATCTAAATAATTACCATAATATGGTTATTATATTAATTTTCGAGGAGGTGAAAAAATGCCGGCAAATTTTAAGGTTAATACTGATCAAGTTGATACAGCAAGAAAGGCCATAAAGTCTAATGCAGATAAATATAAGAGCGCTCATGAAGCTGTATTTACTCAATTTAAAAACATTGATAATGCTTGGGACGGTGATGATAACAACGAATTTAATACTCGTGTTGAATCATTTAAAAATGACTTTACAGCTATGGATACTTTTCTTGAAAAGCTTGTTGGATTTTTGGATAAAGTATCAGCTGACTATAAGCAAGCTGAAAGTGAAACTTTAACAAAGGCTAAAACTTTAGCAAAATAATTTATGTTTAACAATATTATTTCGGAGGTGAAAATAGATGGCAGGACAACTTAAAATGTCTACTCAAGAGTTAACTAATGCAAAAACAGTTATTTCTACTAAAAATGAAGAGCTAACTGACTGTATTCAAAATGTTTATAAAGAAATTACAAACCTTGTAGGTTCAACATGGACCGGTGATGCCGCTACTGCTGCACTTAACCAAATTGATACATTTTACAGAAAAACTTTAACAGCATATAAAAATGCTGTCGATGGCTATGTTTCATTTATTGATGCTACTGTAAGTAAATATGAAACTACTGAAAGCACTTTAGCATCAAATGCAAAAGAACAGATTGATTCATCTGCCCTTGCAGATTTTGCTTAAATTTAATTACGGTAACACGGTATTTATTTACCGTGTTACCCACCAAATTTGAAAATAACACATTTAATGTTTTATATAAATTTTATTAATGATATTGAAAAGGAGAAATAAAATGAAATATAAAAAAAGAATCATATCATTAATTTTATGCTTGGTTTTTATTACAAGCTTGTTTTCGGCTTGCTCTACTATTAATCCCAATAATATTAATGCAAATATTACCAAGGGTGAATGGATAGAAACACTCGGAAGATACTTTGGAATGGATACATATAAGCAATCAGAGTCGTATTTTTTGGATGTTTCAAACGATGATTCATTTTTTCCATATTTGCAATCTTGTGTGGAGTGGGAAATTATACCTAGTGGAGAAAAATTTAATCCTAATAGTAAAATAAATCGTGAATATGCATTATCTAAGATTGTGTATGCAATTGGTTCAAATATAACTGATTTGACATTAAGTAATAATGATGACAAATCAGCTGCATTTTATGCAGTAGATTTGAAAATTGGAGAATCCAAATCATGGATTTATATGCACGAAGGGCTTACAATGGATGAAGCTGAAAAATTACTTGAGTTGGCTACAGCTACTTATGCAAGTGAGCAAATTGCAGAATATGACCATTCAAAACTTGCTGATGGTGTGAAAATTCAATCTTTAAACGACGCAAATGTTACACACATAAATATTAAAGATAATAAAGTTTTGATATATGATTTAAATGCTAAAGATAATTATAATGTTGGAGATGTAGTTGTTTTTGGTGAAGGAAAGAGTAAAAAAGCGTTAAAAATTACAAAAATACAATCTGAAGAAGAGCGAATAATTCTTAGCACAGAGTCACCTGCATTGGAAGAAGTATATGAAACAATTGATTTTTCGAGTATCGGAAGTCTAGAAAGTCTTGATGATATTGAAACTATTGATGGCGTAGAAGTAACTTCATTCAATTCAGAACCAGTTAATACTAATACAGATGTTTTAGAGAAAGTGAATGTCGAGCCACTTGGAATTGCTAACAGTGATTTTCAAACTGAGGAGGTTTTACGTAAAGAAGATAGAATTAAAGGTGCAGAATTATCATTAAGCGTATCTATTAATGATAAAGGTGAAATTAAAGTTGATAAGTCTATTTCCGGCTTAAAGGGAAGTGCATCAGTAGGCACTAAAACCGAAGATGATATTTTGGATAAAGAAGAAATAGAAAATAATAAAAAGGATTGGTTGGATAAAGTCGATAGCAAAGGTAATCCGGTTTCTAAAAGTGATATCGAAAATCAAGGATTAAATTCTAACGATTTACCTTCATCAGATTCAACTGAAAGTAAAGAGGTGGCAGAAAAAAAGTCTCCGCTTTCAGCAGGTTATGAAGTAAAGGGAACAATTTCATTAAAAGATGTGTATATTGATGTTGTTGCAGATGTAACAGTTCCTCTTTTGCGGGTTAATGAGTTGAGTGTTGCACCAAATGCTAAAATTGAGACCTCTGTATCCGTTTCGGGAAAAGCATCTTTTGAAAAGGAAATTGGAACTTTAAAATTCATGCTTGGTTCAACAGGTTTTGAAATTGATGCACATTTACTTTTATCTGCCACTTTAAGCGGTGAAGTAAAGCTTAGTTGGGCAATAAATAATAATACTAAAATTGAATATAAAAACGGTAATCTAAAAAAGACATCTAGTGTTACAGGCGAAAACTCAGCTGAAGTTAGTGCAAAATTTGAATGGGGAGTGGGACTACGCCTTGTCTTAGCTGCATGTTTTCTACCAGATAAATTTAATAGAGTATTAAATATTGATTTAACTATTGGGCAAAGTTATTCAGTGAAAGGCAAAGCAACAAATCTAATTCTTATAGGTTCTGAAAAAAAACTATACAGAAAAGGCGGAGATGAGGATAAGTCGATTGGATATAATGATGCAATTTTGATTTGTGCAGAATACGAGAAGATTAGTCCGATTGTAAAAATTAAATTTGGTACTGATAGTAAAACTCTTGTTAATAAACTGAAATTAACATTTGAGGCTGAGCTGATTGGCAAGAAGGGAATATTTAAAAAAGTCGATGCTGAAACTAAACATTATGAAATTGGTAATGGTGTAGTTAAAAAATGTTCTTTAGAAGGATTAGAACGCTATGTTGCTGATAAAGAATTGGAAGAGGACGTAACTGAAAATCAAACTACTGCTTCTAATGATAATGTTAATAGTTTAAATGGATTGCAGATTGATACATATGCGTTAGAAGTAGAGAAGGGAAAAACGGGCACGATTTCAATTTTGTCTTATCCTGAAGGAAAAAACATAGATGATATTAGTGTGCAATCTTATGACACTTCTATTGCAACAGTGACAATAAAGGATGGAAAAATAATTGTTATTGCTAAGAAGGAGGGTACTACAAGTATAGGTGTTTTATGTGAGAATACAGAAATAAAATGTTCTATATTTGTTGATTGAGTTTATGATTGTTCATATGAAGCAAAAAACAACATATAAGCATATAACATGGCAAGCAA
>JAMPGU010000008.1 GCA_023663865.1 Clostridium sp.
AGAGTTGCCAAAGGCTTAAAACGCACAAAAGCCACCTGAATTCAATATTCAGGTGGCTTTTACAATTCTTCGTCAGCACGAAAACGTTCTATTTCTTTTTTTACACAAAAGAATCAAAATTGAGGAAATGAATTCTTTGTGCGTGGTTATGGGTGCTTTATCGACAATCTAAACACCATCAGGCGTCAGCATGATGGTGTTTTTTGTCTTTTATCTAGAAATGATAGTTTTAAATCTTTGCAAAAACAACATTCATTCATAATCCTTGATTTTATCAAGCGTTGTTTCACCGAGGACTGTGATACCGTGGTCGTACAAAAGCTGTGCTGTCACACCGTTTCCGCGTATCGTTTTACCGCTGAAGCTTCCGTCATAGATTTCGCCGAAGCCGCAGCTGGGACTGCGCTCTTTAAGTACGGCTATTTGACAGCCACTTTCCTCTGCAACGTATAAAGCCTTTTCTGCCCCGTCGTGAAAAGCACTTGTTAAATCCTCACCGTTTTTGGAATATACCTTATCTCCTTTTATTTCGCTCGGTACTCTTGGGGTGGGAAGCTCTGCAAAGTGTTCAGGGCATATGGGAATGAGGGTGTGCTTTTTGCTTAGCGCAATAACCGCTTCACACTTATTGTTCCCTCCGTTATATTTACAGTTTTCGCCTAAAAGACAGGCACTGACCAGTATTTTCATCATCTCTTCCTCTTTGCTGCTAATATGAAAAATGCGAGTACAAATATTACCAGTACGATGGCAAATATAAATGCCAGAGGTTTTCCGAACAGAGGAATATGCTCTGCCGCTGCAAGCAATCCGATGATTATAAATGCTGTGACAATAAATATTGTAATGATTACGGCAATTTTTTTATTGTTCAAAAGAATCCCTCCGAATGGTAATAATGCACTGCGTCTCCATTTATATGTTTTCTTTTATTTTACCATAATCCATATGTAAAGTCCAGTGCGGTCTACACTGAATAAAAAGAGATTAAAGTCTGTCGGTAAGGGCTAAATATTAAAATTTGATGTCAAAACGCTGAAAATTATTGAAAACTTTGTTGATTAATAATAAGATATAACTAAATTATAGTGGTGGTATGTTTTTATGGATTTACTTAAACAGAAAATTTTAAATGAGGGTGAGGTCTATGAAGGCAATATCCTCAAGGTAGACGGTTTTCTTAATCACAGAATAGATGTGCCTTTTATGAAAGAGGTTGCTAAGGAATTTCATAGATTATTTAAGGAGGACGGTGTTAACAAGATTTTGACTATCGAAGCATCCGGTATAGCTATAGGTGCGTTGGTAGCCGAGGAGTTTGGCTGTCCTTTAGTATTTGCTAAAAAAACCAAAACCAAAAATATTGCCGGTGATGTTTATACCTCAAAGGTTGAATCCTTCACCCATGGCACTACGTACGATATTTTGGTATCAAAGCGTTTTCTTAATGAAAATGATAAAATCCTGATTGTTGATGATTTTCTTGCAGTCGGCAATGCACTCAACGGTCTGATTGAGCTTGTAGAAAAAAGCGGTGCTGCACTGGCAGGCTGCGGTGTAGCGATTGAAAAGGGCTTTCAGCATGGCGGCGACAAGCTTCGAGAAAAGGGTGTTAAGGTTGAATCTCTTGCTATTGTTGAAAGTATGGATCACACCACAGGACAGGTTTATTTCAGAGATTAAGGTTATAACGGCTTATTGCCTTATAATATAAAATTTTACGGAGGAATAATAATGAAACTCACAAAGAAAATTTTGGCTGTAGTTCTTGCTGTTCTTATGGCAGTTTGCGCATTTGCAGGTTGCTCTAATGGTGCAGGACAAGCAGATGACGCCAAAAAAGGAATGACAGATGACCTTATTGCACGTGCAGAAATCAAGACGGACGTTACAGTTCCTGAAGATTTCAAAATCGGTATGATTTGCCTGCACGACGAAAACTCAACTTATGACAACAACTTTATTCAGGCTTTAAAGTCTGCCGCTCAGGGCATGGGTCTTAAAGACGAGCAGGTTGTTATCGTAACAAACATTGGTGAGGATGACAGCTGTTACAATGCTGCTGTTGACTTGGCAAAGAATAAGGGCTGCAATGTTATATTTGCTGACTCCTTCGGTCACGAGGCTTATATTGCAAGAGCTGCTAAGGAATATCCTGATGTTCAGTTCAGCCACGCAACAGGTACTTCATCAAAGTTCAGTGATCTCTCTAACTTCCACAATGCATTTGCTTCAATCTACGAGGGCCGTTATCTTGCAGGTATTGCTGCTGGTATGAAGCTTAACGAAATGATTGAGTCCGGCAAAATCACAGCTGAGCAGGCTGTTATCGGTTATGTTGGTGCATTTACATATGCTGAGGTTATTTCTGGTATGACTTCATTCTATCTTGGTGCACGTTCCGTTTGCCCATCAGCTACAATGAAGGTTCGTTACACAGGCTCTTGGTATGACCAGGCTCTTGAGCAGGAGGCTGCTACAGCTCTTATCGAGAATGACAAGTGTGTTCTTATTTCACAGCACGCTGACTCACTTGGCGCTCCTACAGCTTGTGAGCTTGCAGGTGTTCCTAACGTTTCCTATAACGGTTCAACATATTCAGCAGGTGAAAACACATTCATCATCTCATCAGCAATCAACTGGGCTCCATATTTCCAGTATATCATTGAGCAGACTGTTAAGGGCGAGGCTTATGATACAGATTGGACAGGTACAATTGCTACAAACTCAGTTGTTATTTCAGGTCTTAACCAGGATGTAGCTGCTGCAGGCACACAGGAGGCTATTGAAAAGGCTGCTGCTCAGTTTAAGGCAGGCGAGCTTCATGTTTATGACACAAGCACATTTACTGTTGAGGGCAAAAACTTAACAGAGTATTTAGCTGATGTTGACGGTGACTTCACTGGTGAAACAAATGTAATTCACGACGGATATTTCGATGAGTCAAATGCAGAGAAGTTCCGTTCAGCTCCATATTTTGATATCATCATCGACGGTGTTACAAACATCAATACTAACTTCGGCGATTAATTATTAGATAGATTTTGCTGCCGTGACCGATTTATTTCGGTCACGGTTTAGTGATTTAAGGAGGATGCTATGGCTGATACTTTAGCATTACAATTAAAAGGTATTACAAAAACTTTTGGCTCTGTTGTTGCCAATAAAAATGTTGACCTGGATGTATATAAGGGTGAAATTCTTGCAATTCTCGGCGAAAATGGTTCAGGTAAAACAACACTTATGAATATGGTATCGGGAATTTACTATCCTGATGAGGGCGAAATTTTCGTTGGAGGAGAGCCCGTTATCATCAAATCTCCTAAGGATGCATTTGACAATAAAATCGGAATGATACATCAGCATTTTAAACTTGTTGATGTTTTTAACGCTACGGAAAATATTGTTCTTGGTATTGACGAGAAAAAATTTAATTTAAAGGCAGCAGAGAAAAAGGTCCGTGAAATTACCGAAAAATACGGCTTTACTGTTGATCTTAACAAAAAAATATATGAAATGTCTGTATCAGAAAGACAGACCGTTGAAATTATTAAGGTGCTTTACAGAGGTGCTGATATACTCATACTTGATGAGCCGACTGCTGTATTGACCCCACAGGAAACTAAAAAATTATTCGATGTTCTTCGCAAAATGCGCGAGGACGGCAAATCGGTTGTTATAATTACACATAAACTTAATGAGGTTCTTGAAATCAGTGACAGGGTTACTGCACTGCGTAAGGGTATGCTTGTAGGCACAGTTAATACCTGTGATGCTACAGAAATGTCTTTAACGGAAATGATGATAGGCGAAAAGGTTGAGCTGAATATCCAGCGTGATGAGCCGATGAATCCGGTTGAAAGGCTTGTTATTGAGAACCTCACGGTTATTAATAAGGATGGCACAACAGCCCTTGACGATATTGCGTTTACGGCTTACGGCGGTGAAATACTCGGTATTGCAGGTATTTCCGGCTGCGGACAGAAGGAGCTTTTAGAGTCTATTGCAGGCTTACAAATTACAACGAAAAAATCGAGTGTCCTTTATAAGCCTGATGATATGGGACCGCAGCAGCTTATTGGTAAAACACCAAGAGAAATCAGAAAGCTTGGTGTTGCGCTTTCCTTTGTTCCTGAGGACAGACTTGGTATGGGTCTTGTAGGTAATATGAATATTATCGACAATATGCTTCTTCGCTCCTACCGGGCAGGCAGCACGCCTTTCCTTGAAAAGAAGAAGCCGGGCAAGCTTGCAGATACAATTATCCATGACCTGGATGTTGTTACACCAAGTGCACAGACGCCAGTAAGGCGTCTTTCCGGCGGTAACATTCAAAAGGTATTGGTTGGCAGAGAGATTGCCTTAGAGCCAAGAGTGCTTATGGTTGCTTATCCTGTAAGAGGTCTTGATATTAACTCATCATACACAATTTATAACCTGTTAAACGAGCAAAAAGAAAAGGGCGTTTCCATCATTTTTGTTGGTGAGGATTTGGATGTGCTTCTCGGACTGTGCGACAGAATTTTAGTTATGTGTTCAGGCAAGGTTTCAGGTATAGTAGATGCCAGAAAAACGACGAAAGAGGAAGTCGGTCTGTTAATGACAAAGGTAGGAGGTGCTGAAAATGGCAAAGAGTAAAGTTCACGAGCCTTTAATCCATATTACAAAGCGTACGGATGTATCCTTTGGTACAGGCGTTTTAGTAAGAGTTATTGCTATTTTGCTGGCACTTATTACCTGTGGTATTGTTACAAAGGTATTTACCGGTGATGATCCTATCTCTATTTACAAAACGATTTTTCATGGTGCTTTTGGTAATGGCAGATTGCTTGTAACCATTCACGATATTGCCATTCTTCTTTGCGTTTCACTTGCTGTTACACCGGCCTTCAGAATGAAGTTCTGGAACATCGGTGCAGAAGGACAGGTGCTTATGGGCTGTCTTTCAACGGCTATGTGTATGTTCTACCTTGGCGGTAAAATTCCAGAGGTGCTCCTCATGGTTATTATGATTTTGGCTGCTGTTGTTTCTGCAGCAATATGGGGAGTTATTCCTGCATTCTTTAAAGCACATTGGGGTACGAACGAAACACTGTTCACCCTTATGATGAACTATGTTGTTATTCAGCTTGTTGAATTTTTCCTTAAGGTGGCTGATAAGAGCGGATCAAACGTTGTTGGTCCTGACCTGCTGTCTCACGGCTGGTTCCCTAAATTATTTGGTGAGGATTATATTTTGAGTATAGTCGTTGTCGCTGTTTTGACAATTCTATTGCACATTTATCTTAGATACAGCAAGCACGGCTACGAGATTTCTGTAATCGGTGAAAGTGAAAATACTGCAAGATACATTGGCATTAACGTTAAAAAGGTCATTGTAAGAACAATGGCGCTTTCAGGTGCTATCTGCGGTATTGCCGGTGTGCTTTTGGTCGGCGGTTCTTCTCACTCTATCGACTCTAACTTGGTAGACGGCAGAGGCTTTACTGCCATTATGGTATCCTGGCTTGCTAAATTTAATCCGATTACTATGATTTTAACAGCACTTCTTATCATATTTTTACAGCGTGGTGCTGACGAGGTTTCAACAAAATTCGGTCTTAACGCTGACTTTGCCGAGATATTGACCGGTATAATACTGTTCTTTATTATCGGCTGTGAATTCTTTATTAATTACAAGATTCACTTTAGAAGCAGTGCAAAAGCAAATAAGGAGGTAGAGTAATATGGATGCAGTATTTCAGTTTATATTGCGTGCAATTATGCAAGGCACCCCTTTGCTTTACGGTGCAACAGGAGAAATTATTACTGAAAAGTCCGGTAATCTCAACCTCGGTATTCCCGGTATTATGTATATGGGTGCAATATCCGGTGTTATCGGTGGTTTCCTTTACCAAACAAATGCGAGTAATGTAAATTCCTTCTTAGCAGTCATTATTCCGCTTTTCTTCAGTATTATCGGTTCACTCTTGGTATCTCTTCTTTATTGCTTCCTGACCGTTACTTTAAGAGCAAATCAAAATGTTACAGGTCTTGCAATTACTACCTTTGGTGTGGGCTTCGGTAACTTTTTCGGCGGCTCATTAATTAAGGTGCTGAACAGTGATGTGCCTTACCTTTCCTTGGTGAAAATTGCTACCGCATATAAAACGTCACTGCCTTTTGCAGCGAATATGGGTGCTTTTGGAAAAATGATTTTCTCCTATGGCTTTATGGTTTATCTTGCCGTTATCATCGCATTGATTGCCAGCTTTGTTTTAAAGAAAACCAAGGTGGGCTTGCATCTCAGAGCTGTTGGTGAAAATCCTGCAACTGCAGATGCCGCAGGTATTAATGTTAACCGATATAAATATTTTGCAACAAGCATCGGCGGCGTGATTGCAGGCTTAGGCGGCTTGTATTATGTTCTGGACTACAGCAATGGCATTTGGTCAAATAATGGATTTGGTGACCGAGGCTGGCTCGCTATCGCTATTGTAATTATAGCAATGTGGAAGCCGTCACTTTCCATTATCGGTTCATACATTTTCGGTGCACTTTATATTTTGTTTAACTATTTAACTGTGCCTATGGCCTATATTCCAATTATTCAAATGCTTCCTTATGTTGCAACAATTGTTGTTCTTATTTTTGTAAGTATGAAGAATAAAAAGGAAAATCAGGGTCCTCAGTCTCTGGGACTGTCTTATTTCAGAGAAGAAAGATAAATTTGATAAAATAAATGCCTCCCATCACAGTGCCTTGGGAGGCAAAATTTATTGTCTGTTGGAGATTGTATGAAAAAGATAAAAATGTCACGTGAGCTTGCTTATGTTTTGGGTATGGTGTTTATGCCCTTTGCAGTTGCATTTTCAATTAAGGCAAATTTCGGAATGTCAATGATTGCCGCTCCCGGTTACATAATAAGTGAAAAAATTTTCTTGACGAATGGTCAGGTGGAGTGGATTATGCAGGGCGTTTTTTTGATATTAATGTGTATCATCATAAAGCGTTTCAGGCTAACGTATCTGACAAGCTTTGCCAGTGCACTTATCTATGGTGCGCTGCTTGATTTGGCAAGATGGATTGTCGATTTTATTCCGGCTCAGAGTATTGCTGCCAGAGTGGTGTTTTTTGTACTGGGTATGGTTTTAACCAGCTTTTCCGTGGCAATGTTTTTTAATACATATCTTGCCCCTTGTGCCTATGACTATTTTGTCCGTGAGGTCGGATCTGCTAAAAAGCTGGATATGCGCAAGTGGAAGCTGGGGTATGATTTTTCTATGCTTGTGTTTTCAATTGTTCTGTCTCTTGTATTGTTTCATAAGTTTATCGGTATCAGCTTTGGCACATTGATTATAGTGGTATGCAATGGTAATATTATATCATTTTTCTCAAAGCTTTTTGATAAGCATATAAGCTTTTATGACAGATTTCCATTGGCAAAATATTTTGAGAATTGAGGTTTAATATGGTTATTAGGGAATTTACGAAATGTGATGTTGGTCAGATGATTTCTATTTGGAATGATATTGTGGAGCAGGGGATTGCTTTTCCGCAGGAGGAGCTGCTGACAGAGGAAAACGGCTGTACCTTCTTTTCTGCGCAGACCTATACTGCCGTTGCAGAGCTTGATGATAAAATTGTGGGGCTGTATATTCTTCATCCGAATAATGTGGGCAGATGCGGACATATATGTAACGCCAGCTTCGCAGTAGATGCCAAATGCAGAGGACAGCATATCGGCGAAAAGCTGGTGCTCGATTGCATCCGTCAGGGTAAAGCCGAGGGCTTTAAAGTGCTCCAGTTCAATGCGGTGGTTGAAAGCAATGTCCACGCACGTAATTTATATAAGCGCCTGGGCTTTATCCAGCTTGGCACAATACCAAACGGCTTCCGCCTGAAAGATAATACCTACGCGAACATCTGCCCCTACTATATTGAATTATAACAATAAAAGGTTCTGATTTTGTTAATCAGAACCTTTTGTTTTTGGGTATGCACTTTTTTCATCAGTAAGATTCAATAAATAGTCCACACTTACATTGTGTATTTTTGCAAGCTTTATCAATGTTTCCGGTGTCATAGAGTTTATACCATTCTCATAGGCGGCATAGGTGCGCCTGTTAATAAATAGCATATCAGCAATTTTTTGTTGTGTCCAATCCTTATCCTCACGCAAATCTCGTATGCGGTTGTATTTCATTTGTATCACCAAATTTATTATACAATGCCATAAATCCTGCCATTGACTTTTGGCAGAATTTATGGCATTATTAATAAGGCGTAAGTTTATGAAGGGAGAAAACTATGAAAAAATATGTTGTATGTACATCTAAGGGAACAATACATTTCCATGATTGCTGTTATTTGAATTTGGCGAAAAGAGAAAATAAACAGGAGTATTATACAATTGAAGAAGCAAAACAATCATGTGAAAAGCAATTAAGTTATTGTTCGCGTTGCTTTTCCTGATAGGAGGGGTAAATAATGGTATTAGATGAAGATATTAAATGTAATCTGTTTGTGCTAATAGCAAATAAATCTAAAAATAATTATGATTTTGAGGCGAGTATTGATTTAGATGAAATTGGTATTGTCAGAAATGAAGAAAATGCGTTGACATTAAAAGCATGGCTAACCAGTCAATCAAATATAATTGATGTGAAATACTCAGGTCATTGTCGTTTAGTAGTACGCGTAACATCTGAATTTATAAATAATTTTTCTACGGAGGAGTAGCTTATGAAAAAATTTTTAAGTTTATTTTTATCAGTCGTAATGTTGTTGAGCATTACTGCAGGAATTGATTTTTCTGCTTATGCTGATACTTATACTGATTGGAATGGAATTGAATATTATATTAGCGGGGATTTTACATACTATCTTGAAAGTGATGGTACAGCTAGAATCGCCAGCTATGATGGTTCAAATAAAAATCTTGTTATTCCGTCAACAATTGATGGATATACAGTTACTGTCATAGGTGACCAGTATGGTTATTTTGGTGGGGAGATATGTAGTGACAGATATCTTGTAAGTGTAGTTATTCCTGATACTGTGGAATGTATTTGTGGCGCTGCATTTCGGATGAACGAGAATTTAACGAAAGTAACAATTCCCAATAGCGTAAAATATATCGATTGGGATGCATTCAATGGATGTAAGAGTTTAACAAAAGTGACAATTCCCAATAGTGTAGAATATATTGGAGCGGATGCATTTTATGGTTGTAAAGGTTTAACAAGTATAGTGTTACCGGATAGTATAAGCAAAATTGAGAATTGTTCATTTTATAATTGTACAAGTTTGAAAAGTGTAACGATTGGCAAAAATGTTACCTCTATAGGTTATAGGGCATTTGGAAATTGTAAAAGCCTAACCAATGTAACCTTACCTGACAGTGTAAAAACGATAGAGGCGGAAGCATTCTATAATTGCACCGGTCTGAAAAGTGTAACAATTGGCAAAAAAATAAAAACCATTCGCTCTTCTGCTTTTTATTGCAGAAACCTAAAGGATGTATACTACAAAGGAACGAAACAGCAGTGGAATGATGTAAATATTGAGCAGGGAAATGACTATTTACTAAATTCTACAATTCACTATTCAGGTTGTACAACACATAAATGGAATAAAGGAACGGTAACAAAAGCTACAACAAGTAAGAATGGAAGTATTGTAAAAAAATGCTCTGTGTGCGGGGCGAAGAGTACAACGACAATTTATTATCCAAAAACAATTACGCTTTCAACTACCAGCTATACATATGACAATAAGGCAAAGAAGCCAAGTGTAACCGTTAAGGATAGTAAAGGTAATAAGATAAGCACAAGCAACTATACTGTAAGCTATGCTTCAGGCAGGAAAAAAGTGGGTAAGTATACAGTAACCATTAAGTTCAAAGGCAATTACAGCGGAACAGTAAAGAAAACCTTTACAATTAAACCGAAAGTGTCACCGAGCAGTAAGACTCTATATGTTGGGGCTACGCAAAAGCTTACAGTAAGCAGTTCAAATAAAACAATAACATATTCAAGCAGCAATAAAAGTGTTGCAACGGTTAGCAAAAAAGGAGTAATTACTGCTAAGAAAAAGGGTACCGCAACAATAACAGTAAAATCAAATGGCATTTCTAATACAGTAAAGATTACTGTTAAAAACCCCGGGATTTCTCTCAATAAATCAAGTGTATCTGTATATAAAGGAAATACGGTAACTTTAAAGGCTACAACTACACCCTCCGGAAGTAAGGTAACTTGGTCATCAAGCAATAAAAAGGTTGCAACAGTCTCCGGCGGCAAGGTCAAGGGTGTTGGTAAAGGCACAGCTACAATTACAGCTTCAATAAAATATAAAGGAAAGACATATAAAAAGACCTGTAAGGTAACAGTAAATGTAAAGCCGAGTAAAGAAAAGACAGCAGCTTACGTAGAATATCTCCTTAGAGGTAATTTAAAAAATCCTTCTTCATTTAGGTTAAATAATATTATATATTCAGGTAATACCGTTTGGGTTTGGTACAGTGCTGTTAATGGTTTTGGCGGCAGAACAGATGGTTTTGCTTCCGGTTATTTCAGCAAAGAAAAGGTTTTGATTCCGGGCTATTATAATATTGATTGTGATGGCGGTTATATCGTGTGTGAGTTGGATGCGTATAAACCGAAAACTTTTACAGGTTATCTGGATATAAGCAAAGTAAATAAAGAATATAACAAGATAAGCAAGATACATTATTCATATGTTTATTAGTAACTGTAATTACATCACTGCAACTGTATAAAATAGAACAACGGATGGGGAAACCATCCGTTGTTTGTTTATATAGCAGGTTTTAATTAACCCTCATATTCATCTTCATTTTCCCAGTTATGCCAAATGTTCTGGACATCTTCGTTTTCTTCAAACATATCAATCATTTTTGACATTGCTTTCATATCATCCTCAGATTCCAGTCTTGTATATGTCTGAGGGATATAGGCAGGCTCGGAAGAAATAATGTTATAGCCCTTTGCCTCCAAATCATCACGAACTGCACCTACGTCAGTAGCCTCAGTCCTGATTTCAAAAATATCCTCGTCATCTGTTAAGAAGTCAGTTGCACCTGCCTCAAGCGCATCCTCCATAAGCTGATCCTCGTCAACATCCTCTTTCTCAATAACGATAACGCCCTCTTTGCCGAACATAAAGGTAACAGAGCCGGGAGTACCCATATTTCCGCCTGCTTTATCAAAATAGTGACGTACCTCGCTGGCAGTTCTGTTTCTATTATCTGTAAGTGTTTCTACTACAACGGCAATACCTGACGGACCATAGCCTTCATATACAATTTCTTCAAAGTTTGCACTGTCCGTATCTCCGGCAGCCTTCTTTAACATTCTGTCAATATTATCGTTAGGTACATTATTCTGCTTTGCCTTCGCAATAACGTCGCGAAGCTTAGCGTTATTGTTCGGGTCCGGACCACCATTTTTTACAGCGACTGCAAGCTCTCTGCCGATTTTGGTGAATATCTTAGCCCTTGCTGCATCGTTTGCACCCTTTTTTCTTTTAATGGTGCTCCATTTATTATGTCCGCTCATATAGTCAACTCCTTTGCCTTTTTAACAAAAAAGATTTTATCACATATGCTGTTTACTTTCAAGTATTAATTGCTATTATATGCATATTCAATGCCCAAAAGACCCTTTTCTCTTTTAACATTTATCAGACTTGCCGATTTATTATAAAGCTCCTCGCTGATTTCAATATCGTATTCCTCACTGCCTATATTATCAATAAAGAAAAATTAGTTATTGTATCTTTGCAATGATTGTGCTATTATATACCCGTATAATTTTATATATATTGGAGGATTCGATATGTTTGCAGATTATTATGATTCAATCGGCAAGGTAGCTGAAACAGATAAAGAGGTTGCCGATGCTATGGCTCTTGAGCTTAAAAGACAGAGAGAAAACATTGAGCTTATTGCTTCAGAAAACCTTGTATCACCACAGGTTATGGCAGCTATGGGTTCTGTTTTGACAAATAAGTATGCTGAGGGACTTCCGTCAAAAAGATATTACGGCGGATGTCAGTATGTTGATATTGTTGAGGAGATTGCTATTAAGCGTGCTTGTGAGCTGTTTGGCTGTAAATTTGCTAATGTTCAGCCTCATTCAGGTGCCCAGGCTAATACTGCTGTTTATTTGGCTCTTCTTAAACCGGGCGACACTGTAATGGGTATGAGCCTTGATAACGGCGGTCATTTAACCCACGGTTCACCTGCCAACATCAGCGGTAAGTATTTTAATTTCATTCCTTACGGTGTAGATGATGAGGGCTTTATTGATTTAAAGGAATTTGCTAAGCAGGTTAATAAGATTAAGCCAAGACTTGTTGTTGCAGGCGCATCTGCTTATCCAAGAGAAATTGATTTTAAGACAATGGCAGATATTGCACATGCAAACGGTGCAATGTTTATGGTAGATATGGCGCATATTGCAGGCCTTGTTGCAGCAGGTCTCCATCAGTCTCCTATCCCATATGCTGATGTTGTAACAACAACTACCCATAAAACACTCAGAGGACCTCGCGGCGGTTTGATTCTTTGCAATAACGAGTTCCTTGCAAAGAAGCTTAACTCTGCAGTATTCCCGGGTACCCAGGGTGGTCCGCTTATGCATGTTATTGCAGGTAAGGCAGTATGCTTTGGTGAGGCATTAAAGGATGAATTTAAGGCTTATCAGCAGAGAGTTATTGATAATGCAAAGGCGCTTGCTAAGGGTCTGACTGACAGAGGTCTTAATCTTGTTTCAGGCGGTACTGACAATCATTTGTGCCTGCTTGATTTACGCGGTACAGATGTAACAGGTAAGGAGCTTGAGCACAGACTGGATGAGGTGCATATTACCCTTAATAAGAACACAGTTCCGAATGAGCCGTTGTCACCATTTGTTACATCAGGTGTTCGTATCGGTACGCCTGCAGCAACAACCAGAGGTCTCAATACTGAGGATATGGATAAAATTGCAGAGTATATTTATCTTGCTGTTACAGATTTTGAGGCTAAGAAGGAATATATTGAACAGGGTGTTGCAGAGATTTGTGCAAAGTACCCTCTGTATGAATAATCAGAAGCTATGAAATTGTTTTTGATTTCAGTTCTGAAAATTGGTTTAAGGGTGCTTTATGCACCTTTAAAACTGTTTAAAAGTAAAAACAGAATCGTTTATCTTTCTCGTCAGAGCAATGATAAAAGCATAGATATGCTTCTTTTGGAGCAGGCAGTAAAAAAAGAGCTTCCGGATACAGAGCAGATATTCAGACTCCGTATGATACCGGAGGGTCTTGGCGCAAAGATAAAATACTGCCTGGGTATAATCGGTGATATGTATTATCTTGCTACTTCTGAGGTGGCACTGCTTGATACGTATTCCATCACCGTTTCCTGCCTGAAACACAAAGAGAATTTGAAAGTAATTCAGATGTGGCACGCCTCGGGTGCGATTAAGAAATTCGGTCTGCAGAGTGTCGGCACAAAAGAGGGTAGGGATGAGGCAATCAGCAGAGCGATGTGTATGCACAAGAATTATGATTATATTCTTGCACCGAGCAAGGCAACGGCTGCTTTTTATATGGAAGCATTTGGTTATAATGCAGGAAGTATGAAAATCTGTTCCTTGCCCAGAGTGGATGAGGTGCTTACGGATACCGGCTCGGTAACACGATTTTACAGAGAAAATCCGGCGCTTACCCATAAAAAGATTATCGTTTATCTGCCTACCTTTAGAGACAGGGAGCCGGCTGCAGTCAACGAGCTTAAAGCTGCCTTTGACGGCAGAATGGACGATTATCACCTTATTGTAAGTACGCATCCGTTGTTTTCTGACGTGAAAAGAGATAACCGTTTTTCATTTAACGGAAGCTATTCCACTTATGATTTGATGAAGGTTGCTGATATCATTGTAACAGATTATTCAGCTTGTGCCTTTGATGCAAGTGTATTGATGAAACCGCTGTATTTTTATGTGCCTGATTATCAGCAGTATTCTGACGAAAGAGGCATTAATATTAATCTTAAAGAAGAGATGCCTGCAGCTGTTTTTGAAAATGCAGAGGATTTGCTGAAATCTATAAAAAATGACAGCTATGACTTTGACAGGCTGTTTGCCTTCAAGTCAAAATATATGGAAAATACAAACGCAAATAATGCAGAAATTATAGCTAAATTTATAGCTATGTTAGTATAAAAGGTGAGAAATATGGAATATACATTTTCAAATAAAATTTCATCACTCCAGCCGAGTGCAATCAGAGAGATATTAAAGGCGACTGCCGATCCGCAGATTATTCCTTTGGCAGCAGGTAATCCGGCACCGGATGCTTTTCCTGTTGAGGAGGTACAGACGATTACGAATAATATTCTTGCCCAAAGACCGATTGATGCACTGCAGTATGGTGTAAGTGAGGGTTACCAGCCCCTTAGAAATACTATAAAGGACTGGATGAAGCAGAGAGAAAATATAGGTACTGAAAATGATGAGGTGCTTATTGTTTCGGGTGCTACACAGGTTATGGATTTAACCACAAAGGTGCTTTGTAATGAGGGAGATGTGGTTATTTGTGAGGCTCCGTCTTTCATCGGCTCTCTCAACTGCTTCCGCTCTTATGGCTGTAAGCTCAAGGGTGTGCCTGTAGAGGCAGATGGTATGGATGTCGATGCACTGGAGGAAGTGCTGAAGGCTACCCCAAATGCTAAGTTTATTTATACAATTCCGAATTTCCAAAATCCATCAGGTGCAACCATGTCTCTTGAAAAGAGAGAGAAGGTATACGCCCTTGCTAAGGAATACGGTGTTCTCATCCTTGAGGATAACCCGTATGGTGAATTAAGAGTTGCAGGCGAGCCTGTTCCTACCATAAAATCAATGGATACAGAGGGTATCGTTATATATGCCGGTTCATTTTCAAAAATTCTGTCACCGGGTATTCGTGTTGCTTTCTGTATTGCACCAAAGCAGATTTTGGCTAAAATGACAGTTGGCAAGCAGGCTGCAGATGTGCATACCCCATGTCTCAACCAAATGATTGTTGACGAATGGTTTAAAAACTATGATGTTGATGCACACATCAAAAAAATACAGGGAATTTACAGAAAACGTCTTGACCTTATGTGTGACTGTATTGACAAGGAGCTGGGCGATTTCGTTGAGTATGTTCGCCCGGAGGGTGGTCTGTTTATCTGGTGTAAATTGCCTGATGGTGTTGATATGCTTGAGTTTGTCAAGAAGGCAGTAGATAAAAAGGTGGCTGTTGTGCCGGGTAATGCTTTCTTGGTAGATGATACGGAATCAACACAGTATATCAGATTGAATTTTTCAACACCATCCCTTGATGGTATTGTTAATGGTATCAAGATTCTCGGCGAATTAGCTGAGGAATATAAATAATCTGCAGAGATTTTCTCAGGAGATGAAATATATGTCAGAAGAAATGAAAAAAGAAAGAAAAAAAAGAAGTCTGTCGCTTATTCAGCCAACCTCAGTGCCGACCTTGGGAAACTATCTCGGTGCAATGCGCGGATGGCCGTCCTTTCAGGATGAGTTTGATACAATTTACGGCGTTGCAGACTTGCATTCCATTACAGTTCGCCAGGACCCGCAGAAGCTGAGACAGCAGACAATCAGCCTGTATGCACAGCTTATGGCAGTTGGTCTTGACCCTGAAAAGAGTGTTTTGTTTATTCAGTCACATGTGCCGCAGCATTCTCAGCTGGGATGGCTGTTAAACTGCTATACCCAGTTCGGCGAGCTTAACAGAATGACACAGTTTAAGGATAAGGCACAGCAGCATGCAGATAATGTGAATGCCGGCTTGTTTACATATCCTTGTCTTATGGCTGCGGATATACTTTTGTATCAGGCTGATATTGTACCTGTCGGCGCAGATCAAAAGCAGCATCTTGAAATTACAAGAGATATTGCAGAGCGCTTTAACGGCATTTACGGTAATGTATTTACTGTTCCTGAGCCGTATCTTGTTAAGTCAGGTGCGAGAGTAATGTCGCTTCAGGACCCAACCCGAAAAATGAGTAAGTCCGACCCGAATCCAAAGGGTACAGTATATCTGACGGATGAGCCGAATGTTATTATGAAAAAGTTCAAATCTGCTGTAACCGACAGTGAAATGAGTGTTCGTTACGCAGAGGGCAAGGACGGAATAAATAATCTTATGTCCATTTATTCCTCTGTTACCGGTAAGGATATGCAGGCTATTGAGGATGAGTTTGCAGGAAAAGGCTACGGCGATTTCAAGAAGGCAGTCGGTGAGGCCGTTGTTGCGGAGCTTGAGCCTGTGCAGAAAAGATTTAATGAGCTTATGAATGATAAGGCATATTTGCAGGATTGCTGGGTTAAGGGTGCAGAATTTGCACAAAGATTGTCCCAGAGAACGCTTGACAAGGCAATGAAAAAGATTGGATTTTTAGCAAAATAATCAGAAGGAGACAGCTGTTATGAAAAAAGTGATAGTGAAGTCAATCAGTGTGTTTTTATCCATTTTGATGATGGCGTCTGTTTTTGCCGGAGTTGATTTATCTGCTTATGCAGTGTCCTCTTCGGCAGTGCCGTATACCAGTGTAAAAAAGATTACCTCAAGCTCCGTTCAGCTTGAGTGGTATATAAGCCGTATGGATAGCTGTGATTATTTCGAGATTGCACAGTATAACTATTCAACAAAAAAATATTCTGTTATTAAAACCGTTAAATCAAATGGTAAAACCGGTGAAAAGAGATCCTATACCGTAAATAATCTGAAGCAGAATACGAAGTATGGTTTTGCAATCAGGTCTTACTATTCTATTGATGGTAAGAAGGATTATGGCGCTTATTCAAAGCGTGTTGAGTCCTATACTGCTCCAAAAGAAACAACCTTAAAGAGTGTTAAATATTCCTCCCAGGGCAAAATAAGTTTGCAGTGGACAAAGGTTTCCGATGTAAGCGGTTACATTATTCAGTATTCAACCAGCAAGAAATTTAGTAAGGACGGAAGCACAAGTACTGTGTTGGTTAACAGTCAGAAAACCACTTCAAAGACCATTTCTGGACTTGCACAGAAAACCTATTATGTCCGTGTCTGCACCTACAAAAAGCTCAGCACAAAGGATGTAGAAGGCGGAGCGCAATATTTTTGCAGTGACTACAGCAGAATAAAGAGTGTATCTGTAAAGAAGGGTGCTTCCATAAAAACAATGCTTAACAGCATTAAGACCACAACGGATGGAAGAAAAGCAATCAAGGCGTATACCAACAATGGTGTTGATATCAGTAAATACGACAACACCTATGACAGATTTAAAGCCATTTATAACTGGCATGCGAAGCACCATAAGGATAACGGCTGGAGCTGTGTCGGATGTAATACCAACTTTAATTCCTGTTTGTATGCTTTGTTTGACGGCAGCACCAAGGAGCAGGATTCCTTTATCCGACTGGCAGCAGGTGATGTGAAAAATGCTGACGGCTCTAAGGTTATTCATAAATGGCCTGTCATTTATCTTGCAGGTGTTCCGTACATCTTTGACCCGAGACTTCAGGGCTATACAGGCAATTATACCGGAACAGACTATTTCGGTATAGCAAAGAGCTCCTCTAAGGCGAAGAAGATGTTCTTGTTCGATTACTGGTATTCTACATGGACCGGTGAGTTTGATTCGGAATACTCTAATGTTTTTATACATGCTGAGCCTAAGCCCGGTACTACCTCAATCACCAGCATCGGCGGAAGACCCGGCGGCTTTAAAGCACAATGGGAAAAAATCAGCGGTGCTGAGGGCTATCAGATTATGTACAGCACCACAAGCGACTATAAGTCAAATAAAAGTATTTATGTAAGTTCGTCCACGCTTTCCAAGACCTTAACAGGGCTCAACTCAAATAAAACGTATTACGTTAAGGTAAGAGCCTATAAGACAAAGAATGGCAAAAAGGTTTACGGTTTCTGGAGTGCAACCAAGAGCGTTAAAACCCGCCATAAGAATGAGGCTAACGGTACACCTATTAAAAAGCTGACTGCCAATAAGGGTGGCTTTAAGGTGCAGTGGAATGAAATTTCAAATGCTACGGGCTATGAAATTAATTACAGCACAGATTCAAAATTCACAAAGAAGAATACAAAATCTGTAAAGGTTAAGGGTGCTAAGACCACAAGTAAAACCATTTCAAAGCTCAGCAAAAAGAAAAAGTATTACGTAAGAATAAGAACATACAGAGTGGTAAACGGCAAGACATACTATTCCGGCTGGACTGCCGCAAAATCTGTTACCACAAAAAAATAATGTTTAACAGCCAAAGGGTCTGCAGGGATGTAATCTCGGCAGATCCTTTTGTTTTAACCAAATTGTAAAGTTAAAAGCATTGCTATAAAAGTTATTGTATGTTATAATCAGTTTATAAATATTTAATAATATGCCATGTGTACATATTACCTAAGGAGGAAATTATGACTAAAGAACCTAAAGCTATGGCTTACGTCAATATGTATGGTGTTCTGGCTACGCTGGAAAATCTCTGTGCTGTTGATGAGGAAGCAAAGGCAGTCTGTGCATCACTGAAAAAGCCGGTTTCAATTTGCTTTGACGTAAATGACGGTCCGTGCTGTACCTTCCATTTTACTAATTCAGGCTGCAAAATGAGCGAGGGAAGCTTCGGCTGCACCTGCAAAATGAACTTTTCTTCTCCTGAAAAGTTTAATGATTTGATTGATAACAGCAAGCCGGGTATGCCTGTAAAGAATTTGCCGCAGGTATTATCTTTCCTGCTTGGTCCGTTTACTAAGCTTACGGACAGACTTACGAAGCTTCTTATGCCGAGCGAGAAGGATTTAAAGGACAGAGCCTTTTTTGAAGAGTCAACAATACTGACCTTCTATACCATTGCCGGTGCATTGTCTGCACTTGCAAACAGCGATTCTATATCAAAGCAATCTGCACTTTATACGGTTGATGGTGATGTGTCACTTGGTATTACGGATGTCTGCTATGCAACCCTGAGAGTCAGGGATCATAAGTTTGAAACCATAAAGGAAAAACCGGATACACCCCGTGCAATTATGGAGTTTAAAACTATTGATCTTGCATTTGGATTGTTCACAGGAACAGCTTCAACAATGGCTGAGCTTTGTGCAGGCAATATCTATATGGCAGGTATGATTTCAATGGTTGATAATATTAACAGAATTCTTGACAGAGTTGCTGCGTATTTAGGATAAGGAGGAAAAGACAATGAGTAAATATCCGGAATATACCCACGAAAAATCACAGGAGTGGTTCAGCCGTGCGTTAAATGCAATTCCATCAGGTGTGTATGGTCATCTTGGCCCGTCAGAGGGTCTTTTTCTTCCGATTACAAAGTGGCCTCTTATGTCTCAAAAGGCGAAGGGTACATATTTTTGGGACGTAGACGGCAATAAATATCTTGACTTTATGTGTGCATATGGTCCCAATGTTCTTGGCTATTGTGATGATGATGTAGATGCTGCTGCAATGGAGCAGCTAAAAATAGGCAACTGTACCACATCTCCGTCCTATAAGATGGTTGAATGTGCAGAGCTTCTTAAAGATACAGTTGCAATGGCTGACTGGGCGTTCTTTATGAAGAACGGCTCGGATGCTACCACTTTCAGCGTAATGTGCGCACGTGCCCATACAGGCAAGAAAAAGATGATGTTCTTTAAGGGTTATTATCACGGTGATTTCCAGTGGGCGCAGAAAATTGACTACCCGGGCGTTCTGCCTGAGGAGGTAGAGAATAATATCGTTGTGCCTTGGTTTGATATTGATGCTATGCAGGCTGCCTATGATGCCTGCGGCGGAGATGTTGCCGGCTTGATTGCACAGCCTTACGACCACGGAAACTTTAAGGATAACGAATGTGCCACCAAGGAGCAGTGGGCAAAGGTTCGTAAGTTCTGTGACGATCACGGAATGGTGCTTATTATTGATGATGTAAGAACCGGCTTCAGACTTGATATTGAAGGCTCCGACCATTATTATGGATTTAAGGCTGATTTAATCTGCTTCTGTAAAGCTCTTGCAAACGGCTATAATATGTCAGCAGTCTGCGGACAGGAGCATATGAAAAATACAGCTTCTTCCGTTGTATATACAGGCTCATACTGGATGAGTGCAGAGCCTTTTGCAGCTTGTCTTGCTTGTATTCCTAAAATGAAAAAGCTGGATGTTCCTACTATGTTCAGAGAAAAGGGCATTAAGCTTACTGAGGGTCTCAAGGCTGCCGGTAAGGAGCATGGCTTTAACTTGGTAGTGTCCGGTGAGCCTGCATTGTTCTATCTTAGAATTGCAAATGATGACAGCTTGATGCTGCATCAGGAATGGATTGCTGAGTGCGTTTCCAGAGGTCTTTTCCTTGCTTCTCACCACAATCACTTCATCAATGCAGCTGTTACGGATGACGATATCAAGCTGGCTGTTGATATTGCTGAGGATGCTTTTGGCGTTGTTGCAGCAAAGCATCCGGAGCTTGATTTAAAATAAATAATTAATTTGGTTTAACATAAATGAATATTTTAAGGGGGATATTTTATGCCAGCTAATTATAAGCCATTTGATAAAGAGGAATGGCTGCGCCTTGAAAAAAAGGCAGATGAACTCAGACGACTGACGATACAGACAGCTGTTTGGGGCGGTTCAGGTCACATCGGCGGTTCTATGAGTGCAATGGATGCTATGACCATTCTTTATCACCGTTTTATGAAGGTGGATGTAAACAATCCGAATATGGCCGACCGTGACAGATTTGTTCTTTCAAAGGGTCACTGTGCAGTGGGCTATGCACCGCTTCTTGTTGACTATGGCTTTATGCCTGTTGATGAGCTGAAAATCTTCAACCTTACCGGTGCAAAAATCGGTATGCATCTCGACTGCAATAAGGTTGTGGGTGTTGACTGCTCAACCGGTTCATTGGGTCACGGACTTTCCTTGGCTGTCGGCTTTGCGCTGGCAGGCAGAGTTAAGGGCATTGATTATATGAACTATGTTCTTACAGGCGACGGTGAGCTGAATGAGGGCTCAAACTGGGAGGCTGCTATGAGTGCAGCGCAGTTCAAGCTTTCTAATGTTGTTGTTTTGGCTGACCTTAACAAATGTATGATTGACGGACGCGTGGATGATGAAATGAAGGTTGAGCCTGTTGATAAAAAGTTTGAGGCCTTCGGCTTTAACGTGATTCGTGTTGACGGTCATAATATGAAAGAGCTTAATGATGCAATTGAGGCTGCTATTAAAAATCATCAGGACGGCGGAGATAAGCCTACAGCCATTTGTATGGATACATATAAAGGTGAGGGTGTTGACTTTATGAAGGATAACTACCTGTGGCACTATGGCTCACTGGATGAGGAAATGGTTAAAACTGCTTACGCAAGTCTTGATAAATATTACAAAGAACGCTGTGACAGAGCAGAGAAGGAGGCGTAAATATGGCTGGAATGACATATACAATGACGGATACCACTAAGCTGTCAACTGCAGAGTGCTATGGTATTGCACTGTGCGAGCTTGGTGAGGAGCATAAGGATGTTGTTGCCCTTACTGCCGACCTTGCAAAATCAACGAAAATCGGTATGTTCGGCGAGCATTTCCCTGACAGATTTTTTAACGTAGGTATCGCTGAACAAAATCTGTTTGGTGTAGCTGCCGGTATGGCGAAAAACGGCTTGGTTCCTTTTGCCTCTACCTTTGCTATTTTTACTGCTGCTCGTTCTCTTGACCAGATTCATACAGATATCTGTTATCAGAATGTGCCAGTAAAAATCATTGCAACCCATGCAGGTACCTCCTTCGGTCAGGCTGGCTCTACCCACCATTCACTCATTGATATGGCGTGTATGAGAGCTTTGCCGAATATGACTGTTATTTGTCCTTGTGACGGATCTGAAACCTACCATGCAGTTAAGGCTGCCTATGATATAGAAGGCCCTGTTTATATTCGTATTAACCGTGGCTTTGACCAGGTAATTTACAAGAGCATTGATGATTGCAAATTTGAGTGGAATAAAGCAACAACGATGAATGAGGGTACAGATATTACAGTTATTGCCTGTGGCTCCTGTGTGTTTGAGGCTATGCAGGCTGCACGTATGGCTGAGGCTGATGCAGGCTTGAAGGTGCGTGTACTCAATATGCATACAATTAAACCTCTTGATGAGGAGGCTGTATTGTCTGCCGTTATGGATACCCGCAGAATTATAACGGTTGAGGATCACGAGGTTATGGGCGGACTTGGCTCTGCTGTAGCTGAGGTTGTGGCTAAGTCAGGTAAGGCTTGTGCTTTCAAAATGCTTGGACATCAGAATGCATTTTCTACCATTGGTCTGCAGGAGGATTTGCTGGCTATGGCAAAGATTGATGCAAATGGTATTACAGAAGCCATTCAGGAAATGATGCACGCTGATTTTGAGGCTGATGATGCCTGGGATGATGAATTTTAAGGAGTAATCATATGGCAAGTAATGAAACAAAATACACGAATAAGGTGTTTATGGCAGGCGCTTTGCCTCTTATGAAAACCATTGCCACAGACGTGCCTGAACTGAAGAAAAAGTTTGAGGGCGTTAATGCTATATATCAGGTTTCTGCTAAAGTGAATGCTGAGGACAAGGAGGCTGTTCACTTTATTGTTGAAAATGGTGAATGGTCTGTTAAGCTGGGCGAATATCTCGGACAGGGCAAAATTGATGCAGAGCTTGCATTTTCCTCAATGGAAAAGATGAATGCTTTTATGAAGGGCGATATGTCAAAACTTCCGAAAATGAAGATTAAATCCTTCGGTAAATTTATGAAGTTTATGATGGTGCTTTTGAAAATGTCCTCGCTTCTTGGAATTACAGAGCCTCCCGAGGATGATGAGGAGCTTTCACTGCTGCTTTGTAAGCTGTATTTTTATCTTCTTTCCTCAGGTATTTCTCAGTTGAATAAGCTGGGTCATCCTGCTGTACATGAATGGGCGCTGAAAAGTCCTGACAGATGTTATCAGTGGGCAGTTGAGGGTCATCCTGAATGTACGGCTTATATGAGGGTTAAGGCAGGTAAATCAAGAGCAGGCAGAGGTGAATATAAGCGTTCAAAGCCTTTCTTCTGTATGAAGTTTGACTGCGCTACATCTGCTTTGAAGATATTGCTTGGTACAGGCGATATGTTCCAGATGACTGCAAATCAGCAGCTGATTATGGAGGGCGCGCCTGAATTCGGTGTTCAGATTGGTGACTTTATGATGCTGGTCGGAGACCTTGCAAAATAATATATATTACATATTTTAAGGACAGTCAAAGTAATGACTGTCCTTTGTTCATTGACTTTGCTGCTTAAAGATGCTATACTGAAATTGCCAAACAAAATTGAATTTTTTCGTTAAGAAAGTATGTCTTTTTATTTTTTGATAAAAATGCGTACTCTATTTGCACATGCTTTTTTAATGATTGTATGTTCAATTTTGTTTGGCGACAGTTGGGGTATGCGTTTTATTGCACAGCTTCGGCTGTGCATTTTTTTTATTTTATGACAACAAAAATATGAATGCTTTTAATTTGAGTTTAAAGCATTTGAACATTTGTATTTATTGACTTCACTGTCTAATGATGATATACTAAAAATGCCAAATGATTTTCAATTTTATAACCATAAGATGCGGTAAGTGTTTTTCTTGTTAAAAATGCTTGCTCTTTTCAGCTTACTGCTTTTATGGTAAATTGGAAAATTGTTTGGCGACAGTGGGAGCAGCGTTTTATTGCACAGCTTCGGCTGTGCATTTTTTGTTTTATGGCAATAAAGAAAACGATGAATGCTTTTGATTTGAATTTAAGGAACTTGAACATTCGTATTCATTGACTTTACTGCCTAATAATGATATACTGAAATTGCCAAACAAATTCCATAATTATTTTAACTAACATAGGTGGGCGTTTTTATTTTGTTAAAAATGCGTGCTCTTGTTCTGCACACTTGTGTTAGTGTAAGGAATTTGTTTGGCGACAGTTGGTGCATGCGTTTTATTGCACAGCCTCGGCTGTGCATTTTTTGTTTTATGGCAATAAAGAAAACTATGAATGTTTTTAATTTGAATTTAAAGAGTTTGAACATTCGTATTCATTGACTTTGCTGCACAATAATGATATACTAAAAATGCCAATAACTCTATAATTTAATAATGTACAAATAAACAGCGTGTTTTTTTATTCTTGATAAAAATGCAGGCTCTTTATTAGCATACTGTTTTTTGTACAGTATAGTTATAGGGTTGTTGGCGCAGTCGGAGTCTTGCGTTTTATTGCACAGCTTCGGCTGTGCATTTTTTATTTTAGGGGATAAAGAATATGGCTTGCTTTTTAATTGATTTTGAGAATGAAAGCGGAAAACTGCTTGACGGAATATCCTGCCTGAATTTGACCGAAAAGGATGAGCTTGTAATTTTCTACAGCAAAAATGTGTCCCACGTACATATGGAGCTGCACAAGGAGCTTGAAAAGGTGCGGGCAAAAAAGCTGTATATTAAAACAGAGGTAGGAACACCGCATGCACTGGATTTTCAGCTTTCCTCCTATCTGGGAGCCTGTATTCAGAAACACCCTGAAAAAGAATATTTTATTGTGTCAAAGGACAAGGGATTTGACTGTGTCTGTCGTTTTTGGAACAGTAAAAATATTTTTGTAGAAAGAATTGCCGTGATTTTGCTGTTGGGTATGTACAGATAATCTTTTTTCATTATCAACCGTGACGGCAGGAGAGCAGAAACAAATAAAATTATTTGGAATTTACTATTGAAATTTTCTGCCGTATAATGTAATATAATATAAATTATATAATATATAAATATTTCGTCAGTGATTTCTTTAAACGAATGTAAATTATTGGCACGCTTTTATGGAGTTGTGTATGGAAAAAATCACAGGAAAAAATAATGATTTGGTAAAGGGCATAAAAAAGCTGTTATCTTCTTCCAGGGAGCGTAAGGAAAAGGGTTTGTTCGTTCTCGAGGGAGCTAGATTGGTTTTTGATGTCCTTAATTCTTTTTATAAGGTAAAAATTTTTTTAGTAACCGAGGATATTCTTGCAAAGTATAGTAGTGAATGTGACAGTCTGATTCGCTTGGCAGAACAGTCATATATTATATCAAAGGATGTTTCCTCCAAGCTGACAGAGACCAAAAGTGCGCAGGGTGTATTTGCTGTCTGTGAATGCAAGGGCGACGAGGACTTTCGTTTTGTCAGCAACGGAAAATATGTTGCCCTTGATAATGTTCAGGACCCGGGCAATCTCGGTGCTATTGTTCGCACGGCAGAGGCGCTTGGTATAGACGGCGTGCTGGTTGGCGGCGGCTGTGATATGTATAATCCCAAGGTGCTTCGCTCCGCAATGGGTTCAATGCTCAGAATAAATATAAAGCAAACGAATGATTTATCCTCCCTGCTTGCTGATATGAAGCGCAGCGGCTTTAAGCTCTACGGCACAGTGCCAAGCAGCAGTGCGCAGCCGATAACAAATATAGATTTTTCTTCAGGGGCAGTCTGTGTTATCGGAAATGAGGCAAACGGAATATCCGACGAAATCAAGGAATGCTGTGATAAGCTGGTGACAATTAAAATGCTCGGCAGGGCAGAAAGCCTTAATGCATCTGTTGCCGCTTCAATAACGATGTGGGAGATGCTGAGATGAGTAATAATGTCAGATACTGGCTTTGGCTGCAGAAGGCCTTGGGCGAGGGTGCAAATATCAGTAAAATTATTGCTGATTTCGGCTCAGCCAAGAACTTGTACGAGTCAAATATATTAGAGTGGAGAATGAGCTCCGGACTGACAGCAAGGCAGATAAACAAGCTGGAGCAGACGGATATTCACTCTGTTGATGAGATAATATATAACTGTGAGAAAAATAATTGGCAGATAATTGACTATGAGGATGATAAGTATCCCAACAGGTTAAAATCAATTATCAATCCTCCTGCCGTTTTATATGTTGACGGGGATTTGCCTGATATTGATAATCTGGTTACAATCGGAATGGTCGGCACGCGTAAGGCGAGTGATTATTCCATTAAGGTTACGCATATTATGAGCAGAGGTGCAGTTGATGCCGGTGCGGTTATTGTCAGCGGCGGTGCGCTGGGTGTTGATACAGCTGCCCATAAGGGTGCGATTATGGCAGGCGGTAAAACAATTGCCGTTCTCGGCTGCGGACTTGGTACCAGTTATCTGAATCAGAATAAACCCCTTCGTGATACAATAAAGAAAAACGGTGCTTTGGTTACAGAATATCCGCCTTTTGCACGTGCAGCCAGACATACCTTCCCTATGAGAAACAGAATCATAAGCGGTTTGTCACTGGCAGTGCTTGTTGTTGAAGCGGGTGTAAAGAGCGGCAGCCTAATTACAGCCAATTACGCTCTCGAGCATGGCAGAGATTTGTTTGCAATACCTGCCTCGGTGCTGTCTGCTGAATTTGCAGGCACAAATAAGCTGATTGATGATGGAGCGATGGTTGCAACTAAACCCATTCATCTTGTGCAGCCGTATGCGGAAAGGTTTGACAGCATTGATTTGTCCAAGGTGAAAAGCATCGAAGACTATATGAACGATACGATGGATAAGAGCGCAAATATTCCCAAGGAAGCTGCTCCGAGCTTTGAAACCGTAAATGAAGACAGAGTAAAGCGCCTTGAGCAGGAGCGGACAGCTGCATCATTAAACGGAAATCAATCCACAGTATATCATTGTTTAAATGACAGCTTTTGTCATATAGATTTAATCATAGAAAAATCCGGACTGCCCATCGGCAGTGTTATGGCGTCACTGACCCAGCTGGAAATTATGGGGCTGGCTGTCAGCACCTCCGGTAAAAGATACAAGAAAGCCTGAAAGGAAAAAGAATATGTCAAAATTAGTAATTGTAGAGTCACCTGCAAAGGCAAAAAACATTAAGGGTTATTTAGGCAGGGGATATGATGTTATAGCTTCAATGGGTCATGTAAGGGATCTCCCTGCAGCAAGGCTCAGTGTTGATGTAGCAAATGACTTCGAGCCTAAATATGCGATTATTAAAGGCAAAGAAAATTTTGTAAAGGATTTAAAGAAAAAGGCAGAGGCTGCCGATTATGTGTACCTTGCAACTGACCCCGACCGTGAGGGAGAGGCAATTTCCTGGCACCTGGCTACACTGCTGGATTTGGATTTGAATGATAAAAACAGAGTAACCTTTAACGAGATTACAAAGACCGGTGTCAAAAACGGTATGGCACAGCCAAGAGCAATTGATATAGATTTTGTAAATGCACAGCAGGCAAGACGAATTCTTGACAGACTTATCGGCTATAAGCTGTCTCCGTTTATTTCACAGAAAATCAGACGCGGACTTTCTGCCGGAAGAGTACAGTCTGTAGCCCTCCGTCTTATCGTTGACCGAGAGGAAGAAATAAGAGCATTTAATCCTGAGGAATACTGGTCAATTGATGCAAAGTTTACCAATCCCCCTGAACGCAAGGTGTTCGGTGCTGCGATTGTCAGCAAGGATGGTGAAAAAATTAAAATTGAAAATAAAGAGCAGAGTGACAAAATTCTTTCTGATTTAGAGAATGCCGAGTATGTTGTAACTGCTGTAAAAAAAGGCAGCAGAAAGAAAAATCCGACACCGCCCTTTATTACATCAACACTCCAGCAGGAAGCATCCCGCCGTTTGTCTTTTCAGGCAAGACGTACTATGAAGGCTGCCCAGGAGCTTTATGAAGGTGTGGATGCCGGTGAGCTTGGCACAGTCGGTTTGATTACCTATATGAGAACAGACTCTCTTCGTATATCAGAGGATGCAAGAGCAGCCGGAAATCAGTATATTCTTGACACCTACGGCGAAAAGTATTTACCTAAAAAGCCCAGATATTATAAATCAAAGAGCAATATTCAGGATGGTCACGAGGCAATTAGACCTTCTATGCCGAACATAACACCGGATTCGGTTAAGCAGTATCTTACAAATGACCAGTATAAAATTTACAAGCTGGTGTGGGAACGCTTTATTGCATCCTTAATGGAAGCCTGCCTGCAGGAAACGATGAAAATAGAAATTACCGCAAACGGTTATGTGTTCAATGCAACAGGCTATACGGTTAAATTTGATGGCTTTACTGCCTTGTATGAGGAGAAGGGTGACGATGATAAAAGCAGTGATGCTGCTGCACCGCTTCCTGCTACAGCAGTAGGAGATGTGCTGAAACTGAAAACAATTCTTGGCAACCAGCACTTTACACAGCCCCCTGCAAGATATACCGAGGCTTCCTTAACCAAAGCTCTTGAGGAGAATGGTGTCGGCCGTCCGTCAACCTATGTTACCATTACTTCAACGATTTTGAATCGTGAGTATGTTAAGCGTGAGGGAAAGCAGTTTGTTCCTACCGAGCTTGGAGAGGCTGTTACCAATCTGCTTGAAGATAAGATGCCCAATATTGTAAATGTAAAGTATACCTCTAAAATGGAGGGTGATTTAGACAAGATTGACAGCGGTGAAAAGGATTACAAGGAAATGATTAGGCTCTATTATGAGGAGTTTGAGAAGCCGCTGGAAAAAGCAAAGACAGAAATGCAGGGCGTTAAGATTAAGCTTAAAGAAGAGGAAACAGATGTTGTTTGCGAAAAATGCGGACGTAATATGATTATTAAGGTTGGCAGATTCGGCAAATTCCTTGCTTGTCCGGGATATCCGGACTGTAAAAATACAAAGCCGCTTGTGTATAAAACAAAGGCAAAATGTCCTGAGTGCGGCGGTGATGTTATTGAGAAAAAGACCAAGAAGGGTACTTCCTTCTTTGGCTGTTCAAATTATCCGAATTGTAACTTTATGACTTGGGATGCACCTTCGGATGAGGTTTGTCCAAAGTGCGGTAAGTCATTGTTTAAACGACGCGGCAATGTTCTTTATTGCCCGGATATAGAGGGCTGCGGCTTTACAAAGCCTGCACCGCGTAAAAAGAAAAGCGAAGAGTAATTGATATGAAGTTTAATGTTATTGGCGCCGGGCTTGCCGGTGTTGAGGCAGCGTGGCAGATTGCCGAGGCAGGATATAAGGTCAACCTGTTTGAAATGAAGGGGATAAAAAAATCACCTGCACATAAGACAGATTTGTTTGCTGAGCTTGTGTGCTCAAATTCACTGAAGGCAGCCCGCATAGACAGTGCGGCAGGTCTGCTGAAGGAAGAGATGGTTTTGCTGGGTTCGCTGACTGTTCCTGCGGCACGGGAATGTGCTGTGGCAGCAGGCGGGGCTTTGGCAGTAGACAGAAATATTTTTTCTCAGACTGTGACAGATAAAATTAAGTCCCACCCGAATATCCATGTTATAACTGAGGTTGTTGAAAAGATTGAGGTCGGCGATGATATAATCAATATTGTTGCTACAGGGCCGTTGACGGACGGTGTTCTTGCCGAAAACATCAAAGCTCTTACAGGAGACTATTTGTCCTTTTATGATGCGGCAGCACCAATTGTTACTGCCGACAGCGTTGATATGACAAAGGCATTTGGTGCTTCCCGTTACGGAAGAGGCGGTGAGGATGATTATATCAATTGTCCGTTTAATAAAGCAGAGTATGAAGCCTTTATTGACGAACTGATTTCCGCTGAAGGTGCAGTCGTACACGACTTTGATGTTTACGAGGGCTGTATGCCTATTGAAAAGCTGGCAAAGCGCGGAAGAGATGCGGCACGCTTTGGTCCGATGAAGCCTGTTGGATTGGTTGACCCGAACACAGGCCACAGACCCTGGGCGTGTGTTCAGCTGAGAAGAGAGAATGCAAAAGGTACAATGTTCAATCTTGTGGGCTTTCAGACAAATTTAAAGTTTGGTGAGCAAAAGCGTGTCTTTTCTATGATACCGGGACTGGAGAATGCAGAATTTGTGCGATATGGTGTTATGCACAGGAATTCCTTTTTGAATTCGCCGAAGCTGCTGAATCCGGATTTTAGTCTCAGAAGTAACGAAAATATATATTTTGCAGGTCAGATTACAGGCGTTGAGGGGTATATGGAATCCGCCTCAAGCGGTATTATGGCAGGTATTAATGCAGTTAGAAAAGCAGAGGGGAAAATACCATTCGTGCTTAAAGAGGACACAATGATTGGTGCATTATGTGCTTATATCAGTGATGAAAGTGTGAAGAATTTTCAGCCGATGGGTGCAAACTTTGGTGTGCTTCCTCCTATTGAGCCGAAAATAAGAGACAAGAGAGAACGCTATATGGCTCTTGCAGAAAGGGCTGTACACTCTCTGAAATCAAGCTTGAGTGAAAGCTTTGGGGAGAATATGTGATGAAAATTATTGTTGATGCATTAGGCGGGGACAATGCTCCTCTTGAAATTATAAAGGGTACAATGCAGGCTGTTGACGAATATGGTATAACGGCTGTATTGGTCGGAGATGAAAATAAAATCAATACGTGTATTGAAGAAAATCATATCACGCTGAAAAATACAGAAATCGTTGATGCCAAAGAAGTGATTACAATGCACGATGACGCAAAGTCCGTGCTTAAAGCAAAGGCGGACTCTTCAATGGCAGTAGGCTTTAAGCTGCTCAGCGAGAATAAGGGTGATGCTTTTGTCAGTGCAGGAAATACAGGTGCAATCACTGTGGGCGCAACCTTAATCACCAAACGTATTAAGGGTGTGAAGCGACCTGCCATTGCTTCCATTATGCCCAGTGCAGATAAGCCTTTTTTGTTAATGGACTGTGGTGCAAATGCCGAATGCAGACCTGAATTTTTAAAGCAGTTTGGTTTGCTTGGAAGTCTTTATATGAAGCATATTATGAAGGTGGATAATCCAAGAGTAGCCCTTGCCAATAATGGCGAAGAGGAAACGAAGGGTACACCTGTAATTAAGGATGCTTATGCACTTATGAAATCTGCCAATTATAATTTCATCGGTAATATTGAGGGCAGACAAATTCCTTTTGGTGATGCGGATGTTGTTGTTGCAGACGGTTTCACAGGAAATTTAATTTTAAAAACATATGAGGGTGTTGCCAAGGTGCTTATGAACGGTATTAAGGCAGCCTTTATGAAAAATACATTATCTAAGCTTTCTTATCTTGGTGTTCGATCAGGCATTAATGATATGAAAAAGCAGTTTGATTATAAAGAATATGGCGGAGCTGTGCTGCTTGGCGTGAAAAAGCCGGTCATCAAAGCCCATGGTTCTTCTGATGCACGTACATTTAAAAATGCAATCAGGCAGGCAATATGGTTTTTAGAAAATAATCTAATTGAAATCATTGAAAAAGAGTTAAAGGAAGTAGAATAGTGAAAGCTCTTGAAAAGCGAATTGGCTATAGTTTTAAGAATAAAGAATATTTGATGGAAGCACTGACCCATTCCTCCTTTGCAAACGAAAGGCACAATGGAATTAAATGTAACGAGAGAATGGAATTTTTAGGCGATGCAGTGCTGTCTATTATTTCAGCAGAGTTTTTATATGAAAAATATCCGGATATGCCCGAGGGTGAGCTGTCTAAGCTGCGTTCCTCCCTTGTTTGTACGGATAGTCTTTCAGGCTTTGCAAGAGAAATTATGCTGGGTAGTGCCTTGTTCTTGGGTAAAGGCGAATCCAATACCGGAGGGGCAGAAAGACCTTCTATTCTTGAAAATGCCTTTGAAGCCCTGATTGCAGCTATTTATCTTGACGGCGGTATGGACAGTGCAAAAAAATTTGTACTTCGTTTTCTTTCAAAAACGCTTGAAACAAAGCAAATCAGTTTTAAGGATTATAAGACTACACTGCAGGAGGTTGTGCAGCAGAATCCGGATGAAAGTGTAACCTATGTTCTTGTGGGTGAAAGCGGTCCGGATCATAATAAAACCTTTGAGGTGGAGGTTCATCTCAATTCAAATGTAATCGGAAGAGGTAAGGGTAGAAGTAAAAAGAGTGCTGAGCAGGAGGCTGCCAAGGAAGCACTTACCCTGATGGGATTATGAAAAAAGGAAATATAAGTATTTTTGTTCCTCATCAAGGCTGTCCCTGTCAGTGCAGCTTTTGCAATCAGCATACAATTACCGGACAGGAAAAGGCTCCGAATGGTGAGGATGTAAAAAGAGCAGTGGAGACCGCATTAAAGCGAAAAGGCTTTACGTATGAAATTGCTTTTTTCGGCGGCTCGTTTACTGCAATCAATCGTGATTATATGACTGCACTTCTTGAAGCAGCTTATCCATATGTCAAAAGCGGTAAGGTGAATGGAATTCGTATTTCCACCAGACCGGATTGTATTGACGAAGAGGTTTTAAATATATTAATGCAGTACGGTGTTACCAGTATTGAGCTTGGTGCACAGAGTATGGATGACGAGGTGCTGGAGGCGAACAGACGGGGACATACAAGTGCGGATGTTATAAAGGCCTCTGCATTAATCAAGTCCTTTGGCTTTGAGCTTGGACTGCAGATGATGACAGGGCTTTATATGGATACTGAGGATAAAGCAGTAAAAACCGCTGAAAAAATTATTGCGCTGAAGCCGGATACAATTCGTATTTATCCTACTGTCGTACTGAAAGGTACATATCTTGCAGAGCTTTATAAGGCTGAACAGTACAAGCCGCTGAATGCATTTGATTCGGCAGAGCTTTGTGCGAAGCTTGTGCCTATGTTTGAAGCTGCCGAAATTAAAATTATAAGGCTCGGACTTCATTCCAGCGAGGATATCAAAAGAAATATGCTTGCAGGCGGCTTTCACGACAGCTTTGGTGAGCTGGTGAAATCAAGACTTATGGTGGAAAAAATTCTCGCCCTGCCGCCCGGTGATTATCAGGTGTTTGTCAATCCCAAATCACTGTCTAAGCTAAAGGGCAATAATAAAAGCAATATCTATCTCCTTATGGAAAGGGGATATAACATAAAAATTATAACCGACAATGGCGTTGCTATTGATGAATTGAGGATTAAATAATGGTTTTAAGAACACTGGAAATGCAGGGATTTAAATCCTTTCCTGACAGAACGGAATTGAATTTTGGTAAAGGTATTACTGCAGTAGTAGGACCCAATGGTTCAGGTAAAAGTAATATTTCGGATGCTGTTCGCTGGGTGCTTGGCGAAACCAGCACGAAGTCACTTCGTGGTTCAAAGATGGAGGATGTTATTTTTGGAGGTACTTCCTCACGTAAAGCCCTTGGCTTTGCCCAGGTACAGCTTACTTTGGATAACAGTGACGGAACATTAAAGGACAAGGGTGAGATTGTTACTGTAAGCCGACGTTACTACCGTTCGGGTGAAAGTGAATATAAAATAGACGGTGAGCAGGTACGACGCCGTGATATCCACGAGCTGTTTATGGATACCGGTCTCGGCTCAGATGGCTACTCTATGGTAGGGCAGGGTAAGATTGACTCTATCATTTCTCAAAAAAATGAGGACAGACGTGAGCTGTTTGAAGAGGCTGCAGGTATTTCTCTTTTCCGTCATAAAAGGACAGATGCCACACGCAGACTGGATCAGGCACAGGAAAATCTGGTAAGACTTCTTGACATATTGGGCGAGCTGGAAAATCGTGTCGGTCCTCTTAAAAAGCAGAGCGAAAAGGCAGCACAGTTTTTAGAGCTGAGCGAAGAAAAAAAGACACTTGAAATCGGTGTATGGATAAATAAAATCAATCGTTTTACCAATGAGCTCAGAGAGCAGGAGCATAAAATTGATGCCGCCAATGCTTCCTACGAGGTTTGCGAAAAGGATTTGTCAGCCATTGAAAACGAGATAGAGGAAGTTATTGAAAAAACAGCGAAAATTAATACAGAAATAGAGCAAATCCGTATTAGCGCCAAGGGCTTTGAGGAGGAGGCACTGCGTAAGGATGGTGAAGCCTCTGTATTGAAAAAGACCCTTGAGCATAATAATGAAACGATAGAGAGATTTAAAAATGATATTGGCGATGTGGGCAGTACAAATACCTCTATTGATGCCCAGATTTATGAAAAAAAGCAGTTGATAGCAGATAATGAAATTAAGCTTGAGGATAAGAGAAAAGCGCTTAAAGCCGTAACGGATGAGATGGAAAGCCTTGTTTCATCAAACGAAGCCTTTTCAAAGCTGACAGTAGAGCTTAATAAAAAAATCACCTCCTTAACCTTAGAGCTGTCAGACTGTAAGGTTAAATGCTCGCAGGCCTTATCCTCCATTGAGGAAATCAACTCTCGAAGAAATATTGTTGATGAAGCGATTGCACATTGTGACAAAGAGGTAGAAATTGCCCGGTCACAGAAGCAGGAGAGCGAGGATAATCTGAAATTCCTGCAGGACAGAATTGATGAAAATAACAATTCTCTTTCAGGTCACAAGCTGATTGTTGAAAGAAAAACAGCCGGTGCTGAAAAAATCAAGTCCGACTTGGAAAAAGCAAATCTGGAATATTCCCAAAAGCAGTCCAGAATGAAGATGCTTATTGACCTGGAAAAGAATATGGAAGGCTTTTCGGGTGCAGTAAAATCCGTTATGAAGCAGGCACAGAATAAGGCACTGTCAGGTATACACGGTCCTCTTTCTCAGCTGATAACGGTTGATAAGGAATACTCCGTTGCTGTTGAGGTTGCACTTGGTGCGGCAATGCAGAACATTGTTACAACCAATGAGGCAGATGCCAAGCGTGCTATATATTACCTGAAGAATAATAAGCTGGGCAGAGCAACCTTTCTTCCCGTTTCTGCCATAAAGCCGAGAACGCTGGACGAAAAGGATTTGGATGATAATTTCGGTTTTGTTGCCATTGCGTCAGATCTGGTGGAATGTAAAAGTGAATACAAAAATATTATCTCAAATCTTCTCGGCAGAGTTGTTATTGTAGACGATATGGATTGCGCTATAGGCATAGCCAAGAGATATAATAATCGCTTTAAGCTGGTAACCATTGACGGACAGGTTATAAATCCGGGCGGTTCTATGACCGGTGGTTCGCAGTCAAGAGGTGCGGGTATTCTGTCACGAGGCAATCAAATTGAGGAGCTTGGTGCTGAGGCGAAGAAGCTGGAAGCCGTGATTGAAAAGCTGAAAGCTGAGTTTAAAACAGCTGTTGAGGAGGCAAATTATGCCGCTGCAAAACTGCAGGGAGCAGAGGTGGATATGCAGCAGGCTAAGGAAGAGCTTATCCGTGCACAGGGTGAGCACAGACTTATTGAAGAAAAACTGGATGCGGCTGCTGCACAGCGTGACAGTCTTACGGCTGAAAAGAATAATGCAGAGGAAAGAATTTCTGCATTTCATAAAATAAATGCAGAGGGCGAGGCCGAGGTAAAGGCTATTGAGGAAAAAATAGCAGACGCTGAAAAGGCACTGGCTCAAACCTCAGGAGATGCTGAGGAGATATCTGCTAAGCGTGAAGAATACAGACTGAAAAACGAGCAGATTAATCTGGAGCTTGTGGCAATTGCAAAAGATACAGAGGCTGCAAGAATTTCTATTGATGAGCTTGAATTCCGTAAAAGCTCTCAGTCCGAAAGAGCGAAGTCTATAGAAGAGGATATCAAACTGATTGAGGAGCGAAATGCCGGATTAACCGAAACAATCAATCAGGTTATGGCACAGGCACAGGCACTGAGAGATAAGGCAGAGCTTTCAAATCAGAATATTTCAAAGCAAATTGAGGAACGTGACGCCTGTGAGAAGCGTGCAACTGAGCTTCGTGTTCTTGAGCGTAACAAAGGGCAGGAGAGAGAAAAGCTGTCAGGTGAACTGGTTCGTCTCGACGAACGCAAGATTGCTATGCGTAAAGAGTATGACGAACTCAATGATATGCTTTTTGAACAGTATGAGCTTACCAAGCGTGAGGCAGAGGCACTTAATATTGAGATTGGTGATATGACTGAGGCGAAAAAATGTCTGCACGAAATCAAGGTTGCAATTAAGGGCTTAGGCTCAATCAATGTTGGTGCGATTGAGGAATATAAGGAAGTATCTGAAAGATATGAATTCCTGAAAGAGCAGATTGACGATATCGAAAAATCAAAAAGTGAGCTTCTTAAAATCATTGAAGATTTGACTGCATCTATGAGCGAAAAGTTTATGGATAAATTCAATAAGATTAATGAAGAATTTAAGGTGTGCTTTGCTGATTTCTTCGGCGGCGGTAAAGGCGAAATTGTTCTTGAACAGCCGGATAATTGTCTTGAATCCGCAATAGAAATCAAAATTCAGCCACCCGGAAAATCCGTTCAGAATATCAATCTGTTTTCCGGCGGTGAAAAGTCACTTGCGGCTATGGCCTTGCTGTTCAGTGTGCTCAAGGTACAGCCGGCTCCGTTCTGTATCTATGATGAGGTTGAGGCTGCACTTGATGATGTTAATGTTGAAAGATTTGCAAAGTATATGCGTAAAATGACTGACCGAACACAGTTTATCTCTATAACCCACAGACGCGGCACAATGGAGGAGGCAGATGTTCTCTATGGTGTTACGATGCAGGAAAAGGGTGTATCCAAGCTTATTGAGCTGCAGACCGCTGAGCTGGCTGCTAAAATGGGACTGGAAGAGTAAGAAATCGGCGGTATTCATATTTTTGAATGAAGATGTATTCTCTGTTCAAATCTACTGAAAGGAAGTGTTGTTATGGGTATTTTTTCAATATTTAAAAAAGGATTAAAGAAAACGCGTGACGAGGGTATTACTGCTCAGATGGATGAGGTAATTGAGTCTTATGATGAGATAACAGATGAGCTTTTTGATGAGCTTGAGGAAATTCTCATTATGGGTGATGTGGGTATGCCTACCGCAGAGCGCGTTATCCGCGACCTTAAAGGAAAAATTGAAAATGATAAGATAAAGGATGTTAAGCAGGTTCGTGAAACCATGAAGGATATTGTTTCCGGTATCGTATGGGGCGGCAGCTATTTAAGGCTTCGCACCAAGCCGTCTATCATACTTATGATTGGTGTAAACGGTGTCGGAAAAACAACAACCATCGGCAAGCTTGCTATGCGATTAAAGGAACAAAACAGAAAGGTTATTCTCGGTGCAGCGGATACCTTCCGTGCAGCGGCGATTGAGCAGCTGCAGGTATGGGCAGAGAGAGCGGATGTTGATTTAATTAAGCATGCTGAGGGCTCCGACCCTGCCGCAGTCGTTTATGATACCATTCAGGCCGGTAAGGCAAGGGGTGCAGATGTAATTATTATTGATACTGCCGGACGACTTCACAATAAGAAAAATCTTATGGATGAGCTGAATAAAATTTCACGCGTTATTGATAGAGAACTTCCTGAGTCTACAAAGGAAATTCTGCTGGTTCTTGATGCTACCACAGGTCAGAATGCAGTAAATCAGGCAAAGGACTTCAAAGAAGCAGCAGGCATTACAGGTATTGTTCTTACAAAGCTGGACGGTACAGCTAAGGGCGGTGTCGTTCTTGCTATCAACAATGAGCTTGATGTTCCTGTAAAATTTGTAGGTGTCGGCGAAAAAATTGAGGATTTACAGCCCTTTGATGCAGATGCATTTGCTGCCGGTCTGTTTGATGCAAATGTACCTGAGGATGACGAGGACATTACTGATTTTATTACGAATGATAAAAAGGATTAAGAGGAACGGTTATGGATTTTATTCTTGCAACAAATAATATGAAAAAGCTTGCTGAAATGCAGCGTATTTTATCTCCTCTCGGTATAAATGTTGTTACAGCCAAGATGCTGGGCATAACACTGGAGGAGGTTGAAGAGGATGGAGATACCTTTGAGGCGAATGCAAAGATAAAGGCGCAGGCTGCTTGTGCGGCAACAAATATGCCGGCTATAGCAGATGATTCCGGTCTTTGTGTAGATTATCTTGATGGAGCTCCGGGAATATTTTCAGCCCGCTTTGGCGGTGACCACGGCAATGACGAGCTGAACAATGATTTGCTTTTAGAGAAGCTTGAAGGTGTTCCTATGGAACAGCGCACGGCATATTATGTATGTGCAATCTGCTGTGAATTTCCTGACGGAAAAGAAATTATTGTCCGCGGTGAATGTCATGGCCATATCGGATTTGAACGTGACGGTAATGAGGGCTTTGGTTATGATCCTTTGTTTTTAATAAACGGTAAAGCCTTTGGTCGTTATACGGCTGAGGAAAAGGACAAAATCAGTCATAGAGGGAATGCCCTCAGATTATTAACGAAAGAACTGGAGAAAATAATATGACATCTAAAGAAAGAGCGCAGTGGAGAGCAAAGGCAAATGGTCTTGAACCGATTATTCAGATTGGCAAAGAGGGAATAAGCGATAATCTGATTACACAGATTGATGATACCCTTGACGCCAGAGAGCTGATTAAAATTCGTGTTCATCTTGAAACCGCACCAATGACACCGAAAGAGCTGGCACAGGAGCTGGCAGCTGCTTTAAATGCAGAGGTTATTCAGGTAATCGGCGGTGTAATTGTTATTTATCGTGAGGCGGACGAGGAGTGTATTGCAGAAAAAAAGAAAAAGCGCGGTTCAGGTAACGCAAAGGCCACAGCTAAGAAAAAGGTTAAGATTAAGGGCATGCGTCAGCGCCAGAGAGAAAAGGAAGAAAAAAATCCTTATGCTATTTATGACCGCCCAAAATATCGTGGTAATAAATAATGAGAATAGGAATTTTCGGCGGTGCTTTCAACCCGGTTCATAACGGGCATTTGTTTTTACTTGCTTATTTGTCAAAGGCGAGTTTGATAGATAAACTGATTTTGATACCAACAGCAAATCCGCCTCATAAGACGAATGAAAATTTTGCATCGGCTGAGGATAGGTTTAATATGCTTTCTTTAGCCGTGAAAAATAATCTGGATTGGGATATTGCAGAAAAAATAGAAATCTCTGATATTGAATTTAAACTGGAAGGCAAAAGCTATACTTATAATACCTTGTGCAAAATGAAGGAGTTATATCCGAAGGATGATTTGTTTTTGTTTATGGGTTCTGATCAACTGCTTTATTTTAAAAATTGGTACAGATATAAGGATATACTGAATTTGGCAAGTGTAATGACTATTGCCCGTCAGGAAAATGAGCAGGCGGAGCTGAAAGATTTTTTGGCAGAAAATCAGGAAGAATTTCATAACAGCATTGGTATTCTGCTTACAAAACCGATAGTTGTTTCATCGACTGATATTCGTAATAGAATTAAGAACAAAGAAAGCATTGCTGACCTTGTACCCAAAGAGGTTGAAAAATATATATTGGAAAAGGGACTTTATGGTGTATAATATTGATGAATACAAGGCTTTAATCAGAGAGCGTCTCAGTGATTACCGCTATCATCATTCGCTTTGCGTGGCGGAAAGTGCAGTGGCACTGGCTAAGCGCTACGGTGCAGATGTGCAAAAGGCTGAGGTTGCAGGGCTTCTTCACGATGTCTGCAAGGAGGCAGGCAGAGAAGAGCAGCTGCGTGTTATTCAAGAGGCTGGATATTCTATGACGGAGCTGGAGCTTAACGGTAAGAAGTTTTATCATCAGATTTCAGGTGCTGCTTATTGTAAAACAGAACTGGGCATTGATGATAATGAAATCTTAAATGCAATACGATATCACACGACCGGCAGAGCTAATATGAGCCTGATGGAGGAGATTGTCTATTTGGCTGATTTTATTTCTGCGGACAGAGATTATAAGGATATTGACGTCATAAGAGCAGAGAGCGAAAAGGGCAAGGAATACGGAATGCTGTATGCGACTGCATACACAATTAGGTCAGTTGTAAAAAAGAACAAGCCTCTTCATCCCGATACGGTAAATGCATACAATTGGCTGCTGACAGCTTATTTTAATAACAGATAATTTATTTAAAGGATTGTGAATATATGAATGCAGAGAATATTTTAAAAACTGCGGTCAAGGCAATTGACAGCAAAAAGGGTGAAAATATTGAGGTCATCGGTGTAACGGATTTAACCATACTCGCCGATTATTTTGTTATTGCCACCGGAACAAGTACAACGCAGGTTAAGGCACTTGCTGAGGAGGTTGAATATAAGCTTTCTTTAGAGGGTGTAGCTCCTCATCATATTGAGGGTGAAAAAACACCATGGGTTTGCCTTGATTATAATTCAGTTGTTGTCCATATCTTCTACAAGGACCAGAGAGATTTTTATCAGCTTGAGCGTCTTTGGGAGGATGGAGAAAAAATAGATATTACAAATTATTTGGAGGATTAACATATTATGGATTACAATTTTAAAAAGATTGAAACAAAGTGGCAGAATGTATGGTATACCCAAAATACATTTGCTGCAAAGCAGGATTATACCCTGCCTAAATTCTATTGCTTGGTAGAATTCCCTTATCCGTCAGGACAGGGTCTTCACGTAGGACACCCTCGTTCTTATACTGCACTTGATATAGTAGCACGTAAAAAGAGACTTGAGGGTTACAATGTTCTTTATCCAATGGGCTGGGATGCCTTCGGACTTCCTACCGAGAACTTTGCAATTAAAAATCATATTCATCCAAAAGAGGTTACAAAGAACAATGTAGCACATTTCAAATCACAGCTGCAGTCCTTAGGCTTCTCCTTTGACTGGACACGTGAAATTAACACAACAGACCCATCCTATTATAAATGGACTCAGTGGATTTTCCTGCAGTTATTCAAAAAGGGTCTGGCTTATAAAAAAGAAACGGCTGTAAACTGGTGTACCTCTTGTAAATGCGTGCTTGCAAATGAAGAGGTTGTAAACGGTGTTTGTGAACGCTGCGGCAGCGAGGTTGTAAGAAAAAATCAGAGCCAGTGGATGCTTAAAATTACAGAGTATGCTGAAAGACTGGTTAATGACCTGGATGACCTTAACTTCATTGAGCGTGTAAAGGTGCAGCAAAAGAACTGGATAGGTCGCTCTACAGGTGCAGAGGTTGATTTCGGTACAACTGCCGGTGATATCTTAACGGTTTATACAACACGTCCTGATACCCTTTTCGGTGCAACCTATATGGTTATTTCTCCTGAGCATCCATACATTGAAAAGTGGGCTGACAAGCTGGCTAATCTTGATGAGGTGCGTGCTTATCAGCAGGAGGCTGCACGTAAATCTGACTTTGAGCGTACGGAGCTGAATAAGGATAAGACCGGTGTTAAACTTGAGGGCGTAATGGGTATTAATCCTGTTAATGATACAGAAATACCTATATTTATTTCAGACTATGTACTTACTTCATATGGTACAGGTGCAATTATGGCTGTACCTGCGCATGATACACGTGACTGGGAGTTTGCAAAGAAATTTGATTTGCCTATTATCGAGGTTGTTGCAGGCTCAAAGGTAGGTGTTGAAAATGAAGCCTTCACCGATTGCTACACAGGTAAGCTTGTGAATTCCTCATTCCTGACAGGTATGACTGTTGAGGAAGCAAAGGAAGCTATTATTGAATGGCTTACAAAAGAAGGCAAGGGTCATCAAAAGGTTAACTTTAAGCTTCGTGACTGGGTTTTCTCCCGTCAAAGATATTGGGGTGAGCCAATTCCGATTGTTAAATGTGAGGACTGCGGCTTTGTTCCTGTTCCTGAAAGTGAGCTTCCGTTAAAGCTGCCTGAGGTTGACAGCTATGAGCCTACAGACACCGGTGAATCACCATTGGCTAAAATGACAGACTGGGTAAATACCACTTGCCCTTGCTGCGGAAAGCCGGCTAAGAGAGAGACGGATACCATGCCGCAGTGGGCAGGCTCTTCCTGGTACTTTTTAAGATATATGGATCCTCATAACGATAATGCTCTTGTTTCACCTGAGGCAGTTCAGTACTGGGGTCCTGTTGATTGGTACAACGGCGGTATGGAGCATACCACACTTCATCTGCTTTATTCACGCTTCTGGCACAAATTTTTATATGATATCGGCGTTGTTCCTACGAAGGAGCCTTATGCAAAGCGTACCTCTCACGGTATGATTTTGGGTGAGAACGGCGAAAAGATGTCTAAGTCCAGAGGTAATGTTGTTAATCCTGACGAGATTGTTGACCAGTATGGTGCAGACACAATGCGTCTGTATGAGATGTTCATTGGTGATTTTGAAAAAGCTGCACCTTGGAACAGTGATTCTATCAAGGGCTGTAAGAGATTTATAGAGCGTTTCTGGAATCTTCAGGATATTGTAAAAGACGGTGACGAGTATTCACAGGAGCTGGAAGCCCTGATGCATAAAACCATTAAGAAGGTTACAGAGGATATTGATAATCTGAAGTGCAATACAGCCATTGCTGCTATGATGACCCTCGTAAATGAAGTACAGTCAAAGGGTATTAACAAAGCTGAGCTGAAAACACTGACAATCCTGCTTAACCCATTTGCACCTCACGTTACCGAGGAAATGTGGGAGGTAATGGACTTCGGCGGAATGGTAAATGAAGCAAAGTGGCCAACCTATGATGAAGAAAAGACAAAGGAAAATTCTGTAGAAATCGTACTTCAGATAATGGGTAAGGTTCGTTCAAGAATTACAGTTCCTGTTGATATTACAAAGGAAGATGCAATTGCACTTGCGAAAAAGGATGCACGTATTGCTGAGGCTATTGCTGGTAAAGAGATTAAGAAGGAAATCTATGTACCGGGCAAGCTGGTTAATATTGTTGCAGTATAATTAACAGATAAAGAAAACCACGAGCATTATGTGTTACACATAATGTCCGTGGTTTTTATTCATTGCCTATGCTATTTTATCTGCTCCATATATGCCTTTGGGGTGATTTTATATTTTTGCTTGAATGCGGTTATAAATGCAGATGAGGAGGTATAACCGCACCGTGCAGAGCATTCCTCAACAGATATATTTTTTTGGTCAAGCAGTGTGGCTGCCATTGCCATTTTCGCGTCATATCTCAGCTTTTTAAAGGAAGCGCCATAGTATTCTTTAATGATGCGTTCAGCCTGCCTGGGGCATACGCCCATTTTTTTTGCAAAATCATCCAGTGTAACATTACTGCAATCCTCTCGCAGCAGCTCGTCCAGTATCCAGGAGCGGTTTTCATTAAGGTCGGTAGATGCTGCATTTTGTGTGGCTTTACTATTGTCGGGAAAATATAATCTAGATATTTCTCCGATTAGCTTTATGGATAAGGCAGATAGAATATCCTCCTTCCATAATCCGCCGTTTTCATTTTCATCAATCATTTGCCTGAACAGCCGTCGGATTTCAGCAGTGCTTTTTCCTATCCAAAAATCACAGGATGCAAAGGAGCTGATAAGACTGCTGTTCTTTTTTGAATTCGAGAGCTTGAAATATACACAAAGCTCGTGCATCGGTGTGTCCTTGTCAGGTGTTTGCTTGTGGGGAACATTAGGTCCTGTGATAAAAAGTGTATTTTTTGTCAGGCTGTATTTTTTGTCACCCGTGTCCAAAATTCCTTTTCCGTAATCAATCAGATGAATTTCATAGCCGTTTTTCGGATGGGAGTGCATAGGTATAATCTCCGTCAAATCACCTGAAAATATTTTGAATATCTGTATTTTGCTTTCGTTATGTAAAAATGTAATTGCCACAATATTCACCTCAGTATTGGTATATTTTTATTGTAGCTGTTTTTATAAGCCTTTTCAAGAAAATGTTTATATAAAACGACAAAAATAAAAAAATATTGTCGGTTAAATGTCTTTTAATCACAAGTCAAAAGCATTATACTGAATGAGACAAGAGTTAAGCGTATATTCCGTGCTTAACTCGGCTGTAAGAAAATTTTGATTATACAATAGGTTGGGAGAATTGTTATGCCAAAGAAAAAGATTTATACCGTTGCAACATCACATCTTGATACAATTTGGTCTTGGGATTTTGAAACAACTGTCAGCAAGTATATTTATGACACATTGGTGGATAATATTGCACTGTTTAAAAAGTATCCTACATACACCTTTTCCTTTGAGGGCTCCTATCGTTATGAGCTGATGGAGGAATATTATCCTGAGCTGTTTGAGGAAATGAAGAAGTATATTGATGAGGGTCGCTGGAATGTATGCGGTTCTGCCTTTGAGAATGGTGATACAAACTGTCCGTCACCTGAGGCACTGTTCAGAAATATACTTATCGGTAACAGCTATTTTGCAGAAAAATTCGGCAAAAGATCTGTTGATATTTATTTGCCTGACTGCTTTGGCTTTGGCTGGGCGCTGCCGAGCATTGCACACCATTCCAATCTGAAAGGCTTCACAACACAGAAACTGGCATGGGGCAGTGCCTATGGTATACCCTTTGATATCGGTAAATGGTATGGTGTTGACGGCAATTATATTTATGCCAGCTGTAATCCCCACGATTATTACTTTACATTAACGAGACTTCGCGACTGGGATTTTGTACAGAACAAGTTCAAGGAAAATGAGAAGTATGGACTGGACTGGACCTATATGTTCCACGGTATTGGTGACCGAGGCGGTGCGCCTGAGGAGAAAACCGTGAAGTTCGTAGAAGACGAAATCAAAAAGAATGCTGAAAGTGATATTGAGGTTGTTGCTGCATCTGCAGATCAGATTTATCACGATATTGATAATAAGCTTCCTCAGGAGGTCAGAGATAATCTGCCTGCGTGGAAAACCGAGCTTGTTATGCAAAATCATGGCGTTGGCGGTTATACCTCACGTGCTATAGGCAAACGCTGGAATGCGAAGTGTCAGGAGCTTGGCGATATGGCAGAGCGTGCCGGGGTTATGGCATCCTATCTGGGTGTTGCCGATTATAACGAGCCTGTGCTTGAAAAGGCGTGGAAGCGTGCTATAGCTCATCAGTTCCACGATGATACACCGGGTACATCTGTACAGCGTGCATATAAGCGTTCATGGAATGATTATGCAATGTCGATAAATCAGTTCAGCGGTGAGCTTGAAGCTTCATTGTCAGGCATTACAAGTCTTATGAAATCCGATTTCTGCACAGGAATACCGGTAATGGTTTCTAACTCTCTTGAAAATGACAGAAGAGATGTTGTTAAAGCTGTGCTTCCTCATATCAGCACGCCTTATGTCCGTGTCTATGATGACAAGGGCAAAGAGGTTAAAAGCCAGTGTTATTATAATGAAGCCGACAGCACAATGGAGGTTCTGTTTGCTTGTGAGGTAAAGTCTCTCGGTGTTCGTGTTTATGATGTCAGACAGAGCAGTGAGCCATGCAGACTTCATAGTGCGCTTGAGATTGACGGAGACACAATGTCAAACCAAAAGTATATTGTCAGACTGAATAAAAATGGTGACATTCAGTCTATTATTGATAAAGAGGATGATGACAGAGAGCTGCTCTCCAAGCCGATTGTGTTAGGTCAGTTCAACTATACAGGCTCAAAGGAATGGCCGGCATGGGAAATGAATTATAAAGAGGCAAATAAAGACCCGGACAGAATTCCTGCCTGCGCTACAATTTCTATTATTGAAAAGGGACCAGTGCGCGTATCCTTTGAAGTTATTCAGCTTGATAAAAAATCAGATTTCCGTAAAATCATTTCCTTAACCGACGGCGGCAAAAGGGTAGAGGTATATAATGAAATTGAGTGGCAGTCTATGCGGACTATGTGTAAGGATATTTTCTCGCTGACAGCAAAAAATGAGAAAGCCGTTTTCGACTTGGGACTGGGTGCAATTGAGAGAGAAAATATGAGCGAAAAGCTCTTTGAGGTTCCGGCTCAGAAATGGGCGGATATTACGGATAAGAGCGGTGAATTCGGTGTTTCCATTCTCAGTGAATGTAAGCATGGCTGGGATAAATTCAATGATAATACGCTTCGTCTGACAGCCATTCACACACCAAAGAGAAATTATCGTATAGATTCCATGCAGTCTATGATGGATTTGGGTCTGAATATATATTCCTATGCGATATTCAGCCATAAGGGTAAGGTTGGCACAGCTACCCAGCAGGAGGCGAAAAAGTTTATCCAGCCTCTTGTTGCGGTTGTGCTTGATAAGCATCAGGGCAGGCTTGGCACCGGCTATTCCTTTGGCGGCGGCAGCACGGAGGATGTTATTGTAAGAGCCGTTAAGCTCCCGCATCATAATGTGAACAGCGGTGAAATTATTGTCCGTTTTAACGAGGGTGCAAATAAAGCAATTGATAAGTATACATTTACCCTTGGTGAGGGTGTAGAAAGTGCGAGAGAACTTTATGCCAGCGAAGAATTTATTGCAGATGCAGTTGTTGAAAACGGAAAGCTGGTAACATCCTTCAAGCCATATGAGGTCAAAACCTTTGCTCTTACATTAAAGCCTTCTTCAATTGTTGGAAGCAAGGCTGAAAGTGTTCCGGTTGAGCTTGAATATGATGATACGAATACGCATATTCCTGACAGGCTTCTTCCAAGCGAAATAAATTCAAATGGTGTTAAGTTTGAAATTTGTAAAAATGCTTTTATGACCTGCTCAGGTCAGACCATTCATGTTAAGCAGGGCAATAAGCTTAAACTTCTTATGACTTCACTTTTGGATGATGATATTGAAGAAAAATTTATTGTTGACGGACAAGAAAAATATGTTAAGATAAATTCTGTTGATACGCCTTTTGCGCAGTGGGATTTATATGATTTCTATGAAACTGCATATGTAAAGAAAGGTCATCTTGGATATGAGTTTACACACAGCGTTGACGATAATGGCAATACAAGATATGCAAAAGGCTTATATTTCTGGGTTGTTACTTTTGACGGTACTGTTCAGCTTCCGAATCATCCTGATCTTGTTATACTTTCGGCAGCAGAGATTAATTCGGCGGATGCATCTCTTGTAACACCTCTTATGGATGAAGTTCAAAAGCGTGAATTTACATTTAAAATGAATCTTAAAGAAAAGCTTTGGTATCTCCATTCAAAGTGCGTATGGATGCTGAATGATAAGGATAATTTCCTGACCCATTGGAATAACGGCAGAAACGGCAGAAGAGTTGAGCAGTCAAAGAAAAATGTTAAATCAAGAACCTTCGAATCAGTGGGGCATTAATATGAATAAGATTTTTGAAAAAGATTGGTCAAATTATAATAACGGATATCCGCTTAACAATAGTGAAACAGAACGTTACATTTCTGTTGTGCCGTCAGAAAATCAGCTGCGTCATCAATCCAGACCGTATTATTGTTTTATACATTTTGGTATGAATACTGCCACTGCCCGAGAGTGGGGCAACGGCAAAGAAACTGTAGATGACTTCACCATAAAATCCATAGATGCCAAGCAGTGGGTGCGTACAATAAAAAACAGCGGTGCAACAGGTATTATTCTAACCTGCAAGCACCATGATGGATTTTGCCTGTGGGAAAGTGCGTACACGGACTTCTGCATTAAGAATACCACCTTTGAGGGTGATATCGTAAAAATGGTATCAGAAGAATGTCATAAGCAGGGTATGGATTTCGGTGTTTATCTTTCACCCTGGGATATGCATGATGCACGCTACGGCACAGAGGCATACAATGATTATTTCTGTAATCAGCTGACTGAGCTTCTTACCAATTACGGAGATGTATTTGAGGTTTGGTTTGACGGTGCTAAGGGGAAGGAAGCCGCCGAATTTGAATATGACTGGCAAAGAATATTCAGCCTTGTTCACAAATTACAGCCTAAGGCGAATATGGCAATCTGCGGACCGGATATCCGCTGGGTAGGCAATGAGGGCGGAAAGAGCAGAACGGCAGAATATTCCGTTGTTCCTTTTAGTCTTACCTCCTATGAAGCAATAAAAAAGAAGTCCCAAAACAGTGAGGCTGGGGCAGATGAGCTTAAAAAAATTGCTTCTACCGATGAGGATTTAGGCTCCAGAAAAATTTTGGAAAAAAGCAGTCAGCTTTGCTGGTATCCTGCAGAGGTTGATGTTTCCATCCGAAAGGGCTGGTTTTATTCAAAGGATGAAAACCGAACAGTAAAATCAGCTGAACAGCTTTTTGATATTTATATTAAGTCCGTTGGTAACAATTGCGCATTACTGCTTAATGTTCCGCCGACAGATACAGGCGTTATTCACAGCAAGGATGCCAAGGTTCTTAAAAAGCTGGGCAGTATGATTCAACGAGTTACAGCTAAGCCGATTGCAGTAAAAGAGGTTGGTGCACTTACTGCCGATAACAGCTATGTTGAGCTGAACTTTAATGCCGGCAAAAGAGTAAATTACATCGTTGTCAGTGAGGATACGCAGTTTAGTCAGCGTGTGGAAGCCTTTGATATTTATTTGAAAAAATCAAACGGAAAATATAGTAAGATATATTCAGGCACAATTATCGGTTCAAAGAAAATTATCAGAGTTAAGAACAAGAAATGTGTCGGTGCTGCTTTGGTGATTCGCCAGAGCAGGAGCAATCCGCATATTAAAGAAATCGGTATTTACGAATAAAAAAACAATCCGCTGTTTTACATATCAAACAGCGGATTGCTTTCATTGGCTATTTTTATATTTTCAATGATGATGCAGAGACTTCGAGAAATGGAACTGAATTTCGTATTTTGTGAGTGGGAGCTGTACGATGGTACTGCCCCCGAACAAAAGACGGAAAACGCCAAAAAATGGCTTAACCATTGTGTTAAGCCATTTTTAGAATTCCACCGTTAGCAATAAATGCTGCCGCATTTCTAGTAAAAGGAAGTGTAAAGGATGTTAATTGTTATTAATTTGGCGTGGTTCAGCCCACTTTATCGACAGTCTAAGAGACCGAACAGGGCGTTCGGTCTCTGCTTTTTAATGAATCCACCCAGCCGCCAATAGCTGAGAATAACCTGCATACCCAGCAGGTGGGTTAAGCTCTAATCACTTTGTGCTCCCAGCGTCCTCAAAAGAGGGAGGTCTGCATTCCTGTTTCATAGAAGACAAATCCCTTAAAAAACGTGTTCGGGTTACTAAAGCCATTGGTTGTCGAGAAGGGCAGATTGTTTATATTATTTACTGTTCAGGTTCAAAGTATTCAACGTCAAACTTTTCTTCTACCTTAGCCATAAGGATATCGGAGATTTGCTCATATTCCATTTCATCCTCAATTTCAGCCAGATATTCTTCGCCGTCTTCATTCAAAACCTTCAGGATGATTACTTCATAATCACCGTCAACAATTTCTTCGTCCGTTTCAAAATAACGGGTAATTGCTACATAAACATCCTCGTCAGTCTCATATCTTTCAAGAAGCTCAAACAGAAGCTCGTTGCCGTTTTCGTCACTTACACTGAGAATATCAGGTTCGTAAAATTCTTCTTCGTTAGCCATTGCAGTCACATCCTTTTGTAGTTTGCTATATTATTATAGCTGTAAAATGCCAAATAGTCAATAGTAATTAATGGTTGTTTATAATTGTTTAATATATACAAAAAAATATAAAAATGTTGAAAAAAGTTGTTGACAAAACATAAATTACGTGCTATTATATAGATGAACAAAGGAGATACCTAAAACGATAGATAAATGAAACTCTTGTTCAAATTTAATAAAGGAGGCTTGTCCAATGGATTTAGAACCAGGTCAGACAAGCGCTCGTATTGTAACTCAATAAAATAACGGTTATGTGTACCGATAGCAGTAAAGCGGAATTATTGACAGGTACAGGCTTTATAAAGTGATTAAAAAGTTATGATACAGGGTTGAGTATTACAACGAGTGCTGTAACAACTAAATAACTTTAATATATATTTCGATTATTTTCCTGTAGATAATCTGTAGTGTTAACTACAATTTAAAATTTAACAAAGAGGTATGGTCCAATGGAGTAACAATTCTAACCCGGTAATAAATTATGAGGTTGGTCCAATGTACTAGATAAATATTTACAATTGAATAATAAAATCTTCTAAAAAATTAGATTTAAAATGAACTCCTCGGCTTTATGCTGAGGAGTTTTTATGTTTTTTGACAACGCTATTGTATTAGCGATAACTTTATTATATAATATTTAATTGAAAATATTGTACGCAAAATGGAGTTGTTTTTTATATGGAAAGTATTTTGCAGATTGGTGAGGGCAATTTTTTACGTGCCTTTGCCGAAGATTATTTACAAACAGCCTGTGACAACGGCTATGACGGCGAGGCTGTTGTTTGTCAGCCGCGCAGCAATACAAAGATTATTAATGCCCTTGATGCACAAAATTGCAGATATAATATATTGTTTAAGGGCAGACTGAACGGTGAAGTGATTAACAGCTCAAAAGAGATTCACTGTATTTCCAGAGTGATTGATACTGTTGGTGCGTACGAAGAATTGCAGAAGCTGGCTGCAAGCGATGATTTACAGCTTGTGATATCCAATACAACGGAAGCCGGTATTTGCTTTAATGAAAACGATAAAATGGAAAACAGCCCTGCTGTTTCATTTCCGGGAAAGGTTACAGCTCTGCTTTATGAACGCTTCAAAGCGGGTAAGGCAGGCTTGGTATTTCTGCCGGTGGAGCTTATCGAAAATAACGGCGATGCATTAAAGCAATGTGTTAATAAATATATAGAGCTTTGGGGACTTGATGATGCCTTTAAGTCCTACGTCAATCAGGAGTGCAGCTTTTGCAATACCTTGGTTGACCGAATTGTAACCGGTAAAACAGAATTCGAAAAGGATAACTGCGCTGTTGCCTGTGAACCTTATGCCAGCTGGATTATAGAGGCTGACGAAAGAGCAAAAGCGATTATTCCCTTTGATAATGTTATTTATTCTGAATCCCTCTTGCCGTACAGAAATCGAAAGGTGAGAATACTCAATGGCGTTCACACAATGACCGTGCTTGCAGCATATCATATGGGCTATAAAATTGTACGTGATATGATGGCGGATGATGTGATAAAGGAATATATCTGGAAGGGCTTGATTGATGAAATCATGCCTGCAATTCCTCTTCCAAGTGAGGAGCTGACAGCCTTTGCAAAATCTGTTTTAGAGCGTTTTGATAATCCTTTTATTGACCATAAGCTTCTTGATATCAGTCTGAACTCTGTTTCAAAATTTAAGGCGAGATGCCTTGGCTCAATGCTTGATTATTATAAAACCAATGGAAGTGTGCCGAAAATATTATCCTTTGGCTTTGCAGCCTTGATAAACTTTTATGCACATCCAACAGATTACAAGCCCAATGACCTGCCTGATGTTATTGACTTTTTTGCTGAAACCCATGACGATATCGTAAAAGTGGTTTTGTCAAATGAGGCTTTTTGGGATTGCGATTTGACCGAGCTTTCAGGCTTCTATGAAACGGTTAAGCGTAACTATGATAATATTTGTAATGATGGTATGAAAAAGGCTATGGAGAAAGTAATAAATGAATAAGCTGTTAAAAATAAATCCGATGGATAATGTGGCTGTGGCTCTCGAGCCGTTAACGGCCGGCTATGAAGAAATGGGCGTAAAGCTGATTGATGATGTTCCTTTTGGGCATAAGGTTCTTTTAGAGGATCTGCCTGCAGGGGAGGATATTATAAAATATGGTAATCCCATTGGTCATCTTGTTTGCGATACGAAATGCGGAAGTCACATTCATGAGCATAATCTGAAAACAAATTTGAGTGATAAGCTAAGCTACAGCTTTGAGGGTGATCATAAATATTCTGTAAATCCTTCCGCCTTAACCTTTGATGGTTACGTGAGAGCTGACGGAAAGGTTGGAACAAGAAATGAACTTTGGATTATCACAACAGTAGGCTGTATTAACGATACTGCATATCAGCTGGAGCGAATGGCAAAGGAGGTTGCAGGCGACGATATAGACGGTGTTTTCGCTTATACCCATCCTTTCGGCTGCAGTCAGATTGGTGACGACCAGGAAAATACACGCAAAATTCTTTCAGCGTTGATTCATCACGCCAATGCAGGCGGTGTGCTTGTGGTTTCTTTGGGTTGTGAAAATACCAATGTTTCTGTATTAAAAGAATATCTCGGCGATTATGACAGCAGCAGAGTGAAGTTCCTTGTAACCCAGGACAGTGAGGATGAGCTGGCAGAGGGTATGGAGCTTATAAAAGAAATCTATCATAATATGAGAAATGATAAAAGAACAGCAGTAGGCATTGATAAGCTGTGTGTCGGTTACAAGTGCGGCGGCTCGGATGCCTTCAGCGGTATCACTGCCAATGCGCTTTGCGGTGTTTTGACAGATAAGCTGACAGCGCAAGGTGCAAGCTGTATTTTAACGGAAGTGCCTGAAATGTTTGGTGCAGAGCATCTGCTTTTTAAGAGATGTGAGAATAAACAGACCTTTGACAAGGGTGTCAATATGATTAACGGCTTTAAGGATTATTTTTCAAGCCATAATCAGGTTTGCTATGAAAATCCATCTCCCGGTAATCATGACGGGGGTATTACCACACTTGAGGAAAAATCCTTGGGCTGTATCCAAAAGGGCGGAAAAGCTGTTGTTACAGATGTTCTTGAATATGGCGACAAGGTTACGAAAGCAGGACTTAATCTTTTAACAGGTCCGGGCAATGATATAGTATCCACTACGAATCTTACCTGTGCCGGTGCAAATATCATTTTGTTTACAACAGGTAGGGGCACGCCCTTGGGCGCACCTGTGCCCACCATTAAAATATCCTCCAATTCTTCTTTGGCAGAGAGAAAGAAAAATTGGATTGATTTTGATGCAGGTATTCTTGTAAATCATCCTGATACAGAAGCATTGTCCGTAAAGCTGCTGGATGAGGTAATTGCGGTTGCATCAGGTAAAAAAACAAAGAACGAGATAAATGGATACAGACAAATATCTATCTTTAAAGACGGAGTAATTATGTAATGAGCAGGACATTAAAAATTTTTATATCTGTATTATCTGCTGTTTTTATTTCCGTAATCTTTAATTGTCTCTACGGCTTTCTTATCGGCGGGCAGAAGAATGTAATCTATTACTGCCTGTGTATAGCAGTAAGCATTTTGCTTTCTCTCGGCTTTACAGCAGGAATTAACGGCAAAGCGTATCTGAAAGAAAAAAACTATTCAGTGCTTATAGCGGTTGCAGTCGGACTGCTTGTCTTATTTTCCGCTTTATATAATCCACTGAATTCGCTGTCAAAATCAAATGATTTTACCGAATATCAGAGTGAAATTATATATGTCGGCGCAGGCGGTAATAAGTCATTTGTGCTTGACGATATTACTTTTTTAGACAGAAATGGAAATGAAATAACGAAGCGTCAGGTGACAGAGCCGATTTCACTTGATGACGAGCCTGTTTTTGAAGAAGGAAAAGGAATAACTGTCAGAGAATATATGGGTGGCTTTGGCTTTTCTGTATACGAGCTTTTGCCCTGTAATTCGGAAAATGCAGAGTGATTGCCCTTGACAATTATTTGTATATTTGATAATATAATCTCAATATGAAACGGCTTAGACAAAGAGGAGTAGCTTGTACTGATCTTTCAGAGAGTGTCCGTTGGGTGAAAGGACACAGAGAGGGCAGGTGAAGGTAGCTTTCGAGCCGGCTGGGTGAAACAGCAGTAGCCTGGTCCGTATTTCTGCGTTAAGGATTTAAGCGGCATTTTGCAGGCAATTATAAAGATGGATTTTGTTTCTTTTATTGATTTGCTCTGCAGTGCAATTTGAGTGGTACCACGGAATTTTATCCGCCTCATTTTTGAGGCGGTTTTTATTTTTTAAGGAGATGATATTATGGCAAAGGAACTTGCAAAACAGTATAATCCGGGTGATGTTGAAGATCGCACATATAAATTCTGGTGTGATAATAAGTATTTTCACGCAGAGGTGAATCCGAAAAAGAAACCATATACAATCGTGATTCCGCCTCCGAATATCACCGGTCAGCTTCATATGGGTCATGCGCTTGATAATACATTGCAGGATATTCTTATCCGTTTCAGACGTATGCAGGGCTATGAGGCACTTTGGCTTCCGGGAACAGACCATGCTTCCATTGCAACGGAAGCAAAGATTGTTGAGGCAATGCGTAAAGAGGGTGTGTCTAAGGACGATATTGGACGTGACGGCTTTCTTGAACGTGCATGGGCATGGAAGGATCAGTATGGTTCACGCATTATTGAACAGCTGAAAAAGATGGGCTCCTCCTGCGATTGGGACAGAGAGCGTTTTACACTGGATGAGGGCTGTTCAAAGGCAGTTAAAGAGGTGTTTGTAAACCTCTACGAAAAAGGACTTATCTATCAGGGTAAGCGTATGGTTAACTGGTGTCCCCATTGCTGCACCACAATTTCAGATGCTGAGGTTGAGTATGAGGATCAGGCAGGTCATTTCTGGCATCTTCGCTATCCCTTTAAGGATGGCTCAGGCTATGTAGAGCTTGCCACTACCAGACCTGAAACTCTGCTTGGTGATACTGCGGTTGCTGTTAATCCAAATGATGAAAGATATAAAGACATTATCGGCAAAACACTGATTTTACCTATCGTTCACAGAGAAATTCCTGTTGTTGCCGATGATTATGTTGATATTGAATTTGGTACAGGTGTTGTTAAAATTACACCTGCTCACGACCCGAATGACTATGAGGTTGGTCTGCGTCATCAGCTGGAAGTGATTGACGTTATGACAGATGATGGTCATATCGCTGAGGGCTGGGGCAAGTATACAGGACTTGACAGATATGAGTGCCGAAAGGAAATTGTTAAGGATTTAGAAGCAGAGGGTGCTTTGATTAAAATTGAGGATTACAGCCATAATGTAGGTACCTGCTATCGCTGTCACACCTCTATCGAGCCGAGACTTTCCAAGCAGTGGTTTGTTAAAATGGAACCTCTTGCAGAGCCGGCTGTCAATGCTGTTAAAGATGGCAAGGTTAAATTTGTTCCTGAACGTTTTGATAAGATTTACTATCACTGGATGGAAAATATCAAGGATTGGTGTATTTCCCGTCAGCTTTGGTGGGGTCACAGAATTCCGGCTTGGTACTGTGATGACTGCGGTGATGTTACTGTATCTAAAGATGATGTAAAATGCTGTGCTCACTGCGGCAGCGAGCATATCCATCAGGATCCGGATACCCTCGATACTTGGTTTTCTTCTGCACTTTGGCCTTTCAGCACAATGGGCTGGCCTGATAATACAGAGGAGCTTAAATATTTCTATCCGACAAATACGCTTGTAACAGGCTATGATATTATTTTCTTCTGGGTTGCAAGAATGATTTTCTCTGCTGTTGAGCATACCGATAATGTGCCTTTTGATACCGTTCTTATTCACGGTCTTGTCCGCGATGCACAGGGCAGAAAAATGTCTAAGTCCCTGGGCAATGGTATTGACCCGCTTGAAATTATTGATGAGTATGGTGCAGATGCACTTCGCTTTACCCTTGCAACAGGTAATTCCCCGGGAAATGATATGCGTTTCTCTGACGATAAGGTTAAGGCATCACGTAACTTTGCAAATAAACTTTGGAATGCAGCGCGTTTTGTTTTAATGTATCTTGATGAAGGCTTTGAATATAATGGACTTCCGAGCAATTTAGCGATTGAGGATAAGTGGATTGTTTCAAAGGTCAATACGCTGGCAAAGGATGTTACCGACAATCTTGAAAAGTTTGAGCTGGGTATTGCCATTCAAAAACTTTATGATTTTATTTGGGATGTATTCTGCGACTGGTATATTGAAATTGCAAAAATCAGACTGCAGGGTGAGGATAAAGAGGCAAAGGCTGCCGCTGTTTCCGTACTTGTATATGTATTGACAGATATTCTCAAGCTGCTTCATCCGTTTATGCCTTTCATTACTGAAGAAATTTATCAGGCTATACCTCATGATTGTGAATCCATTATGATTTCAAAATGGGTTGCATTTGACGAAGCACTTTCCTTTACTGCTGATGAAGCGGAGATGGAAAGAATTATGAAGGCAATCCGTGCAATCCGTAACAGACGAAGCGAAATGAATATTCCGCCAAGCAGAAAGGCAACTGTATATATTGAGACTGCCTTTGCAGATACATTTGCAATGGGTGTTGATTTTGTTAAGCGTTTAGCTTCTGCCAACGAGGTTGTTGTGGGTGACAGCTTTGATGCTTTAGGCAACACGGTTACCATTATTACTGATGATGCAAAAATCTTCATTCCAATGGGAGATCTTGTTGATTTTGAGGCAGAAAGAAAGCGTCTTGAAAAGGAGCTGGCACAGGCACAGGATAAGCTTGACTTTATCAATAAAAAACTTTCAAATCCGGGCTTTGTTAACAAAGCACCTGAAAAGGTAGTTGCACAGAATAAAGAGGATGCTGCAAAGCTTGAGGAAAAGATTGCTAATATCAAAAATTCTATTGACTCTCTGGGTGAATAAATGAATTATAACGAAGCGTTAAATATTATATTAAATAAGCAAAGCCTTGGCATTATGCCGGGGCTTGCTCGTATTTCAAAGCTCCTTGATGAAATGGGCAATCCGCAGAATGCATTAAAAATCATTCATATTGCAGGTACAAACGGCAAGGGCACTGTGGCTTACACCATTGCAAATACGCTGGCTGATAATGGTTATAAAACAGGCTTGTTCACATCCCCCTGGATATACAGCTACCGGGAGCAAATTCAGATAAACGGTGCATATATTTCCAAAGAAGATTTGGCTTATTATATTGAAAAATATCAGCATAATGACTGTACGGAATTTGAAATGCTCACTGCAATTATGTATAAGTGTTTTGCAGATAACAAGGTGGACTATGCTGTTGTTGAGTGCGGTATGGGCGGACTGAATGATTCTACCAATACGGAAAAGGAAAATCTTGCCGTTATTACATCAATCGCACTGGATCATACCAATTTCCTCGGTGATACAATTGAGAAAATTGCGCTTGAAAAAGCAGGTATCATTAAAGAAAACTGCACCTGCATACTGTATCCTAATCCGCAGGTTGAGCATATTTTTGAACAAGTATGCAAAGAACGAAATGCAAAATTAGTCAAGGTATTGTGCGACAGTGATGCGTCCTTTTCTGCAAAAAATCTGCAAACCGCAGCAGCTGCGGTTTATGCCCTTGGGCTGGATGCCAATGTTACACTCTGTACTCCTGATGCCCGTCAAACAAGTACTGCTGACGGCAAAATTCTCATTGACGGCGGTCATAATGTGGATGCAGCACAGGCACTTGCAGGGTTGCTCAATGATAATGTTGCGCTTATCGGAATGATGAAGGATAAAAATGTGGACGGCTATCTGTCCATCGTAGCACCCCATTGTAAAAAAATCATCGCCACAACAGTTGATAATCCCCGTGCTATGTCTGCACTTGAGCTGAAACGCATTGCATCAAAATATTGCAGTGATGTGGTTTCCATTGATGCACCTGCTGAGGCATTGTCTTATGCGAAAAAAAGTGGACTTGATTTAATCTGCGGTTCCTTCTATCTCATAAGAGAAATTATAAAAGAGCTGGATTAGCTCCAAAATATGATAAAATATTTAAAACCGGTCTGTTACTATTGTAGCAAACTGGTTTTATTTTTTTGGAGTTGAGCATATTATGAATGTTACAGTGGAATCAAGCGGCAGTGTTGTAATCGCATATCTTATCGGTGAAATAGACCATCATACAGCCGGTGCGGTCAGGGATGAAATTGATTCGGTAATAACGCATAAAAAGCCCCTGCATCTTATTATTGATTTCAGGAATGTTACTTTTATGGATTCCTCCGGTATCGGACTTGTTATGGGCAGATACAGACTGATTCAGTCTCTGTCACCCACAGCATCCTTGGAAATTAAAAATGTTACTGTGCAGGCGAAAAAAATTATGGAGCTGGCAGGGCTTGGAAGAATAGCGGTAATAAAGGAGAAGGAAAATGAAGAAAATAAATGAATTCAGATTAACAATTGACAGCAAAAGTGTTAATGAAAGCTTTGCAAGGGTGGCAGTATCTGCTTTTATTACGCAGCTTGATCCTACCTTGGAGGAAATTGCGGATATAAAAACTGCTGTGAGCGAAGCGGTGACAAATTCAATTGTTCATGCTTACAAGGATACATATGGAAAAATTTATGTTAATGCTGTGATTCACGATAACAATTCTGTCAGAATTTCTATAAGAGATAAGGGCTGCGGTATCGCGGATGTGAATCAGGCAATGACACCCCTTTATACTACAGGAGGCGGTGACAGAGCAGGACTGGGCTTTACGGTTATGGAAAGCTTTTGTGATTCTGTTCGGGTCAGGTCCAAAGAGGGTAAAGGCACAACCGTTACGCTTACAAAAAGAATTGCAGGCAAGTCTCAATGGTAAGCACAGAACGAGATAAAAAAATTGAAAGCAATATAGGATTGGTTCATTCCATTGCCAACAGATTCAGAGGCAGGGGTGTAGAATATGACGACTTGTTTCAAAACGGCTGTGTAGGCTTGATAAAGGCTGTAGATAATTTTGATGAATCAAAGGGCTTTGCCTTTTCAACCTATGCAGTTCCCGTCATAATGGGGGAGATTAAACGGATTTTTCGTGACGGCGGAGCCATTAAGGTCAGCCGTGCATTAAAGGATAAGGCAATTAAGGCACAGGCACTAAGAGATAAATTTATTGCCCGGGAGCTTCGTGAGCCTACAATTACAGAGCTTTCTCAAATGCTGGATACCTCGCCCGAGGAAACTGCAGAAATTCTGAATGTTATTACGCCTATGCTGTCGCTGAATTCCAATGGTGAGGACGGAGAGGATACCATTGATATTCCCGTTGATGAAAGTGATAATCTGTTTGACAGATTGTCGGTTCATCAGCTTATGGGTCATCTCAACAGTGCGGAGCGGCAATTGATAGATTTGCGGTATTACAAGGGCTATACGCAGTCCAAAACAGCACAGCTGCTGGGGGTATCACAAGTACAGATTTCACGTAAGGAAAAAGCAATATTAATGAAGCTTCGCAAGCTGGCATAAAATGATAGAACCTATACTCAAAAGTTATGAGTATAGGTTCTTTTTTATAATCGGTTTATTGCATTCAGTACTCTTTTTTTGTCGGCGGACCATAGCGGTGCAATTAAATCCTTTTTTGCGCCGTCACCTGTTAATCGGTGAATGACAATGTGCTTCGGTATTCTTTCAATACAGCTTTTAATTATATCCAGGTATTCTTCAAATTCCAGTACCTTGATTTTTCCTTGGTAATATTCCTCTGCCAAATCCGTATTTCTGAGTATGTGCAGCAGCTGCAGCTTTATTCCGTCAGCACCGCTTTGACACACGTAATCTACTGTTTTCAGCATATCCGCTTTTGTTTCACCGGGCAGACCGATAATAATATGTACAACAATGTTTACGTTGATTTTTTTCAGCTTCCTTATTGCTTCATCGTAAACGTTAAGTGCATAGCCTCGCCGGATATAATCGGCACTGGATTGATGAATTGTCTGCAGACCGAGTTCAACAAAAACAGGCTTGATGCGGTTAAGCTCATCCAAAAGCGCAAGCACATCATCACCAAGGCAGTCCGGTCTTGTGGCGATAGAAATAGCAACAATATCCTTGTGATTTACTGCTTCCGTAAATATTGCCCGAAGTACATCTATGGGCGCATAAGTATTGGTGAATGCCTGAAAGTATGCAATATATTTACCATCCTTGATTTTGTTTTCTACACGCTTTTTCCCGGCTTCTATTTGGTCAGTTATTGAGCAATTTGCATTTTCTGCAAAATCTCCGCTGCCGCCCTTGGAGCAGAATATGCACCCTCTTGTATCAAGGGTGCCGTCTCTGTTGGGGCAGGTGAAGCCTGCATTTAAACTTAGCTTGTATACCTTGCAGCCAAAGGTGCTTCGCAGATAGTGATTAAGACTCAAGTATTCCATAAAATTCTTCCAGTACCTTTTTGTTTCCGCATACAAAGGATGCGATTTTTCCCGGGTCTATGTTTTCTTTCTCAAAGGTGTATGCATAGCCGCCGGCTTCCTGCAGTATTACAGAGGCACCAGCCCAGTCCCATGGACGCAGTATCATCTCGTAGTACAAGTCAGCCTTACCGCTGGCAACATAGCAGATATCCAGTGCGGCAGAACCGCCTCGTCTTACCTCAATTGCCTCATAAAATATTTTTTCAGTCAGTGCAAAGGTCTGATGTGCCAGCTCGTGCTCATAAGGGCAAGTGCCGAACAAAACAAGACTCTCGTTTAAACTGCAGTCTGATGTGTGAATCGGCTTGCCGTTCAGGTATGCGCCTTTCCCTTTTTCCGCATAAAATATATTATTCAGGTCGGGGTCGAGGACAACGCCAAGGATAAGCTCCTTGTCCTTAGCCAGTCCCACACTGATAGCACTGTGCTGAAAGCCCTTTATAAAATTGGTTGTTCCGTCAATTGGGTCAATAACGAAGCAGTAGCCATCTGTATAATCCTTGTTGCCGTCACCCTCCTCACCTACAAAGGTGCAGCCGGGAATCAGTGCTTTTAATTTTGCGAAGAGAAAATCCTGTATCTGCTTATCATATTTTGTAACAAGATTAACACTGCTGCCCTTATCCTCAATGCCTAAATCATCAGATGCACTTTTGTAGATTTCACCTGCTTTTTTAACTATATTGATAATTTCTTCTAACATCCTATCATCTCCGAATTATTATATAGACGATTGCCTGCAAAGCAATAGCTGTATTTTTTATTTATTATATCACAATATTATTCATAAAAAAACCATATATTATTATTGACTTCAATTGTCGGGTGGTTTAAAATTAATTTATACTGATTAAGGAATGTGATTTAATGAAAGTTTTTTTGAGCTGTCTGGTTTGCAGATTTGTTCACTTTGTTCTGCAAAAGCTGGGCAGAGGTGCTACAACCCTTCCGGGAAGAATTGCACTGAAAGTAAAAAGAAATGTACTGACGGATTTGTCAAGGAATGTAAAGGTTATCATTGTTACCGGCACGAATGGTAAAACCACCTCCTGCCGAATTATAGAGGAGGGGCTTAAAGCTGCCGGAAAAACATATTTTATCAATAAATCAGGTGCAAATCTGATTACCGGTATAACCTCGTCCTTTATTATGAATTCAACAGTTACAGGCAAAAGCAAATATGAATATGCCATCGTTGAGTGCGATGAAAATGCCTTTAGAGAGGTTTCACGATATATTCGGGCTGATGTTGTTTTGGTAACCAATGTATTTCGTGATCAGCTTGACAGATACGGCGAGGTTACTCACACGCTCAATGCAATTAAAGAGTCTGTAAAAAATCTGCCTGAGGCTGTAATTTGTCTGGATGCAGACTGCTCGCTGACCTATTCCATGTCTAAGGGAATTCCGAATAAAATCGTTACCTTCGGTGTAAATACTGCGTTTGATAAAAATGCCAAGGCACCTGAAATCAGTGATGCAAAATATTGCATTTTCTGTAAGCATGAGTATGATTATACATATCATACCTATGGTCATCTCGGCGGCTTTGTCTGCAAGGGCTGCGGGTATTCAAGACCTGCTCCTGATTTTGCGGTCACCAGCATTGAGGAGCTGAAACAAAATTATTCTATCGTAGTTGCAGCCTTTAACGGCAGCGAAAATATTGTAAAGGTCAACATCGGCGGAGCGTATAATGTTTATAACGCAATTGGCTGTGCAGCGGCACTGTCGGCGCTCGGCATTGAAGATAAAACCATTATTAAAGCTCTTGAAAGCTTTAACGGTGCTTTTGGCAGAATGGAGCAGTTCACAAGCGGTGAGCATAAAATCAATGTTATTTTGGTTAAAAATCCTGCCGGCTTCAGCCAGACGATGAGCTTTTTAAAAACCATTGAGGATGACTTTACAATGATTTTATCCCTGAATGATAATGCGGCGGACGGCCGTGATATCAGCTGGATATGGGATGTTGATTTTAACCATATATTTGAAAAGTCAAATGTTAAGGATATTTATGTAGCAGGCAAGCGCTGTTACGATATGGCTATCAGAGTGAAGTATGAGGGCGTGGGCGACAGAAATATCAAGGTTATTGAAAATGAAGATTACAATGAGCTTGTTGATATTGCTACCTCTCAGGGCAGGGATGTTTATATCGTGCCGACCTATACGTCTATGATGACTATGCGTCCGACCATTGCAAAGAGATTGGGAGGTAAAGAATTTTGGGAATGATGATTCGAATCGCACATTTATATCCTGATATGCTGAATCTCTATGGCGACAGGGGAAATATTATTGCGCTTACCGAGCGAATGAAAGCAAGAAATATAGATGTTCAGACAGACCAAATTACTATGGGCAAATCCTTTAACGCCGACAACTATGATATTCTGTTTGTAGGCGGAGGACAGGATTTTGAGCAGGATGTGCTTCTTGAGGATTTAAAGAAGGGTAAGGATACCGAAATCAACAAGGCTATCCATAACGGCACGGTTATGCTGGCAATCTGCGGCGGCTATCAAATGCTTGGCAGGTATTATAAAACCTTTGACGGCAAAATGCTGGAATATATGGGTGCTCTTGATTTTTATACCGAGGGCAAGGAAGAACGTATGATTGGCAATTATGCCTTTAAAACAAAAGAGGGAATAGAGGTTGTTGGCTTTGAAAATCACAGCGGCAGAACCTATCTCGGCAGTGAGGTCGAGCCTCTCGGAACAATGATTAAGGGCTATGGCAACAATGGCGAGGATGGTACAGAGGGTGTACGTTTTAAAAACACCTTCGGCACATATTCCCACGGTCCTATTCTTCCTAAAAATTCAAAATTTGCAGATTTGCTTATTTTAAAAGCACTGGAAAATAAATACGGTGTTTCCGAGCTTCAGCCCCTGGATGATACCTTGGAGCTGAAAGCACAGCAGCAGGTAATGAAACTTTATATAAAATAATTAGAGGTATAAAATGAAAAAGATTATTAGCTTATTACTATCCTTTATAATGATGATAAGTATCACTTCCGGTTTGGATTTTTCTGCTTATGCAGAGGAGTCAGAGCTTAGCAATAATAGTATAGTTGTTTTAAATGAAAGGTCCGATATTTACATAAATGCAGGGGAATATGGATATTTTTATTTCACACCTGAGGAGGACGGCTTTTATAATATTCATATTGCGTCTGAGCCTAAAATCAGCTCCTATATAAACGAAGCTGATGGAAGTGATGAGGATGCAGACTTTTTGGGTACAGACAGTGAAAGTGATTATATTAGATGTTTAACAGCAGGAATTACTTATGCTATTAAATTAAATGTTAATACTCTTTACGGCGGACTTAAAAGTGCAACGGTTGCTTTAACCATAACCACCCATAATCATAGCTATTCAGAAGAACTTACAGAAGCAAAATGCAATGCTGAGGGTAAAATTGATTATACCTGTGACGTTTGCTTCTATTCGTATACCGAGGTGCTGGCACCGGATGCATCAAAGCACATGTTTTCAGTAAACGGCATCTGCACGGTTTGCGGTGCAGAGGATGAAAATTATGTTAAATCGGTTCACGATATCGCTGTAGGCGAAACGAAATCTGTTATCGTGAAATCAAGCGGTGAAACAGAAACCTTTTCCTTTACTGCTGAGGAGGAAAACTTTTATTTCATAGAGCTTAAAAGTAAAAAAGGAAACTATAATTTAAAGGTTTTCAATGGTGACGGAGAGCGAATTGTCAATGCGAATATTTCCAGCAGCTCGTATGACTGCAGAATCAGTGCCTCAGCAGGAGAAAAATATAGATTTGAAGTAACCAAAAACAGCGCTGAAAATTATGATGTCAGCATTACAAAGCACCAGCATACATTAAAAAGTACGGAAGTCAAGGCAGGCTGTGATTCCTTGGGTTATACCTATCATTGCTGTAGTGCGTCCTATTGCGAATACGAATATATGGACAATTATGTTCCTGCCACAGGAAAGCATAAGTTCCGTACAACCGTTGTAGCACCTACCTGCAGTATGCCGGGATATACAGAATACAGCTGTTCTGAATGTGATACAGGTTATATTTATAATTACACCTCTCCTGCTAAGAATAAGCATAGTTATGAAAATGGCTTTTGTACGGAGTGCGGAGCAATCAGCAGCAGTATAACCATAGGCTCAATTACGCTGAATAATAAAACAGATGTCACGGCTTCCTCTTCAAAGCCTTCTGTTGTATCCTTTAAGCCTAAGACCTCCGGATGGTATACCTTGAGTTCTTCCGGTAAAAGAGATACCTTCGGTATTCTGCTTGACAGCAATTATGAAATTCTTGAGCAGGATGATGACAGCGGCAGCAGTTATAACTATTCAATAGATTATGTTTTAAATGCGGGAGAAACCTATTATCTGGTTACCCAGGTGGACAGCACTTCGAATGTAACCATTTCCATTTTGGTTGAGCCTCATGTTCATAAATATTTCTCCTTGAAACAGGCTGCAACCTGCGGTGAAAAGGGATGCACATTATATTACTGCAGCTGCGGTGCGGCATATTTTGACAAGATAACACCTGCTACCAATAAGCATAAATGGGTTACAGATGAAAAGGTTGATGCCACCTGCGTTGATGACGGATATACCGTTCAGTACTGTTCCGTTTGCGGTGAAGCAAAGACCACTGTTACATCTAAGGAAAACGGACTTCATAAGTACGAAAATAATGTTTGTATCTATTGCGATGAAAGAAGACATAACACAGAGGTCAAGGATGTTCTGGATATTACAACCGGAACCACTGTAAATGTTTCCTTTGATAAGGCAAATCAAATAACATATCTGAACTTTAAACCGGAGAAAGACGGTTACTATATGTTCCAGTCCTTCGGTGTTTATGATACTTATGTAACCATGGCAGACAAGTATGGCTATCCTTTGGCTGAGGATGATAACAGTGCCTTGGCAAATAATTGCCGTATTGTCACCTATTTTGAAGCAGGATATAATTATCAGTTCAGAATAGAGGTTACGGACGCTGACTCCGGTAATTATGATGTTTCTATAACACCGCATACTCATGAGTTTGCAGAATGTACTATTCCGCCAAGCTGCGGTGAGGAGGGTATTACACTCTATACCTGCAAGGACTGTTTTTATTCCTATGAGAGTAATTATGTAATGCCTACCTATAAGCATACCTTTAAGGATGGTATGTGTACACAGTGCGGTGAGTTTGACGATAATTATAAGGTTCCCGAAATTAAACCGGGTCAAACAAAAACCGTAAAACAATACGAGGAAGGATATTTCACCTTCACACCTGAATATACTAGCGAATACAAAATATATGCAACGGGTAAGCAGGCTACAATGGTTATGGTTGCGGATGTCTTCGGAAACATACTTGCACTTGCGCTTGCAAACAATACTACAGATTATAATTTCAATGTAGCAGTTACGCTCTACAGCGGTGTTCAGTATTATATATTCACTTCCGCAGCGGATATAGAGAGTTATAATGTTGTCTTAGATTATAACCATAAGCATAGCTATAAAACATCAGCTAAAACCACAAAAGCAACCAAGAGCGCTAATGGTAAAGTGGTAACAACATATACCTGCAAGACCTGCGGTTACACCTATTCCAAAACAACAAAGACGATTTATAAGCCAACGACTTATACACTTTCAACAAGCACATATACCTATAACGGCAGTGCGAAGAAGCCAAGTGTAACCATTAAGGACAGCAAGGGTAATAAATTAAAGAGCGGAACAGATTATACGGTTACTTATCCAAGCGGAAGAAAGAATGTGGGCAAGTACACAATCAAGATAACCTTTAAGGGTAACTACAGCGGTACAGCAACCAAAACCTTCACCATCAAGCCAAAGAACACAAGTCTTTCAAGCGTAAGTGCAGGAAAGAAAAAGTTCACAGTAAAGTGGAAGAAGTATACAACCCAGACCACAGGTTATCAGATTCAGTACAGCACAGACAAGAACTTTAAGAAAA
>JAMPGU010000009.1 GCA_023663865.1 Clostridium sp.
TGTTTTTCTTAAAGTTCTTGTCTGTACTGTACTGAATCTGATAACCTGTGGTCTGAGTTGTATACTTCTTCCACTTTACTGTAAACTTCTTTGAGCCTGCGCTTACGCTTGACAGACTTGTGTTCTTTGGCTTGATGGTGAAGCTCTTCGTAGCTGTACCACTGTAGTTACCCTTGAAGGTTATCTTGATTGTGTACTTGCCAACATTCTTTCTTCCGCTTGGGTAAGTAACCGTATAATCTGTTCCGCTCTTTAATTTATTGCCCTTGCTGTCCTTAATGGTTACACTTGGTTTCTTTGCACTGCCGTTATAAGTATATGTGCTTGTGGATAATGTATAAGTTGTTGGCTTATAAATCGTCTTTGTTGTTTTGGAATAGGTGTAACCGCAGGTCTTACAGGTATATGTTGTTACTACCTTGCCATTAGCGCTCTTGGTTGCTTTCGTTGTTTTGGTGGTGGTCTTGTAGCTGTGAGAGCTGCACTTTACTGCTACAAATTCATTATCAAACAAATCTGCAAATTTCTTAGCAGTGGAATTTGCATATGCATATATCGTTGCCATTTTCGGAATTGTTCCATAATAATCCTTATTTGTAACATCCAAAATCTTACAGTTCGGATTTAGAATCGTAATCTTTGTCATACTATTACAGGTTCTGAACGCAGATGTGCCTAAAGTTTCTACACTTTCAGGCAGGGTTACTGTTTTTATACTTCTGCAATTGCTAAAAGCATTGTCACTGATTGATTTAACACTGCTCGGAATATGAACATCCGTAAGAAGCTTGCCACCGATATATAAATCACATTTACATTCTAACGGATTTGCATAAGACGCAAACGTAATACCGCACCAATCAGCAAGGCTGCCATTGTAATAAACCTTCGTCAAATTCGCTGCATTAAAAGCATACTTCTCAAAAGTCTTTAAGCCTGCCGGAATGGTAATGCTGTCAAGATACATATTATTTTGAAAGGCTGCACTGCATACAGTGATGACTGTATCCGGTATGGTGTACGACTCCGAATTCTTATACTTAGGGAAACAAACCAATTCGGTTTTGCTCTTATTAAAAAGAACACCATCTGCTGATGAAAAATACGGGTTACTTTCATGAACTGTAATTTTCTCCAGCTTATTGCTCATTTCAAAGGATGAAGCATCAAGATTTTTTACAGCACTTGAAAGAGCGATACTTATGACATTTGAGCCTTTGAATGCACGATTGGCAATACCGGTTATTTTCACACCGCCCTTAGCTTCAGGAATAGCTATTCTTTCACTGTCACCTGTGTAGGCACAGACATAAGCTGTTCCATCATCATAAAGATTAATGTCGAAATGTTCAGGATTGCTGTCAACCGTATCGGCAGCAGCTGACAGGTTCACTCCCGCTGTAATACTCAGCAGCATTACAAATGATAATAAAATGGATAATGTTTTTTTCATATAATTGCTCCTTTGACTTTATTATGGAATAAGTATAGCACACAAATTAAATATACGCAAGTGCGTATACGCATAAATTAAAAATTTTATATCATAATATTGGTGATGATATGAAAGCAAAGGAAGCCATTGTAAAAAGAATAGATGAGCTCTGCAAGGAAAAAGAAATAGCTTTAAACGAGCTGGCAACCCGATCAGGCGTTACGCCCAGCACAGTTTACAGTGTTATGTTAGCTGAACGAAAAGACATCAGCATTTCAACACTCACTAAAATATGCGACGGGCTTGATATAACACTGAAAGACTTTTTCAGCGCGGAATATTTTGATAATATAGAACAACAGATAGAATAAAGAAAAAAACGGATGGTCACCCATCCGTTTTTATTTTGTTATTTCTTTGTAGTAACAGATTTTGCACTGCTCCAATTTGAATAAATCTTTGTTGACTTTCCGTTCACCTTGACAGTCTTATAGGTACGAATTCTTACGTAATACTTCTTCTTTCCGCTGAGCTTGGAGATAGATTTTGAAGTTGTTGAATTCTTTGATACAGTTACGGTCTTGTTGTTCTTCTTAAAGTTTTTGTCTGTGCTGTACTGAATCTGATAGCCTGTAGTTTGGGTTGTCTGCTTCTTCCACTTTACTGTAAACTTCTTTGAGCCTGCACTTACGCTTGACAGACTTGTTGACTTAGGCTTAATGGTAAAGGTTTTCTTTACTGTTCCGCTGTAGTTGCCTTTAAACTTAATGGTTACAGTATATTGACCTACATTCTTTCTGCCTGATGCATAGCTTACAGTATAGTTGCTTGCGCTTATCTTTTTACCCTTGCTATCCTTAACCGTTACACTTGGCTTCTTTGCCTTGCCGTCATACGTATAACTTGTAGTTGAAAGCGTGATTGTTTTTGGATAGTAAATGGTTGTGCTTGATTTCTTTGTACCGCACACAGAGCATTTTGTTACAACACTGCCGTTCTTGCTTGTTGTTGCTTTTGTTGTATATGTCTTGTAGGTGTGTGACTTTTTAGCTATGGTTTCTGTCTTCTTCTGACCGCACAATGTACAGGTATAGGTCTTAACGCCTGTTGCCTTACAGGTTGCCTGCTTTGTCACTTTGCTTGACCACTTGTGGTTATGCTTAACAATTGTAACAGGAATCGGCTGAGACGGCACGCCCATAAACTCTACAGTAAAATAGTTATCGCTTCCAACTGTCCACGGATTTTCATACTGATCTGATGCGATATTAAAATAGCTGAAATCCAGCATTTGTCCCTCACTGTCTGCCCAGTAACCGTCAATAAGGAATGTATATTCAGCAGATGTTCCGTCCTTATAATTAACGGTTAACTTGTCATCAACAGATGGATAAATGTCATAATAGAAGCACTCATTAAAGTATGCATCATAATCCCAGCATCCAACGGTTTCATCATACTCGCTGTATTTTATATCTGTGGCAGGCTTATAAAAAACACTTAAAACCGGACTTTCAACAATAGTTACCGGAACCTGCGTTGTAACACCCATATATTCAATGGTGAAATAATTATCTCCGCCAATGGTCCAGTACTCTGCCCATTGATTATCATCATATTCAACATAACCCGGAAGTACATTACCCTCAGCATCCAGCCATGTAATATCATAGTACTCATTGATATCACAGCAATAAACATTTGAGGTTCCGTCCTTATAATAAACTGTCAGCGTATCACCTATTTCAATATCACAAAAATAATAATAGCCGCCATTATCAAGCTCAAAGCCGCCAACATTTTCTATCAGCTCAACAGGCTTTACCGGTGTATAAGAAATACTTTCTACTGTGGATTCTATAATTGTAACAGGCACCTGTGTCTGAACGCCCATATAATCTACAGTAAAATAATTATCGCTGCCTAAGGTCCATGGAACATCATATTGATGACCCATATCATAATCTAAATAGCCGTCCAGCTCTTCGCCGTTTGAATCAATCCAGCCCCAAAGCCAATTATCGTCATCCTCAACATAATAGTAGTCTACGGAAGTTCCGTCACTATAATAAACAGTGAGCATATCTCCTACGTTTTCAGCCTCAATATAATAACAGTATGTGCCCTCGTCAGTCCAATAGCCTCCCACATTTTCCACATACTCAATCGGCTTAACCGGCGTATAAGAAATGCTTTCAATACTGCTTGAACCACTAGCAGCATAAGCAGACAAATCAATACCTGCAGTTATGCTCAGCAGCATTACGATAGATAGAATAAGTGATAATGTTTTTTTCATAAAAATCTCCTTGTGTTGTGGGATGTATATTCGTACAAATCTATTATAAAATAGTTTTCAATCCTCGTCAATAAGCCGGCTTAATGTTTCATAATTAATTTACTAATGCATAAAAAATAAGCAGTCACCGAAGTAACTGCTTATTATATGTATATTGTCGTGCCGCAAATTATGCCATAAAGGTGCGGATAACAGCTTCACAATCCTTCCTATCCATAATTTTCGGTACAGGATAAAGCGGATTACCCTCTTTAAGTGCACGCTCAACAAGCAGAGGCAAATCCTCTTCCTTGATGAAATCAAACTTTTCAGGAATATTCATATTCTTATTAAGAGTTCTGATCGCATCAATAAATGCTTTGCCCTTGCCTGCAGTATCAAGACCCTTGCCGATACCCACCAAATCAGCCAGCTTTGCAAGCTGAGGATATGCTGCATCAGCATAGTAGTCAAGAACATATGGCAAAATAACAGCATTTGCAAGTCCGTGAGGTGTACCATAGAGACCGCCCAAATTATGAGCAATAGCATGTACATAACCAACATACGCATGTGTAAATGCACGACCTGCCAAGAATGAGCCTTTAAGCATATTCTGTCTTGCTTCAATATTCTTGCCGTCATTATATGCCGTCTCAATATTTGCAAAAATAAGCTTTGTTGCCTCTTCTGCCTCTTTGATTGTGTCCTTGGTATTGCTCTTACCGATATAAGCCTCAACAGCATGTGTTAACGCATCCATACCTGTGGTTGAAGTAATATGCGGAGGCAGACCAACTGTAAGCTCAGGGTCAAGCACTGCATATTTAGGACGAAGGCATGTATCATTAATCGCATTCTTCTCGTGGGTTTCAGGGTCAGATACAACAGCAGCAACTGTAGTCTCTGAGCCTGTACCGGCAGTTGTCGGCACAGCAAAGAACGGCGGCAATGCCTTACGCACTTTAAGCTGTCCGCGCATTGAGCGAACAGTCTTATTTGGTCTTACAACTCTTGCACCGGCTGCTTTCGCACAGTCCATAGGTGAGCCGCCGCCGAACGCAATAATACCCTGACAGCCATTTTTAACATACATATCCTTACAATCCTCGATATTAGGTATTGTAGGATTAGGCTGAACACCGTCGTATACTACATATTCAACGCCAACTTCATCCAGTTTTTCAAACATAGGATCAAGAAGATGCAGACCCATAAGTCCCTTATCTGTAACAACCAGAACCTTCTTAACACCCTTGCTCTTAATAAACTCCGGCAGCTTTAAAATACTTCCGGCACCCTCAAGAAGCTCAGGAGAAGACCAATCCATAAGGCACATAGCAACCTTAAAAACTCTCTGATAAATTCTATACCAGCATTTTTTCAGTTCCCAAATCATTATTGTTCCTCCTTTTCAAAATATTTCAATTCTTATTTTACAATTTTACACTGCACTTTTCAAGTGTTTTAGAGAAATAGTCTTTTAAATTATAGAATTATATGTTAATATTTATTAAGAGAAATATATATAATTATTGTGGAGGCTGCTTATGGAAAACAAAAAAGTAATCTTTTGCGGAAACAATGAGAAATACTTATCAAAAGAGCTTATTGCCGACAGTAATGATTCTAACGGAGGTACTGCTTTCAGAATACCCAGCTTGATTAAATCGGGGAACACACTGATTGCTGCGATTGACAAGCAAAGCTGCGGTGCGGATTGGGGCTTTATAGAGCTTGCCATTCGGAGGAGCGAGGACGGCGGAGAAACCTGGAGCGATATTGAAACGATTGCCACTCCTCCTGCAAGAGAAACAAGAATTACCGATGAATGCTATGCATCTGCTTTTTTTATTGACCCCTGTATGGCAATTGCGCCAAACGGCGATGTAATTCTGCTTATAGATTTTTATCCGGAATGCAAGGGACTGCACAACAGAAATCTGCTGGACAAAAAGAAGCTCCCTTATTCCCTATATAACAAAAAAATGTATCCCGTTATTTACGACAGAGACGGCAACTTTTATTTAGTCATTGAGGATGGCGTTGTACTTGACAGCAAGTATCAAAAAACAGATTACAAGGTAGCAGACTGGAAAGGATCTCTGTACAAGGGAGATGAATACGTAGGCAATATTTTCTTAAACGGTAAAACCGGTAAAAATGAAATTCATGCAGTAACCACATTCGGCGCACCGTTAAAAGCACCCAAGCGAAATTACATCTATATGCTCAGAAGCAAGGATAACGGTAAAACATGGAGTGATCCCGTTGATATTACAGGGGACATCCTGAGAAAAGAGGATGGCACATTTATCGGTGTTGCACCGGGTGTAGGTTTAACAACTGCAGACGGAAAAATCATTATGCCTCTTTATGTAGACAGAAAAGAGACGGCAGCCATATACAGTATTGATAATGGTGAAACATGGCACAGAATGACCAATCAGCCCTACAGCTGCAACATTGATGAATGGCAGATGGTGCAGGCACCTGACGAGGTCATTCTCGGATTAGGCAGACAAAAGCGTTATGGTAAAACACCGCTCTCTGTTTCGGAACACAATGGCACCAGATGGGCAAAGGCAGGCAAAACAAAGCTATATGCACCAAAGTGCCAAAAAAGTGTAATCAGTATAGGCAATTATGTTTTCTGCTCTCACGCAAGTGAAAGAACTCGAGCAAATGGTGTTATCACAATCGGCAAATTTGACCGTTCAAAGGGTAAGACCACAAACATAAACTGGATAAGCGAGGTTGAGATAAACAAAGGATTTTTTGCTTATTCCTGCCTGACGCAAATTGATGACGAGCATATCGGCGTGCTATACGAAGAGGCACCAAGCTCATACATATGCTTCAAAAAATACAAAATATCCGATTTGATTGAATAAGATATTCATATAAAAAAGATATCACATCAGTTAAAAGCTGAGGTGATATCTTTTTTTAATCGTATTTTATTACAATAATTTTTCAAGACCCTCGGCAGAATATTCTTCTCCGCTGCGTTTCTTGTTTAAAGCATTCATCATATGAGATACATTTTTTCTTGTCATCGGATAAAACACAAGAGCAATGACGGAAACTGCAATCAGTGCTGCAGGTATGATGGTTGATATATTTTCCATACCGCCAACGATATGCGGATCGGTAACCACCTTAATCAGTGATTCCTGACCTGCCGTATCCTTTGATGAATCATATCCATACACGGATAAAAGCTGACCTGCCATAAGAATACCAAATGCCGAGCCGAATTTCTGTACAAGCTGCGGCAAAGCAGTAATGATAGACTCTCTTCTTGCACCGTTTTTAAGCTCGTCCAGCTCGACCAAATCATAACCCATTGAATAGAAAAATGTCCAGAAGGTTCCTGCACCCATACCCAGCAGAGCAGCACAAACAACCGTCATAATTTTAAAGCTGCCTACTGCAGCATCTAGACCAATCAGCTTAACGATAATCTCGCCGATAACTGTAATCGTCAAAAACGTAATGCACGCAAAGCGTCTGTCCTTTTTCTCTGCAACCTTTTCAACAATAGGCACAACAATTGCCATAGAAATAACCATAGAAACAATGACATATACAATGCCTGTATCATAGTCAACGCCTATACAATCAACCACCATATATGTCAGATTTGACTGTATCATGGATGAACCTGCTAAGAAGAAAAATACAAACAGCAGGAAAAATTTTGATGGTTTAAGCTTTAAAATCTCACCAAAGGATTTAAATGTATCCTTAACCGTTGTCTTTCCTGCAGAGGAATCCACCGGCTTTGGTGTATAAACACCACCCAAGGACTTAACACATACAAAGCCGAGCGCTACTGCCAAAACACTTATAACCGCTGCAATCACGGCATAGGAATTAGATTGAAAGCGTTCACCAAGCAATATTGCCACTGTGGGAACAAGTGCAGGAAGAACATTGCCAAGTCCGACAGCACCGGCATTCAGCAGCGATGCAGTAGAACGAATATTGGTACGCTCATCATAATCCTCAGTTAGCTCAGCAACCACTGCATAATACGGAATTGTATACATTGTATAGAAAAGCCAAATGCACATAGATATAACTGTATACAGAATAATTTTTGCCGTCTGACTTGTAAAGCCGGCGCCTATAGAAGTCCACGCCACAATAAAAATAATACCAAGGGGCAGTATTGCACCCTTCATCACCTTGCGTTTGTCAACACCACCGCGATCCGTAAAATTACCGATAATCGGGTCAGTCACAGCATCCCAGGCTATAGAAATAAAAATAACAACAGAAGCAAACTTTGCCTGAATACCAACAATCTCTACAAGAAAAGTAAGATAATATGTATAAAACATATTGTAAATAAGCGACTCAGTAAAGATACCAAATGCATATCCCATCTTCTTTTTCTTCGTTAATACACCAGCCATATTGTACAGCCTTTCTGCCTGCAATAAAAACACACGCCAAAGTGCAGGCTCTGCAACGTATGTTGTTTCACCTGCACAATCGAATGATTCTCTATTCAAAAGTAACAGGTACAGTCTTACAATTTCATTATATATCACCGGATTATAAAGAGCAAGAAAAATCTCCCACAAGTATTTGCTTTTGAAATACTGAATGGGAGATTATTGTATTCAATTTGAATTATTCACTTCTGAGTGCATCAATCGGGCTCATTTGTGCAGCCTTTCTGGCAGGATAAATACCGAAGAACAATCCTACACCGCTGGAGAACAGCAAGGCAACAACAATCAGCCACCATGTAATATTCGGCTGAATTTCAATAATGGAGCAAGCGGCAAATGCACCTACAATACCTATAGTGACACCAATCAAACCGCCTATCAGACAAAGAATAATGGACTCTGTCAGGAACTGCATGGTAATAACCTTGGTTTTAGCACCCAAGGATTTTCTTATACCAATCTCTCGGGTACGCTCCGTTACGGAAACCAGCATAATATTCATTACGCCGATACCGCCTACAATTAATGAAATTGCACCAACGCAGGCAATGAAGGCTGTGAGAACAGACATAATGACATTGACAATATCAACATATGTTGCCATATTCTGTGCTGTGTACATACTGTTTGAAAAATTGCCATGAGCAGATTTCAGATAGTTTACAGCAGCATTGCCGACAGCATCATAATCATAATCCTCCTGGGCAATAACAAACACACTGCTGAGCTTAGCATCCGCACCGGTAATCTGTGTTAATGTTGTACACGGCATAAAGAGCGCAATCATTGTTTTGTCCGAGCCGGAAGAAAACATACTTGCCATACCGCCGGAACCGCCGCCAACAGTGCTTGCCAATGCATCCACATTCGCTACACCGCACACTTTAATTTTCATAGATTTACCACTGGAGGAAACTGTGATATATTCATTCGTAACATCAGTGTATCCAAAAGCCATATCAGCTGAATTCGTACCAATTACTGCTACAGGAGCATTTGCATCATATTCCTCATCCGTAAAAAATCGACCGTATTCACATGTATTTGTCAAAGCAAACTGAACATCACTGTTAACGCCTACAAGCATTGCAGTTGCCTCAGTAGCACTGGAATCAATCGTTGCTCTGCCAAAGCCCATCAGCATTGGTGAACAGCGTTCTACGCCTTTAACCTTTGTCTTGATATTCTGAACATCGTCAAGTGTTATATAATCATTATCGGTTGCAGTTGTTGCATCCACACTGACTAAAACTGCATTTGAGCCCATATCCTCAATCAAGCCAACGATATAGTCCCTTACACCTGTACCTGCACCGATAATCATAATTACGGAGCTGATACCGATTATAATACCAAGCATTGTAAGGAGACTGCGCATCCAATTCGCTTTAATACATTTTACTGCGATTTTCAGACTTTCCTTTATATTCACTCTGAAAACTCCTTACCTACTTAGTGTTGACAACCTTTACCTTAAAGGTATCCTCTTCATACTCTGCAGCCGGTGCAGAGATAATCTTATCACCAATATTCAGGCCTGATTTAACCTGATATGCTGAAGCCTCATCAGAAACGGCACCTGTTTCAATCTGTGTCTTTGTTGCTGTGCCCTCTTCTTCATTATACAAGTATACATAAGAGCCCGTCTTTTCAAGCTTAATGGATTCAATCGGAACAACTGTTACACCAAGGTACTCACCGGTCTGAATGGTAACATCTGCATCAAAGCCTGCGATAATATTCTCGTCAGTCTCAGGAATGGATATAATACATTCAACACCTGCACCGCTTTCTGTCAGACTTGACAGACCGCTTATACCTGCCATAGAGCCAACACTGTCAAGCAGGCTTCCGCTTGAGCCGCCGGTTGCTGTAGGTGCTATAGAGGTAACCTCGCCATCATATGTTCCGTAAGCAGTTTTAATAGTTGCAGGCATACCTACCTTAACCTTATGTAAATCATATTCACCAAGGTTAACCTTAACTGCCATACTATCAAGATTTTCAAGTGTTATACCTGCGGACAGCAATGTTGTCTGCACACCCGGAGTAACATCTACAGCAGTAATTGTACCATCAAATGCAGCTACCCAGCCTTCAGACAATTCCTTCTGCTGATTCTTTAAAACATCAAGTGCTTCTTTTGTTGCGTTCAGTGTTTTCTTCTGTACACTAATTACACTGCCGTCAGCCTGTGCCTTGAAGATAGCCTGCTGTGCCTCGAGAGAAGCAAGCTGTACCTGAGCAGATGCCAGCTGTGCATTTTCTGTATCCGCAATGGCAGCAGCTATAGCATCAATATCAATAGAGCCTACAATCTGCTTTGCCATATCCTCAGCGATACCGCTTTGAACAAGACCGTCAACAAGCATATCCGCAATTGCCTTATTGTCAAGGCTGCCTGCTGCATTTGAAATAATATCTGCAATTACCTGTGTTGTGGTTGTTAAGGTTTCGATATTATCCGTGATTTCAGCAAGGGTTTTATTCAGCTCCTCCACTGCATCGGAAAGACTGCCGATATTTGTGCCTGTTGATGTAGGAACGGTGAAAGACGGTGTGCTTACATCTGTTTCTGATGCTGTTGTTTTTGTACTGCCGGCAGTCGGCTTTGCTGAAGTAACAGCCTTCTTTGTAGTACTTGCAGGCTTAGCTGCAGTACTTGCCGGTTTTGCGGTTGTTTTAGCTGCAGTACTGTCTGCAGCCTTGGCAGCAGTCGGAGACTCCAGCTTTTTGATTTGTTTATTCAGCGCATTGATTTTGCTTTCAAGAGCATCTGCTTTACCCTTAGCTTCACTCTGTGCCTTGACAGCATTATTATAGCTGCTCAGAGCTTCGTTATAGCTGGACTGAAGTGAGCTTACCTGACTATCAAGATTTGATACATCAAAGGTAGCAAGAACATCACCCTTCTTTACTGTGTCGCCAACCTTAACAAAAACCTCTTTGACAGTCGCAACAGTGCCTGCCTTATACTCCTTAGTCGTTCCGGCAGATACATCACCTGTCAGTGAAACAGTTTCATAGATATCATCTGTACCGATTGTGTAAAGAGAAGCCTCTTCACCACTTTTTGATTGTGAAACAACTACAATTGCAACTATAGCTATCACAATTACGAGTGCTATAATAATCGGAACAATTATCTTTTTCTTACTTTTCTTTACAGTTGCCATAATATAACCTCTGTTCTAAATAATATTATTATATATTTTTCAAGTGTAGTATAATTCCATTTTGTATAATTGTCAACAACTTTTTGTAATTTTTAAAAATTTATTCATTAATTCAGGGCTTTGAGCGCTCTTTGACCGATATCCTTTCGATAATGCGCACCGTCGAAGCTGATTTTTTCAACAGCAGAATAAGACTTATCCAAAGCCTCCTGCAAATCCTTTCCAAGAGCGGTAACGCCAAGCACTCTTCCGCCGGAGGTAACAAGCTTTTCGTCCTTAATTGCAGTACCGGCATGATAAACAGTTACACCGTCAAGCTGACCGTTTGTAAGACCGATAATTTCAATTCCCTTTGGATAAGATTTTGGATATCCGCCTGATGCCATAATCACACAAGCACAGGCATCATCACTCCACTCTATGTCAAGCTCGCTCAATGTTTCATTATTGATAGCCTCAAATATATCCATTATATCTGTCTTTAATCTTGGAAGCACAACCTGTGTTTCAGGATCACCGAAACGGCAGTTATATTCAATTACCTTCGGACCCTTAGGTGTAATCATAAGACCAAAATACAGACAGCCCTTGAAGGTTCTGCCCTCTTTATTCATGGCATTCATAGTCGGGATAAATATTTTTTCCATACACTCCTGTGCTACATCCTCTGTATAATAAGGATTTGGTGAAACAGTACCCATACCGCCTGTATTCAGTCCTTTGTCTCCGTCAAGTGCACGCTTATGATCCATGGAGGACACCATAGGCTTTACACATTTGCCGTCTGTAAAAGCAAGAACGGAAACCTCTGGTCCTGTTAAAAATTCTTCAACTACAATGTTATTTCCGGAAGCACCGAAAATTTTATCCTCCATAATTTCCTTAACGCCGGCAACTGCATCCTCCAATGTTTCAGGAATAATAACACCCTTGCCAAGTGCAAGACCGTCTGCCTTAATAACGGTAGGAAATTCGTTTTTATCCTTTATATATGCAATCGCATCCTCTGCTTTGTTAAACACCTTGTATTCAGCAGTAGGAATATTATACTTTTCCATCAAATCCTTAGAGAATACCTTTGAGCCTTCAATAATAGCCGCATTTGCCCTTGGACCAAAGGTGGCAAAGCCAGCTTCGTTCAAGGCATCAACCATTCCTGCAACCAATGGATCATCCGGCGCAACTACAACAAAATCCGCCTGAATTTCCTTTGCCAAATTCACAACGCCGTCAATATCGGTAGCTGAAACATTATAGCATTCAGCATCATAAGAGATACCGCCGTTACCGGGACAGCATGCAATACTGTCAACCTTCTTGGATTCTTTTATTTTTCTGATAAGTGCGTGCTCTCTTCCGCCGCCGCCAACAACTAATACTTTCATTTTGAACCTCCGTATATAGCAGTTCAGGGTGACCCGAAATTTTAAGTCACCCATATCGCTGCATTTATTTATTCTTGTTTATAATTCTTGTTTCTTCCTCACCTGTCTCCAAATCAATAAAACGGGTAAAGAGAGAAACCTTATTGTCCTCATTCAGATTTGTCCATACCATATTGGTAAACTCTTCGATATCGCCGTTAATCTCTACAGGAGTAGGCTCACCCTCAAAGCTTGGAATCGGATCTCCGTCGCATTTGTATGTATGAATAAAGTGACCTAAGCCTGCCTCTGCCGGATATTCAAAGAAAAATCTCAGACACTGCGGTTTGCCCATATTTGACTTCAGGATAGACAATACATAGTCGCCATTCGGCTTAACCACACCTGAAATTCTCGGGGTGTAGTTTGGAGCATCAGGCTCAAACTCACGGGTCAGGAGTGCATGGCGGTAACAATGACCATCGCTCATAAAATCATAAATGGTATCTGTCTGGTCACCATTGGTAACAATTGTTTTACCGTCAAGCTTCAAAACAGGATTATAAATAATCAGACTTGGGTCTTCCATTTTTGACTCATCAAAAGCCTTTGTGCGAATACCGCCTCTGTCATTCTCTTCAAAAATTCTGTTTCGGCTGTTAACACTTCTTCCCATAATAAAATATGCAATAACAGCCTTTTTGCCATCCTTTGATTTACCGATAACAATTCCTCTGCCGGGATATGTATTTGTATTAAGCTCTTCAGCTAATGATTTAATTTCCATATTGTCACCTCAGATAATTTCAGTTTTATTACCAACTACTTTTATTCTGCCCTCACAGAAAAGAGAAACGGCTTTCGGAAGAATCTTCCATTCGCATTCCTCCATAACTCTTTTTTGAAGCGTCTGTGAGGTATCATCATTTTTAATATCAATTGCCTTTTGAATAATAATAGGACCTGCATCACAATCCTCTGTTACAAAATGAACGGTTGCACCTGTCAGCTTAACACCGCTTTCAAGTACTGCGTCGTGAACATGAAGTCCGTAAAAGCCCTTGCCGCAGAATGAGGGAATCAGTGCAGGATGCACATTCATCATTCGATTTGGAAATGCTTCAACAATCTGTTCGTCAAGAATTGTCATAAAGCCTGCATACACAACCAAATCAGCCTTTGCCTCCAGCAGTGCATCACGTATTGCTGCTGTATAAGCCCTTCGGTCATCATACGCCTTACGGCTGACTACCTTCGTTTCAATGTTATTATTCTTTGCCCTTTCAAGAGCGTACGCATCAGGATTTGATGAAATCACGCAGGTGATTTTGCCATTTTTTATCTCACCGCGATTTTGTGCATCAATCAATGCCTGAAGATTTGTTCCTCCGCCTGAAACAAGAACAGCAATATTCATCATACTAAATCAACGCCCTTTTCTCCGGATTTGATTTCACCAATAATTTTAGCCTGCTCACCATTTGCATTCAGAATACGAACAGCCTCGTCAGCCTTATCAGCATCCACGGCAATTACAAGACCTGTACCCATATTAAAGGTATTGTACATATCATGCTCATCAATATTGCCAGTCTTTTGAATCAAATCAAAGATTGGCTTTTTAAAGCACTTATCCTTTTCAATAACAGCTGTATAGCCGTCCTTTAACATTCTCGGAACATTCTCATAAAAACCACCGCCGGTGATATGAGAAATCGCATTCACTCTAACCTCGTCCATTAATGCGAGGAGAGGCTTAACATAAATTCTTGTGGGCGTGATAAGCTCCTCACCAAGTGTTGTGCCAAGCTCGTCATATTTAACAGCAATTGTCTGCTCATTAATATTGAACACTTTTCTGATAAGAGAAAAACCATTTGAATGAATACCTGATGATGCAACACCGATAAGTGCATTACCTGCTGCTAAATGGTCACCGGACACCAGCTTGTCCTTTTCACCGATACCAACCGTAAAGCCTGCCAGGTCATATTCATGCTCAGGCATCATACCCGGATGCTCAGCGGTTTCACCGCCAACCAAAGCACAGCCTGACTGAACACAGCCCTCTGCCACACCTGAAACAATCTGTGCAATCTTTTCAGGATAATTCTTGCCGCAGGCAATATAATCTAAAAAGAAGAGCGGTTTAGCACCTGAGCAAGCAACGTCATTCACACACATTGCAACGCAGTCGATACCCACTGTATCGTGCTTGTCCATAAGAAAAGCCAGCTTAATTTTAGTACCTACACCATCTGTTCCGGAAACTAAAACAGGATTTTTATATTCATTGGCAGGTATTTCAAACATACCGCCAAAACCGCCAATACCACCGAGGACACCGGCAATATTTGTTCTTTTAACATGAGATTTTATGAGTTCTACTGATTCATAGCCTGCAGTTACATCCACACCTGCTGCTGCATAAGCTTCACTAAAACTGTTTTCCATACAAATAATTCTCCTTATGATATCGGGAACATCCCGTATTTTATATTTAAAATATCTGACTTATAATTCTTTAAGCTTTTCCTGCAGAGCTGCATCCTTCTCACGAACCTGCTGTGCCATTTCAGCTCTCATCGTCTGCAGCTTATTCATAAGAGAATCATCACCCACTGCTATAATCTCTGCTGCAAGTATGGCAGCATTCTTAGCAGCATTAACACCTACTGTTGCTACAGGAATACCCGGCGGCATCATAACAGTAGCAAGCATTGCATCCATACCGTCAAGCACCTTTGCAGAACAAGGAATACCTATTACAGGAAGTGTAGTAGATGCAGCCAAAACGCCTCCAAGGTGGGCAGCCATTCCTGCTGCAGCAATAATAACGCCAAAACCATTTTCTATAGCCTTTGAAGAAAATTCGTTTGCCTCCTGCGGTGTACGGTGGGCAGACATAACTCTTACCTCTGTTTCAATTCCAAGCTCCTTTAACTGCTTAATAGCCGGAGTAACGATAGGCAAATCACTATCTGAACCCATTATAATTGCAACCTTTTTCATAGATACGCTCCTTACAACTTGTTTTTTATATTATATATTAACATCATCAAATTTTCAACTAATAAAGTCTACTAAATTAAACTAATAATTATAAATACTTTCGGTTAATTTACCATATGTCAAATAGCTTCTTGCGTATTCCCAATCCGCAAAGTCAATAACACCGTCGTTATTGATATCCATATTTTTTGCATATACGTCATCCTCGTCATACGCATCCGATGAAAATTTCAGAATTGCAAAGTCTTTTACATTAATGTAATTGTCCGTAAAAAAGTCGCAGTAAACCAGTCCTATTTCACCCAAATCATTCTTACCATGGGTTATTTTAACCTTTCTCGGAGGACCATATCCGCTTTCCAGCACAATATAGTCATAAGCATATTCTATAAAGAAGAACCCGTTTTCATCCGTCTCACCTATAAAATTATCCGTGGTATTATATATATTTATACCTGCTAACGGCTTATCCAAAACATCGCCGTCGGGGGAACCCATAATCTTAACATACCCATAAACATCTGTACCAAGGAAATCTGTATAATCACTGGTATAAATCATACCGCACAAAACACAGATATGCTGGGTATATCCTCCGTTGGTAATGGTAGGTTCAATAACCTTGGTGGTATAGCTGTGCTCGACCCTTATATTAAAATTGCACGCTGTATCTCCCACCAGTATGGTATCAATATTATCACCGCAGGTTACTCTGCCATTTAGCTTATTGAGATAATGCAGCTTCATACCTGCGTAGGACTCTCCCTCTTTAAAGGGCTTTTCATAAACATATCCGCTGTCATAAACAAAGTTCACATACAAGCCGTCAATCAGTTTGACAACATCCAAGGTTCCGTCAGCTAACGAAACCGCATCGTAGCTGAAGTTCCAGTCAATATAAATATCATCCATTCCCACAGGCATTAGCGACACGGTATAATTGCCGACCGCATTATTACTGCTGACCGTAAAATAATGCGTTTCATTCTCTTTCAATACTTCGTTAATTGTAAAATTCAAATCAAGAGGTGAATTATCATCACTTTCCGCAAGCACTTTGCCGTTAGAATCTGTCAGCACACAGCTGACATCTATATCTCCTGCAGAATAAAAAATAAATCTGGAGGTGTTTTTAGGTGTGAAAGCAAAGGTCATTGTTTCGCTTAGATATTCCTTTTCATAGCTTCGCTGAATTTCTTCACCCTCGAAGATTTCCATTATACCAATAGGCTCACACTGAAATCCGTAGTTTAATGCATAGGTATAGCCCTTGGAATCTCTGTAAGCCTTGATTACAAAATCCTCATATTTTGTCTCTTTAGAGGAGCTGTCTGCAGTTCCGTAGCCAAAGCTATATGTCATAAGAGATACATTATAAGGAATGCTTATTTCTTTCAAGCTATCGCATTTGAAAAACGCCTTTGTTCGAATGGCAACACTTGCTCTCATATTCTCAAACACTACACTTTTCAGTGCAGAGCAATTTTCAAAGGCACTGTTGCCGATGGTTTTAACACTGTCAGGAATTACAATCTTTTCCAGTGCCGTACAATGTGAAAATGCACTGTTTGAAATTGTAACAAGACTATCCGGCAAGGTAATTTCCTTGATTTTAGAATTGCCTGCCAAACTATTGCCATAAAGTGTTTTTAATGTATCGGGAAGTATAATTTCACTTGCACAAACACAATATAAAACATATTGGCCAATGGAGGTAATACCCTCTTCCACAACAACTCTTTCAATCGAGCCGTTGGCACGCCAGCTGTACCACGGCTGAGAGCTGCTGCTGTTTGTAAAGTTATTCGGTGTAGCACCCTCTCCGCTGATTGTCAGGGTTTTGGTATCAGCATCAAAACTATAGTAAGTATTACTTGAACCCAACTGTGTTTTTGCTATATCCTTCGTCTGCATCGTATCCGCATAAGACGGAAAAACGCAGAAGGATGCAATACAAATGATTGCTGCACTTAATACAATTGACATCAGCTTTTTCACAATACCACCTCGCATACACTGTTATTTTATCATAAATAAAAACTTTATACAACATATACTTTTTTAGACTGTCGATAAAGTGGGCTAAACCACGCCAAATTAATAAAGACTAATATCCATTAAGCCTCCCTTGTAAAGGAGGTGGCAGTATTTGTTGCTGACAGAGGGATTCTAAAAATGGCTTAACCATCAAGGTTAAGCCATTTTTTGGCGTTTTCCGTCTTTTGTTCGGGGGCAGTACCATCGTACAGCTCCCACTCACAAAATACGAAATTCAGCTCCATTTCTCGAAGTCTCCCAGCATTTAGAAATTTATTCTTATACTTTTTCTACACGCTGAAAAACCCGATGAAAACATCGGGTTTTTATCTGATAAATTATATAACGATTAAATAGAGCTTAACAGCTTAGGAAGTTTTGCTATTGTACCGCCCAGTCTCCAGAATATTGCACTGAAGCCGATGAAGCTTGACTCATCATCATTAAGCATCTTGAGCATACCCTCTGCCTGTGCTGGAGAGAATGCACCCATACTCATAGCAATAAAGTTACGAATCGGAATTTGTGTAGCCATAGCAGCAAGCATCTTACCGTCACCGTTCGCGTCACTGCCCATACCTGACATAATACCCTCAATCAATCTGCACAATCTGCCACCCCACTTGGTATGACGTGCATCATTCAAGCAGCAGTACAAATCAATCTTCTTATTTACGTCGATCTCAGGGCTTGGAAGCTCACCGTATACAGCAGCAAAATCATCACGTGTGATATTTGCAACATCGTTGTAATAATTAGGAGCTGTAGCTCTGTAATCCGGAATAACAGCATCCACTGTTGACTCAACAACCATTGTAGCTGTCAGCTTAATATCACGGCTTGAAGCACCAACCATAATATCAAATTCACCGGTTTCAACCTGCCAGTCGCCAAGGTCAACATTGTAGAATGCAAATGCTCTCTTGTTAAGAGTCATTGAAATCTCCTGCTCCTCACCAGCCTTAATGAATACCTTCTTAAAGGCTCTGAGCTCCTTAACAGGACGATAAATGGTTGACTCCTTATCTGCCACATAAAGCTCGCAAACCTCAGCACCATCAACATCGCCTGTGTTCTTAACCTTAAATGTAACAGTTACCTCGTCTGTATCCTTGATGTTATCAGCGGAAAGCTTTATATCACTATATTCAAAGCTTGTATATGATAAACCATATCCGAATGGGAATACAACATCAAGATTTGCAGCGTCATAATATCTGTAGCCAATAAATACGGATTCTCTGTGTTCACTGGTAACAGGCCCGCCCGGATAGTTGCCGAAGGTTGGGTTAACTTCAAATGATGTAGGATAGGTTTCACTTGTTTTACCTGAAGGGTTAACCACACCGGTAAGTATGTTTGCAACAGCAGCACCGCTTGCCTGACCGCCGAGACCTGAATTCAAAAGTCCCTTAACATTCTTGAGCCAAGGCATAAGCACAACAGAACCGCCTGCAAGAACAACAACTGTATTGGGGTTAGCAGCAGCTACAGCATCAACAAGTGCATTGTGGTTATCCGGCATATTGATAGACTCTCTGTCATAGCCCTCGCCCTCAAACTCTTCGGTAAGGCCTACAAATACAACAGCTACATCACAAGCCTTAGCTGCCTCAACAGCCTCATTGGTGAGCTGCTCGTCTGTCATTCTGGTTTTCTTTTCTTTCTTTGTAGGTGCTGACTTATAATAACCCTGTGCATAAGTCATATCAACACCAAGCTTCTCCAGCTCATCATAAGCATTAGAAAGCATAGTCGGATTGATAACAGATGAACCTGCACCCTGGAAACGAGGAGCCTTAGCCATCTCACCGATTACAGCCACCTTCTGACCGCTCTTCAGAGGAAGAATATGATCATCATTCTTCAGCAGCACCATAGAGCCCTCAGCAATCTTCTGTGCAATCTTATGGTGTGCATCCTTATCATATGTGTGTTCCTTTTCAAGCGCAGGCTTTGACTTCATAATAAGGTTAACTACATTGTCAACTCTCTTATCAAGAACAGCCTCGTCAAGATCACCGTTCTTAACAGCTTCAATAATTCTCTTTTGATTTAATGTGCCTGATGAAGGCATCTCTAAATCTGTACCTGCCTTCAGGCCCGGAATACGGTCAACAGATGCACCCCAGTCAGTAACGATTAAGCCTTCAAAGCCCCATTCCTCACGAAGAACCTTTTCCTGAAGCCATTCATTCTGTGAAGCATAAACACCGTTGATACGGTTATAGGAATTCATTATTGTCCAAGGCTGTGATTCCTTTACAGCAATTTCAAATGCAGGGAAATAAATTTCACGCATGGTTCTCTCGTCAATAACCTCGTTAAGCACCATACGGAATGCTTCCTGTGAATTACAAGCAAAATGCTTGAGAGATGTACCAACGCCCTTTGACTGTACACCGTTAATAACAGCAGCAGAGCATTTTCCTGCAAGAAGCGGATCCTCACTGAAATACTCAAAGTTACGTCCGCAAACAGGTGAACGCTTAATGTTTGTACCCGGTCCGAGAATGGTAGATACCTTTTCCTTTAAGCACTCCTCAGCCATTGCTTCACCCTCTGCTTTAAGCAATTCCTCGTCCCAGCAGCAGGAAGAGGTTGCTGCAGGAGGGAAACAGGTGGTTGGTACTGAGTTGCCAAGACCGATACCGCCCTTACTCTTTTCTCCTTCAGGCTCTACATAATCCTTGCCCTTTTGCTTACGCAGACCATGAGGTCCGTCTGTAATCATAATTTTCGGAAGACCAAGCTCCGGTGCTTCCTCTAAATGCCAATAGTCATAACCTGAAACAAAAGCTGCCTTTTGCTCCAATGTCATCTTTTTTACAATCTCCGGGTGTTTCATAAAAACGCTCCTCTCAAATTTTTACCAATTCTTATTATACAATAAAAGCCCTGCTATAGCAACAACTAATTTTTGAAAAACCGCCTATTATTCTTAGATTATATCATTTTGCTTAGATTGATTTATTCTTGTTAATCACACGATTGCATAAGAAGTGCATCACGAATTCGGCAATATAAATAACAAGTGTAACATACCATCCAATTCCCATTGTGCCAATCATCATTCCGAGAATGACAAACACAGCTGTATTGATAATACTGAAAATGATATTTCTGATTAAGCCGTGCTTCGTGCTTGAAAACAAGGAGGATATAATCACCGCAAGGCTGAGCACAATTACTAACACCATACTTACTAAAGGCATTAAAACATTTTCTATAGATGCCTCTCCGTTAATCAAACCCATTATTAGCTTAATCAAGCTTATATCGCCATACATTGGAAGGCACATGGAAGCAAGAGGTGTGAAGAAAAGCACAAGCCTTAAAATCAGCAGCGGTGATGAAACGGAGCTTGAACGCAATATACCCACAAAATGATTAACGGCATCAACCTCTTTTTTTGCCTTTGCCTCATCCTCTGCCAAACGCTGCTCCATATTATAATAAAGCAAGTTAACCTTACAGGAGGGGCAGGTTTCTTTCATATAAAACGCACTTATTTTTGAACCGCACTTAGGGCATTTACTCATTGATTTCACCTCCGGAAACAGCCTTAGAATTCTCGGCACGTCTGATTTCCATATCCGCTCTTATCTGCTTCAGCTTCTTACCATTCAAATCGTAGAAGAAATACGGAACAAGACTTACCAAGCCCAAAATATACGGAATCACGGTAAAGAATGCCCAGATAAGCAAATCTGTATTGTCGCCCTTAACGGCAATTCTCTCTGTTCCCACACTTTTATAGGTTAAGCCGATTATCGGCAGCAATACTGTACAAATGGAAGCAGAAACAGAGCCTGTAAGCTTGCCTACAAAGGTTAATACAGAAAAGGATACGCCCTCATTTCGTTCACCTGTTTTCCATTCCATATAGTCAATTGTATCGGCAATCATTTCTGTAGGGATTACCATATTAATGGTATTAAAGAAAGAGAAAATAAAGTTTTGAATCAGGAGAAGCGGCACAACAACTTTAAAATCATTATAGTGACGCATTCCAATTAAAAATACAATTACGCTGACAACCGCTCTGACAATACCATTGAGAAAAACAATCTGTTTGTTATCTAATTTTTTCTTCAATTTAGGAATAAGAAGATATGTAACAAAGCCGAATATCGTACCCGGAAGCGTAATAACTAGCTTCAGTGAATTAAGATTGATAACCTCTGCATAATAATAGGTTTCAAATGCACCGGCAATACCGCCAAGTGTACCTAAAACATTGCCGATAACAATCATAAGAAGGGGCTTATTCTTCAAAAGCACCTTGAAGCCGGCAAGAACGCTGGGGTCCTTAACTGTCTGCACAACACGTTCCCTGCACTTAATACCTGCAAGTGAAAACAAGCAGATAATAAAACAGGCAGCTATAATAGATATCAGGCAGAAAACCTGAGGCAGTGACATAGATAAAACATTCTTTTCACTTCCGTCCATCAGCAATACAAGCAGTGTGGTGGAAAGACCGCCGATAAGACTGCTTATAAAACGTGCAGTAGATATGGCTCTTGTTCTGTCACCGGGAAGCGGAGAAATCGCACTGCTCATTCCCCAAAAAGGAACATCACCCAGTGTATACAAAAGCTCCCAAATAAAATAGGTTATATACATATAAGCAATCTTTGGTGTAACGCTTTTTACATCCTGCATTACAATCGGACCTGAAAAAAGCATTACCGTAGCAATAGCCAAAGGAATAGGCACAATAAGCAAATATGGTCTCAGCTTTCCATACCTTGTTCTTGTTTTATCAATAATACCGCCCATAAGAGGGTCATTAATTGTATCCCATATACCAAGAAACAAAATCATTCTTGATACTGCCTTTTGAGGTATTAAAAAAACCTTTGTAAAAAACAAAGAAAAATAGGAATTCAGATTATATCCAAAAACCTGACCTGCATTTGCAAAGCCGTATGCAAGATTTTCTTTGACACCAACGTATCTTTTTTCAGCTACTTTTTCCTGATTATCCACAGCATTCACCCCTCTGTTTATTTGCCACAATACCATAATAGTAAAAAAGGGCTGACACTGTCAACCCTTTTAAATCATTTTAACGATTTTACTTTGCTTCAGTTGTAGCTGTATTCTCGCCCTTTGCGGAATAATCAGGAACCTTGTTTTCAAGCTCACTGTACTTATTTGTGCTCATATCTCTCATAAGCACTTCCTTTCCGTCAAAGGAAATAAGATACTCGCCCACACCCTTCATAGAGAATGTACGCTCGCCATCTTCACTGGTAACATCATTCTGCGTTACGATATTTGCAACAACCTTAATGTATTTATTGCCGTTATATTCAATACCATTAGATGCAACCATTAAGCTGTAATCCTCTTTTACATCGGCAAGACCAAGCTCCTCCGGTGTATAGGACTGCTCAATATAATTTATTGCATCCTCTGCTTTTATTTTTGCACCCTCAGTAGAAATCTGAGTGGAAGCAGGTACGGTTTCCTCACCGGTATCCTTTGAAGAACAACCGGCAAATGCCACGCACAGAATTAAAACAGTCAATAAAACTGATATAACCTTTTTTATATCAATCACCAACCTTTACAAGCAAACTGCGAAATTAGTCTTCGCAATCTTCACAGTCACATTCCTCTTCGATTTCAAACTCCAGCATCTCGCCGCAGTTCGGACAAGCGATTTGACCGCCCATTACAGTATCCTCATCAACAGTGATTTCTGCACCGCAGAGTGGACACTCAACCTCGTAATCACAGCAGTCACAATCATCGTCGTCACAGTCACAGCAATCACAGTCATCGTAATCCTCGTCCATAAGGTAGTCCTCTACCTCAGCCAAATCCTCGTCAACTGCATCAATCTGCTCAGCAAGCATTTCCATGCCCTCTGTAACATCATCAATATCTTCAACAATATTTGTTAGTACATCAACGATTGCCTTAATTGCTTTTGTCTCTTTCTTATTATCATCAAGATCAAGACCCTCAAGCAAACCTTTTAAATATCCAAGGCTTTCAATTGTTTCCATAATAATACTCCTTTATTTCTTTATAAAAATATACTTATGCTCTTTCCATATACTCACAGGTTCTTGTGTCAATTCTAATCATGTCGCCCTCGTTAATGAACAATGGCACACGAATTTCAGCACCTGTCTCAACCTTAGCCGGCTTTAATGTATTGGTTGCTGTATTGCCCTTTAAGCCAGGCTCAGTCTCTGTAACCTCAAGAGTAACAAATGTAGGAGGCTCAACACCGAATACCTTACCCTTATAAGATAAAATACGGCAAACCTCATTTTCCTTAACAAACTTAAAGTTGTCTGAAAGATCTGCTTCAGAAACAGGAATCATCTCAAATGTTTCGTTATCCATAAAATAATACAAACCGTCATCATTATATGAATAAGCCATTTCCTTTCTCTCAATAAATGCAGTCGGGAACTTAGCAGATGGGTTATAGCTCTTTTCTGTAACTGCACCTGTAATAACATTCTTTGTCTTTGTTCTAACGAACGCAGCACCCTTACCGGGCTTTACATGCTGAAACTCGATAACCTGAAGTACGTTACCATCCTCTTCAAATGTAACGCCATTTCTAAAATCGCCTGCTGATACCATAAATTTATACCTCCAAGAATTAATCTTTAATATTCTTTTATCTATTTTATATTATTTCCATCAATAAATCAATACCCATTTTATAGCTATCCTTGCCATATCCGCAAATTTGCTTTACACAAACATCGGTAATAACAGATATTTTCCTAAAATCCTCACGCTCGTGAATGTTTGACATATGCACTTCCACAAAAGGCGTATACTCACTTACCGCTTCAATTGCGTCACGAATGGCATAGGAATAATGGGTATATGCACCGGCATTGATAACAACACCATCGAATTCATCCTTGCTTTCGTGAATAATATCAATAATGTCACCCTCGTGATTTGACTGAAAAAATGTTACCTTGGCACCATTGGCTTTACCATAGAGTTTAAGCTCATCATTGATTTGCTTTAAGGTTTCGCCGCCGTAAACATTCTTTTTTCTTATACCGGTCATATTTAAGTTCGGACCATTTAAAACGAGTATCTTTTTCATTATCATCACCAATGATATATTAATCTAAAATGACTGCTAAGTCAATAAAAAAGTGGAAGCATATAGCTTCCACCTTGTATAAACTTATTTATACTTTCTTTTACGAGCTGCCTCGCTCTTCTTCTTGCGAGCTACAGAAGGCTTTTCGTAATGCTCTCTTTTACGAACTTCTTGGATGATACCATCACGAGAAGTCTGGCGCTTAAATCTTCTAAGTGCGCTGTCAAGAGATTCATTTTCCTTAACTTTTACCTGGCTCATTCAATTCCCTCCCTTTTACCACATATCGGGGGTATTTGATACTTTTCTCAATATCCGTGAGAGATTATATACAAAATGAAGCCAAAAGTCAAGCATTTTGACAATAAATATAAAAAATTGCAGTTATTTTTTAATTTTTGCTGCTATTCTTGTGAATATCGTCGTCTTTTTGCTTTTTAAATATAACCAGCTTACTAAAAATGTAATTCAGTATAACAACAACAATCTGCATAATCAGCTTAGCCAGCATATTGCCGTTTACGCCAAATGACAGTATATTCCAATTGATATTTCCCATATGACAAGCATCAATCATCAACCATAAGCCTGCCTCTTCAATAATCAGGCTGAAAACTCTTGCACCGAAAAAGCTGATAAGCTCTCTGCCAACTACACCGGCTTTCCAGCTCTTCGACTCAAACACCCAAAGCTTATTTGTGATATAAGCAAAAATAACAGCCAAAAGCCAGCTGAAAATATTTGTGATAAGATACAGCTTTTTGCCAAGAAGCATATCAAAAGCTTTAAAAGAAGCCAAGCTTACAATGGTAGTCAGCACACCAAAAAAGATATAGCTGATGGGCTCTTTGTATTTTAAAAATAACTTTTTAATCATTAACGAAGCTCTTCTCTGAATAATTTATTACTTTAAATTTTAACATCGTAATAAAAACTTGTCAACTGTTCCAAAGTGAGTATGATTTCAGTGGAACAGAACAGCAGATAGCAGACCAGATACACGAGGAAATGGCGGCGAACGCTTGCTTTACAGTGCTGGCAAACGAAAAGAATTTTAAAAGGCTGGTAAAACAAAATAAGTCCCTCGCCCAAAGGTAAAGGACTTCTTTGCAGATTTTGTAAATAAGATAAGAGAACAGCTGGCGAAGCTGTCAACAATCAATGACGAGTACCGAGCAATCGAAAGCACCAAGAAAGCACAGGAAAAAATCGTCTCCATGATGCAGTCCGCCCTGAATTCTTACCAAAAAAATAACACTGCTCAGAATGGCAGTGAAATTAAGCTAAGTAGAAAAATAACTGAGCCTTTACAGACATACGCTCAAAAGGTTTTAGATATGAGTGATGAACAGGCTAAACAATTAAAGGCTGCTGATACTTATGTAAGTATTATGTCAAATGCACCGAAAGTAATACTGGAAAATGTATCAGATGCACAGAATCTTGAAGTGTTAATGAGATTTGATTCATTCTATTTAGAAACAAGGCACAGTGGTGCATTAGAGGGTAACTATCATAATATGGGATTACAGATGGCAGAATTGCCTAATTATATCAGCGACCCTGATGCAATAATTAGAAATGATAAAGGCAGACTAAATCTTATATCTGCGATTGACAATAATAAAAACAGGTTAATTTCAATTGAACTAAATACAGTAAAAGATATTAATTCTAAATATAACAAGTATAATTTAGTTGTTTCTGTATTTCATTCTAAAGATAGATATATTAATAATCTGATAAAAAAATCCGCTTCATTAGAATACGAAAAAGAGGATTTGCCGCAAGTTAATCACCAACTGCATAAATCGTTGGAAATTATTAACGGTAAATCCTCTAACACCAATGTATCACAAATAGATACTGATGTCAATAACAATTCTATGCAGGATAAGACAAAGTATTCACTAAGGGATAGTGATTATGAGAAGGCTGTTAATACTGATGATTTAGAAAAAGCTCAGAAACTTGTTGATGAAGCCGCTGTTCATTGGGGTGCATTGACTGATGATAATGGCAAACCTCTGAGAGTTTATCATGGTACAACAAATCAAGAAGGAAAAAGTGTTTGGAATGACAAAACTAAAACATTTGATACTAATTATAGAAAGTTTACTGTCTTTAAAAAGCAGTATGATGAACAATCAGGATACTTCTTCAGCTCTGATATAGATAACGCAGGCGAGTATGGAAGTACATTATATGAAGTGTATTTTAAAATGAATAAACCTTTGATTATAGACTGTAAAAATTCAAATTATTCAGTTATATCATACAACGGGCAAATAAAAGACACTTATGAGTGGGCAGAATATGCTCAAAATAATGGATATGATGGTGTTATATTCAATAATATTAGTGATGGTGTGGGTTATGCAGATTTACAATATTCAACGGATGATTACGTTGTATTTAATTCGTCACAAATTAAATCTGCAGAAACAGTAACCTATGATGACCATGGTAACATTATACCTTTAGATAAACGATTTAGCTTTTATCAGGACATCAGGTATTCCAAACGAGAACTGAATCAGACGGAGCGGCTGCTGAAAGAAAATGCGCAGCTTCAGTATGCCAACAAGCTGCTGAAAGAGAAGCTGCAGCTGACAAAGGGTCACAAGCTGAAGCAAAGCAATATAAAGTCTGTTGCCAAGAAGCTGGTTGAAGTTCATGGCGCATATGATATTGATAGGCAGCAGCTTGAGGACAGGCTCACAGCCCTTTACACTTACATAGCAAATGCCGGCAGGGATATTGATGACGCATACATATGGACTGCCGCCAATGATATCGGCAGGAGCATAGCCAAGGCATCCTCCATAAAAGATACAACTTATTATGACAATTTCAAGGATTTAAAGAAATGGATTCGGGACACTGCCATAACTGTATCAAAAGAGGTAAGGCAGGAGGTTTCAGCTTACGAAATAATTATTATAGGAAGATTAAGCACCAGCATTTAGTTTTAGCAATAATATTTGACAAACAAAAAAGGACAGTCATTGACTGTCCTTCATTTATTAAATTATCTTACACAAGCTCGATAATGCACATTTCTGCTGCATCACCACGACGAGGGCCTGTTTTGATAATACGGCAGTAGCCACCGTTTCTTTCAGCATAATTTGGAGCAATTTCATCAAAAAGTTTCTTAACAACATCCTCCTTAGTAATATAAGAAAGAGCCTGTCTTCTTGAATGAAGTGTATCGTTTTTACCAAGAGTAATCATCTTCTCGGCCATAGCACGAACTTCCTTTGCTCTAGTAACGGTAGTTTCAATCTTGCCGTTTTCTAAAAGATAAGTAACCATACCTCTAAGCATAGCCTTTCTGTGATCAGTTGGGCGGCCTAGTTTTCTGCTACCTGGCATTGAAATTCCCTCCTTTAGTCCTCTTCTTGACTAAGTCCGAAACCAAGTGAGCCCAGTTTAGCTACAACTTCGTCCAAAGACTTGCGTCCAAGGTTTCTGACTTTCATCATATCTTCTTCTGATTTACCGATTAAATCTTCTACTGTATTAATGCCTGCTCTCTTGAGACAGTTGAATGAACGCACTGAAAGATCAAGCTCTTCGATAGTCATCTCGAGAACTTTCTCCTTGCTATCGTCATCCTTCTCAACCATAATGTCTTGATTTCCGATTTCTTCAGAAAGGTCAACAAAGAGCATAAGATGGTCATTGAGAATCTTAGCAGCAAGAGAAGCTGCCTCATCAGCCGGAATTGTACCGTCTGTCTCAATGTCGAGAATGAGCTTATCAAGGTCAGTCTGCTGACCAACACGAGTATTTTCTACTGTATAATTAACCTTCAGAACAGGTGTGTAAATTGAGTCAATAGCGATTGTGCCGATTGGCAAATCCATTAACTGCTTATTTCTGTCACAAGGAACATATCCTCTGCCATTGTCAGCAGTCAGCTCCATAGTAACACTGGCACCCTCATCAAGATAAGCAATATGAAGGTCCGGATTAAGAATTTCAACATCTGCATCGTGCTTAATATCACCGGCAGTAATTTCACCCTCACCTGAAGCCTCAATATACAGAGTCTTAGGATTTTCATCATGGATTTTCAGAATAACATTCTTTAAGTTAAGAACGATTTCTGTAACATCCTCTTTAACATGAGGGATAGTCGAAAATTCATGTAAAACACCATCAATCTTAACGGAAGTGAGTGCATAGCCAGGAAGGGATGAAAGAAGAACTCTTCTCATACCATTACCAAGTGTTGTGCCGAATCCTCTCTCGAGCGGCTCAACGATAAATCTGCCTGTGCTTCTGCTTCCAACAGTAGACACATCTACAATCTCGATTTTAGGCTTATCAATTTCGATCATTTAAAAGCCTCCTAAATATTTGTTGTATTTTGTTTGCACTAAATAGTAGCAAATGAATAAAGCTATTATTTAGAGTAGAACTCAACGATTAAATGCTCTTCAACAGGAGTTGCAATCTCTTCTCTTTCAGGGAGCTTAACAACCTTTGCTTCCATAGCATCCTTGTTTACGTCAACCCACTGTGGCACCGGACGAGATGCATTGCTCTCTACAAGAGACTTGAACTCATCTGTTGACTTGCTGGTTTCCTTAACAGCGACAACATCACCGGCTTTAAGGAGATATGAAGGAATATCAACCTTGCTGCCATTTACAGTAAAGTGAGCATGGTTTACAAGCTGACGAGCCTGTGCTCTTGAGCTAGCAAAACCAGCTGTGTAAACTAAATTATCTAAACGGCTCTCGCAGATCTGGAGCAGGTTTGAACCTGTTACACCTGCCTTACGCTCAGCCATAAGGAAATATTTGTGGAACTGTCCCTCAGCGATACCGTAGTAACGACGAGCAGACTGCTTTGCACGAAGCTGAAGACCATACTCTGATGTCTTCTTTCTATTCTGGCCATGCTGACCAGGAGCGTATGAACGACGCTCAATTGCACATTTGCCTGTATAACATCTGTCACCCTTTAAGAAGAGCTTTTTGCCTTCACGACGACAGAGCTTACAAGCAGGTCCTGTATATCTTGCCATATCAAGTAACCTCCGATTATACTATACGCGACGTCTTTTTGGTGGACGACAGCCATTATGTGGGATAGGAGTAACATCTTTAATAAGACTTACATCCAGGCCAGCTGTCTGAAGAGCTCTGATAGCTGATTCACGTCCTGAACCTGGTCCCTTAACGTAAACTTCAACAGTTTTCATACCGCAATCAACAGCAGTTTTTGCAGCAGTTTCAGCAGCTGTAGCAGCAGCGAATGGAGTAGACTTTCTTGAGCCTCTGAAGCCCATTTCACCAGCTGATGCCCATGAAACAGCATTGCCGTTTAAATCTGTGATTGTAACGATTGTATTGTTGAAGGTTGATTGAATATGGGCAGCACCACGCTCAATATTTTTCTTCTCACGGCGCTTGCGTGAGCCTGTGGTCTTTTTAGTAGCCATACTTTGTTTCCTCCTACTTATTTCTTCTTATTTGCTATAGTCTTCTTAGGACCCTTGCGTGTACGAGCATTGTTCTTAGAAGTCTGTCCTCTAACAGGGAGACCCTTTCTATGTCTTACGCCACGATAGCAACCAATTTCGATAAGTCTTTTGATATCAAAAGCAATATCTCTGCGAAGATCACCTTCAACTGTGAGATTATTTGTGATGTAATCACTAAGCTTTTTAACATCATCTTCTGTTAAATCTCTGCAACGTGTATCTGCATCAATACCTGTTGCTTCGATAATCTTCTTTGAAGTAGTAAGACCGATACCATAAATATAGGTAAGGCCGATTTCTACTCTTTTGTCATTAGGTAAGTCAACACCTGAAATACGTGCCATTTTACAGTTTACCTCCGATTATTAATTCAGGATTAGCCCTGACGCTGTTTGTGCTTTGGATTTTCACAGATAACCATTACTTTTCCATTGCGCTTAATTACTTTGCACTTGTCGCAAATTTTCTTTACAGAAGGTCTAACTTTCATTTTGAATATCCTCCTAAATATTTACTTTGAGCGCCAAATAATACGACCCTTTGTTAAGTCATATGGAGACATCTCAATTGTTACCTTGTCACCAGGGAGAATACGAATATTATTCATTCTAAGCTTTCCACTGATGTGGGCAATAATAATGTGGTTGTTCTGAAGCGTTACCTTAAATGTAGTGTTTGGCAAAACCTCAACCACTGTACCCTCAACTTCTATCATATCTGACTTTGACATCTTATACCTCGCTAATATAATTCAATTACGATTGATGTTTTCGATTTAACTGGAATCACATTACATAGTAAGCCATAGCTTATATCTAAGCAATTGATTAAACTTTCGTTAGAATAACCGGACCATTTGAAGTAATAGCAACCGTATGCTCAAAATGAGCAGACAGCTTGCCATCAGCAGTCTTAACTGTCCAGCCATCTGAAAGCTGTTTAACCTTATAGGTTCCCAGATTTATCATTGGTTCAATTGCCAATGTCATTCCGGGTAACAGTCTGATACCACGACCTGCGTGACCGAAGTTTGGTACGCTTGGTTCCTCATGAAGCTTGGTGCCTACACCGTGACCGACAAAATCACGGACAACACCATATCCACGCTCCTCACAATAGGTTTGAACTGCATTGCCTATATCGCCGATTCTGTTGCCGGGAACAGCCTGTTCAATGCCTTTATAGAGACTTTCACGGGTTGTGTCCATCAGCCGCTTTGCCTCGGGAGAGCAAGTCCCTACAGCAAATGTGGCAGCATTATCACCATTATAGCCATTTTTTGCAGCACCCAAGTCAATGCTGACAATATCACCCTCGCGGAGTATACGGTCAGCCTTAGGAATGCCATGGATAACCTCATCATTTATAGATATACATGCAGTAGCAGGAAATCCACCATAGTTCAGGAAGTTCGGTGTAGCACCGCATTTCTTAATAAACTTATAGGCAATCTCATCAATTTCCTTGGTAGATACACCCGGCTTAACAGCCTCTCCTGCTACCATTAATGCTTCAGCCGATATCTGACAAGCTTCTTTCATAAGCTCAAGTTCACGACTACTTTTAAGCACTATCATGTTAATCCTCCAATGCCGCAAAGACCAGAGCAGTTGTATCAGCAACTTCCTCCTGTCCTTCAACAACAACAAGCTTACCGAGACCCTGATAGAAATCCTTTAAAGGCTCTGTCATTTCATGATACTCGACTAATCTTGCCTGTACTGTTTCAGGAGCATCGTCTTTACGCTGAATAAGTTCACCGCCGCAAGCGTCACAAACACCATCAACATTAGGCTTTTTATACTCTATATGATAAGAGTTTGCACACTTTGAGCAAACACGGCGGCCGCTCATTCTCTTTGTAATCTTCTCATCAGCAACCTCGATATCAACAACCTTGTCGATTTCTACGTTTGCATCCTCAAGAGCCTGAGCCTGAGGAATTGTTCTTGGGAAGCCATCGAGAATGAAGCCGTTTTCGCAATCTTTTTCCTTTAATCTGTCCTTGATAATACCAATAACAACCTCATCAGGCACTAACTGTCCGGCGTCCATATAAGACTTAGCCTTCAGTCCCATCTCTGTGCCGTCCTTAACAGCTGCACGAAGAATATTACCGGTTGAAATTGCAGGGATACCAAATTTTTCAACAATCTTTTCAGCCTGCGTACCTTTGCCAGCACCAGGTGCACCGAGAAGAATCAGTTTCATATTAATACTCCTTTATATTAATCAAGGAAGCCCTTGTAATGACGCATCATCATTTGTGATTCGAGCTGACGTACTGTCTCAAGAGCAACACCGCACATAATGATAAGTGATGTACCGCCAAGAGAAATTGTCATACCGCCATCGCTTCCGCCTTCTGTAAGAGGAGGAATTGCAAGATCACAAATCAGTGAGTAAACAATTGGGAACAATGCGATTACTGAAAGCATTAATGCACCAATCAATGTTAATCTTGACAAAACTCTCAGAATATAATCTGAAGTTGGTCTGCCCGGACGAATACCGGGAATTGCGCCATTATTCTTTCTTAAATTGTTTGCCATTTCAATTGGGTTGTACTGAATTGTACTGTAGAAATAAGCAAAGAATATGATAAGCAGGAAGTACATTAATGCATACCACCAGGAATCACCCTGGAATGCATTAAAGAATTTCTCCCAAAAAGTACCCTCATACTTATCGCTTGAAAGGAACATCTGAACTGTTCCCGGAAGAGAGAGAATAGAAGAAGCAAAGATTACAGGAAGTACGCCTGACATATTAACCTTAATAGGCATATGTGTTGACTGACCGCCCATCTGCTTTCTACCAACAACACGCTTTGCGTAAGTAATTGGAAGTCTTCTCTCTGAATTATCCATAAATACAATGTATGCAATCATTAACAGGAAGCATACCAATACTACTGGAACAAGAATTCTGTAAACAAGTCTGCCGGTACTGATGTACTGGAATAACTGCTGAATGAGAGTTGGGAATCTTGATACGATACCTGCGAAAAGGATAATGGAAATACCATTACCGATACCGCTGATTGTAATCTGCTCACCAAGCCACATAATAACAGCTGTACCTGCTGTCAGAACTAATATAATTACTAATGCCTGAAATACTGCATCAAAGCCGGTAAAGGCTGTGCCTGAAGCATCTGTCATTAAATAATTGTTTGCACGCAAGAAGAAGAAATATGCAAGAGACTGTAAAAGACCAAGTGCAACTGTTACAAAACGAGTAATAGAAGCAATCTTCTTTCTGCCCTCTTCGCCTTCCTTCTGCAATCTCTCGAGTGCAGGAATTGCAACTGCAAGGAGCTGCATAATAATGGATGCGTTGATGTATGGAGTGATTGACATAGCGAAAATGGTTCCGTATGTGAATGCGCTACCTGTCATCAAGCTTAAATAAGTTAGGATTGTATTACCCTTACCAACACTAATTTCATCAACAATGTTGAGGAATGGTACTGGAATGACTGAACCGATTCTAAAAACGAGAATGATAAATGCTGTAAACAGAAGTTTTTTACGGATTTCCGGAATCTTCCACGCATTTACGATGGTTTTAATCATTTAAAGCACCTCCACCTTGCCACCTGCAGCTTCAATCTTTGCTTTAGCTGATTCACTGATAGCTGTTACCTTAACTGTAAGAGCCTTAGTGATTTCACCCTTGCCAAGAACCTTAACACCATCAAGTGTCTTTTTGATAACACCAGCTTCAACAAGGCTCTGTGCATCAACTGTTGCGCCGTCTTCAAATCTGTCATTGAGAGTTGACACATTAACAACTGCATACTCAGTAGCGAAGATGTTATTAAATCCTCTCTTTGGAACACGTCTCTGGAGTGGCATCTGACCACCCTCAAAACCTGGACGTCTGCTGTAGCCTGAACGGGACTTCTGACCCTTCTGACCCTTACCGGAAGTTTTACCCTGACCGGAAGCAGTACCTCTACCAATTCTCTTTACGCTCTTTTTTGAGCCCTCTGCAGGAGAAAGTTCATGTAATTTCATATCTGCACCTCCCCTTATTCTTCTACAACAGTAACAAGGTGAGCAATCTTTGCAAGCTTACCCTGTGTCTGTGCGTTATCCGGCTGAACTGTTACGTTGCCTATCTTACGAAGACCAAGTGAGTGGGCGGTGGCAATCTGGTCTGCTTTGCTGCCAATTAAACTCTTTGTGAGCTTGATTTTAATATCTGCCATTGTTCCACCCTCCTTAACCTAAAATTTCTTTGGTTGACTTGCCGCGAATTGCAGCAACCTCGTCAGCTGTACGCAGCTGGCTTAAACCATTAATAGCTGCTCTTACAACGTTGCAAGGGTTATTGGAACGGATAGCCTTAGTTCTGATATCCTTAATACCAACTGTCTCAACAACAGCACGAACAGGACCGCCGGCGATAACACCGGTACCCTTTGGAGCCGGCATAAGTAAAACTTCGCCTGCGCCAAACTTGCCCTTAACATCGTGAGGAATTGTTGTACCCTTCAGAGCAACCTTAATTACATTTTTCTTTGCGTCCTCGATTCCCTTACGGATAGCATCAGGAACCTCGCCTGACTTACCGATACCGAAACCTACCAGACCATTGCCATCACCAACAACTACAAGAGCTGAGAACTTAAAAATTCTACCACCCTTTACAGTCTTAGATACACGGTTGATAGCAACTACTCTTTCTTCAAGTTCCATTGAAGACACGTCAATCTTTGCCATAAAAATTACCCTCCTTCGTTAGAACTTCAGTCCGCCTTCACGAGCGCCGTCAGCAACTGCTGCTACACGTCCGTGATATACGTAACCGCCGCGGTCAAATACGCATTCTTCAATGCCCTTTGCCTTAGCTCTGTCTGCTAATGTCTTACCGACAGCCTTAGCTGCCTCTACGTTACCGCCATACTCTGTGAAGTCCTTCTCAACGGTTGAAGCTGATGCAATTGTTACACCTGCTACATCGTCGATCAACTGCGCGTAAATATTGCTGAGAGAGCGATATACGTTAAGTCTTGGACACTCAGCAGTACCACTGATTTTGCCACGTACTCTTGTGTGGCGCTTTTGTCTTGCCTTATTGGCATCCTGTCTTGAAACCATAGTATTTCACTCCTTCCCTTATTTCTTACCTGCTTTTCCTTCTTTACGACGGATATGCTCTTCGGCATACTTGATGCCCTTGCCCTTATATGGCTCCGGTGGTCTCTTTTCGCGAACCTGCGCTGCAAACTGACCTACCTTCTGCTTATCAGCACCACTAATAACAATAGAGGTTGCTGATGGACATTCAATCTTAATGCCTTCCGGAGCTTCCATTATAACCTGATGTGAGAAACCTAAGTTCATTACAAGTGAATTACCCTGCAGCTGAACTCTGTAACCAACACCGTTAACCTCAAGGTTTTTCTTAAAGCCCTCTGTTACACCTGTTACCATATTTGCAATAAGTGTACGGGTTAAACCGTGAAGTGATCTGTTTTCCTTATCATCATTAGGTCTGCTAACGATGATTTCGCTGCCCTCAACACTGATAGCCATGTTTGGATGTGCATCCATTGAAAGAGTGCCGTTTGCACCCTTAACGGTAACAGTGTTATTGTCGATGTTTACATCAACACCAGCAGGAATTGTAATAGGCTTTAAACCAATTCTTGACATCCTGACTGTACCTCCTTACCAAATGAATGCTAAAACTTCGCCACCAACATTTTGTTTGCGAGCTTCTCTGTCTGTCATAATGCCCTTTGAAGTAGATACGATTGCAACACCGAGTCCCTTCATTACCTTAGGCATATCTTCTACATTTGAATAAATACGAAGACCTGGCTTAGATACACGGCGTAAGCCTGTGATAACCTGGCTCTTACCCTCGCCGTATTTAAGTGCTATACGAATAACACCCTGCTTTCCGTCTTCTGTAACTTTATAACTTTTGATATATCCTTCATCAACAAGAATCTGAGCAATTGCCTTCTTCATGTTTGACGCAGGAATATCTACTGTATCGTGCTTTGCTGAATTTGCATTACGAATTCTTGTAAGCATATCAGCGATTGGATCTGTAATATGCATTGATATTTCCTCCTTATTAGATTAGCAATTCTCTTATTCTTACCAAGATGATTTCTTTACGCCAGGGATTTCGCCCTTATGAGCAAGCTCTCTGAAGCAAATTCTGCATACGCCATACTTGCGAAGATAAGCATGAGGTCTACCGCAGATTTTACATCTGTTATATGCTCTTGTTGAATACTTAGCCGGCTTTGCAGCCTTAACCTTCATAGATGTTTTTGCCACGATAATCCCTCCTTACTCTGAGAACGGAGCGCCCATTAACTTGAGAAGTTCACGAGCCTCTTCGTCTGTATTAGCTGTTGTTACCATGATGATGTCCATACCGCGAACAGCATCAATCTTATCATATTCGATTTCAGGGAAAATCAACTGTTCCTTAACACCCATAGCATAGTTGCCACGACCGTCAAATGAATTTGGGTTGATACCTCTGAAGTCACGAACTCTTGGAAGTGCGAGATTGAAAAATCTCTCAAGGAATTCATACATTCTGTCACCACGAAGTGTAACCTTAACACCGATTGGCATACCCTCACGGAGCTTGAAGTTAGCTACTGACTTCTTTGCACGACAGATTACCGGACGCTGACCTGTAATAATCTGAAGATCGTTTACAATAGCGTCTACTACCTTAGAATTTTCACGAGCTTCACCGCAACCAACATTGATTACAATCTTGTCAAGCTTTGGGATTTGCATAACAGATTTGTATCCGAATTTCTTCATCAATGCTGGAGCAATATCACTCTTATAAGTTTCCTTTAAAGCTGCTGCCATTTGTTATGTTCCTCCCTTTCTTAAAACTCGTTACCGCATTTTCTGCAAACACGGTTGCCGTCCTTACGGCCTACTCTTGTAGCCTCGCCGCATTTAGGACATACTAATTGAACCTTTGAAGCGTAAAGTGCTGACTCTACCTCAATAAGTCCGCCAGGCTCGCCCATCTTACGAGGCTTAACGTGCTTAGTAACAACGTTTACCTTCTTAACGATAACCTTATTCTCTTTTGGACTAACTGCGATAACCTCGCCCTTAACACCCTTTGATTTACCACTGAGTACCACTACGGTATCTCCGGTCTTTACAAACATTTTACTCATATCCTTGCACCTCCATTAAAGTACTTCCGGAGCAAGAGAAAGGATTTTCATATAATCCTTCTCACGAAGCTCACGAGCTACAGGCCCAAAAATACGAGTGCCACGAGGAGTTTTATCCTCTCTAATAATTACGGCAGCATTCTCATCAAAACGGATATACTGACCGTCGTCACGACGTACACCTTTAGTTGTACGAACGATGACTGCTTTAACAACTTCGCCCTTTTTAACAACACCGCCGGGAGCAGCTTTTTTAACAGAAGCAACGATTACATCACCGATATTAGCGTATCTTCTGCCAGAGCCACCAAGAACTCTAATACAAAGAAGCTCTTTAGCACCTGTGTTGTCTGCAACTTTAAGACGACTCTCTTGTTGTATCACAGCAATTTCCTCCTTCGTACTGCAAAATAACACTTTGCTAAGTTGCAGTTATTATTTTTAATTTGACTAAATTATTAAAAGCTGTAAATCGTAACGATTATTTAGCTTTTTCAACGATTTCAACCACACGCCATCTCTTATCCTTGCTGTATGGACGACATTCCATAATCTGAACCTTATCGCCTACACCGCACTCGTTATTCTCGTCGTGTGCCTTGTACTTAACAGTACGATTAACAATCTTATTGTAAAGTGGATGACGAACCTTATCCTTAATTGTAACAACAACGGTTTTGTCCATCTTATCACTGGTTACAATACCTACTCTTGTCTTTCTGAGGTTTCTTTCCATTATTCAGTTACCTCCTTCTTATTAAGAATTAGCCTTGCCAAGTTCGATTTCTCTCTCAACAGTTTTGATACGAGCAATATCCTTCTTGACAGCTTTAATTCTCATAGGGTTGTCGAGCTGATTGATAGCCTGCTGGAAATGTAAATTAAATAACTCTTCCTTCAGCTCTGCAAGCTTCTTTGATCTCTGCTCTGCAGAGAGAGCCTTGATTTCTGATGCCTTCATTACTGCTCGCCTCCCTCTTCTTCTTTCTTTACAAACTTACACTTAACAGGAAGCTTGTTTGCAGCAAGTCTCATAGCTTCACGAGCTACCTCCTCGCTAACTCCACCAAGCTCGAACATAACTCTGCCTGGCTTTACTACTGCTACCCAGTAGTCAACATTACCTTTACCTTTACCCATACGAGTATCGGCAGGTCTTGCTGTAATAGGCTTATCAGGGAAAATCTTAATCCATACCTTACCGCCACGCTTTGTGTAACGTGTCATTGCGATACGGGCAGCCTCAATCTGTGCTGCTGTAATCCATGCTGGCTCTGTAGTCTGAAGACCGAACTCACCATAAGTTACCTTATTACCTCTGGTAGCCACACCTGTCATACGACCTCTGTGCTGCTTTCTGTGTTTTACACGCTTTGGTAAGAGCATTATCTTTTCCCTCCTTCCCTACGATTTGATCTCTTCTTGTTGCGGGACTCACGAAGTACCTCGCCTTGATAAATCCATGTCTTTACACCGATTTTACCATAGGTTGTATCTGCCTCAGCAAAACCATAGTCGATGTCTGCACGGATTGTCTGCAGAGGAATTGTACCCTCTTTGTATGTTTCTGAACGAGCGATTTCTGCACCGCCGATTCTGCCTGAAACCATAATCTTAATACCACGAGCACCAAGTCTCATTGTATTTCTGATAGCACCCTTAACGGCTCTTCTGAAAGATACACGTCTTTCAAGCTGCTGAGCTACGTTCTGAGCAACTAAAGTAGCATTGAGGTCCGGCTGCTTGATTTCAATGATGTTGATGAAAACTTCATTTGCATCCTTGCCGAGCTTCTTTGCACAGAGAACTTTAAGCTTCTCAATCTCTGCACCCTGCTTACCGATAACCATACCAGGCTTTGCACAGTGGATATTGATTCTAACTCTCTTAGCGTCTCTCTCGATTTCTACCTTTGGAACACCTGCGCCGTGAAGAGCCTTCAGCAAATACTTACGTAAGTTGTAGTCCTCTACGAGTGTATCGCCGAACTCACCCTTCTTTGCATACCAGCGAGAGTCCCAGTTTTTAATAACACCGATTCTTAAACCGGTTGGATTACATTTCTGTCCCATTTAACTTTTCCTCCTCGCTTAGTCTTCCATTTCCTTAACGGTAATGGTGATGTGTGATGTTCTCTTGTTGATTCTGTATGCTCTGCCCTGTGCTCTGGCCTGAATTCTCTTGAGAGTAGGACCAGGAGTTGCATTGCAGTAGCTTACTACTAATCTTGATACGTCCATATTGTTATTGTTCTCAGCGTTAGCCATAGCAGATTTGAGAACCTTCATAACAGGCTCACAAGCAGCTTTTGGTGTGTACTGAAGAATTGCCATTGCTTTGTCAGCTGGCTGATTTCTGATTAAATCAAGAACAATCTGCACCTTTCTAGGAGAGATACGGACGTAGGTTGCTTTAGCTGTTGCTTCCATAATATTTCTCCTTTCGATTACTTAGATGTCTTTGAGCCGGCATGGCCTCTGAATGTTCTTGTTGGTGCGAATTCACCAAGCTTGTGTCCAACCATATCCTCTGTAACATATACAGGAACATGCTTTCTTCCATCATGAACAGCAAATGTGTGTCCTACGAATTCAGGGAAGATTGTTGAACTTCTTGACCAAGTTTTAAGAACTTGCTTATCACCTGAAGCATTAAGAGCTTCAACCTTCTTGTAAAGACTAGCTTCTACGTAAGGTCCTTTTTTAGTACTTCTACTCATTTAATCTTCTCCTTTCTTCTTACTTACCGTTACGACGGCGAACGATCATCTTGTTAGATGCCTTCTTCTTATTACGTGTCTTATAACCAAGAGCAGGCTTGCCCCATGGAGTGCAAGGACCAGGACGACCGATAGGTGACTTACCTTCACCACCACCGTGAGGGTGGTCATTCGGGTTCATAACAGAACCACGAACTGTTGGTCTCCAGCCCATATTTCTCTTACGGCCGGCTTTACCGATTTTAACATTAGCGTGGTCAGTGTTGCCAACAACACCAACTGTTGCCATACAATCTCTTGGTACATTGCGAAGCTCACCTGAAGGCAGTCTGAGCAATGCGTATGGTCCCTCAAGAGCCATAAGCTGAGCGCTGTTACCTGCTGAACGAGCAAGCTGAGCACCATTACCAGGATAAAGCTCTACGTTGTGTACGATTGTACCAACAGGCATATCCTTTAATGCAAGAGCGTTACCAGCTACGATATCTGCGTTTGGACCAGCCATAACTGTGTCGCCAACCTTCAGACCTTCCGGTGCTGTGATGTAGCTCTTTACACCATCTTCATACTGAATAAGAGCGATATGCGCGCTTCTGTTTGGATCATATTCGATGGTCTTAACAGTAGCAGGAATATCAAACTTATTTCTCTTAAAGTCGATTACACGATACTTTCTTCTGTTTCCGCCGCCGCGATGACGAACTGTAATTCTTCCGTAAGAGTTACGACCTGATTTCTTGTTGAGTGGCTCAAGCAAGCTTTTTTCAGGAGCAACCTTTGAGAGAGAAGAATAATCAGTTACTGACATATTTCTCCTAGAAGGAGTGGTCGGCTTATAATTTTTAATTGCCATTTCTTTTCTCCTTTCCAGATAACTTTGCGAAAGGATGGCACCTTTCATACCTCATCATCTGAAATCTTTTGTTGCTATACTATTATATATAGGGATGTAATTACATCATATCGTTGAAGAACTCAATTTCCTTTGAATCTTCAGTAAGGGTTACGATTGCTTTCTTCCAAGAAGGAGTGTAGCCAACGTTCATACCCTGACGACGCTTTCTGCCGCGAACGTTAATTGTGTTTACCTTTGCAACCTTTGTGCCTGGGAAAACTTCCTCAACTGCCTTAGCAATTTCAATCTTGTTTGCATCCTTTGCAACCTTGAAAGTATACTTCTTAACCATAATGCCCATCATTGATTCCTCAGTGATGATTGGCTTTAGAATAATATCCTGAGCAGTTCTCATTATGCGTATACCTCCTCAATCTTCTTTGCTGCATCCTTGAGGACTACGAATGAATCGCAGTTTAAGATGTCGTAAACACAAAGTGTATTTACCGTAACAACCTTAACGCCCTCAATGTTACGAGCACTCTTATAAATCTTCTCGTCGCTCTCTAAAGTAACGATAAGAGTTTTCTTAGCTGCTTTAAGCTTTGTAAGCATATCAACCATAGCCTTTGTCTTGATTGCCTCAAGCTCAACCTTGTTGATTACCATCATTTCATTAGCAGCAACCTTTGATGAAAGTGCAGACTTCATAGCAAGTCTCTTAACTTTCTTATTAAGGTTAACTTTATATTTTCTTGGCTTTGGACCAAGAGCAATACCACCGTGTGTCCACTGTGGGCTGCGAGTTGAACCCTGACGAGCACGACCTGTACCCTTCTGTCTCCAAGGCTTTGCACCGCCACCGCTTACTTCTGAACGAGTGAGAGTTGACTGTGTGCCCTGACGCTGATTAGCAAGATAGCTAACAACTGCAAGATGCATTGCATTAGCATTTGGCTCAATGCCGAATACTGCATCAGCAAGTTCTAATTTTGAAGTTTTCTTACCTTCTTGGTTATAAACCTGAACCTGTGCCATTTTAATCTCTCCTTTCGTTAAGCTTTAACCGCGTCTGCGATAACAACAATTCCGCCCTTAGGACCGGGAATTGCGCCCTTAATTGCAATAAGATTGTTTTCTGCATCAACCTTAGCAATTGTCAGGTTCTGAACTGTTACTGTTTCGTGACCGTAATGACCGGCCATCTTCTTACCCTTGAATACTCTTGATGGGCTTGAGCAAGCACCTAATGAACCAGCGTGACGGTGGTTAGGACCGGTACCGTGTGTCATTCTCAGTCTTGAGAAGTTCCAGCGCTTAATTGCACCAGATGTTCCGTGACCCTTGCTCGTTCCCTTAACATCAACGATTTCGCCAACCTCAAATGTGTCAGCCTTGAGGATGTTACCAACCTCGATACCCTCGATGCTGTCAAGACGGAATTCCTTGAGTGTTTTCTTTGGAGCAACGTCAGCCTTGTCGAAGTGACCCTTCATTGGCTTGTTTACACGTGATACCTTAACATCACCGAAACCAACCTGAATTGCTTCGTAGCCATCATTCTCCATTGTCTTAATCTGTGTTACTGTACACGGACCAGCTTCAACTACTGTTACAGGAATAACCTTGCCAGCTTCATCGAAAATCTGAGTCATGCCAATCTTTTTACCGATAAGACCCTTTTTCATGATTTATTTCCTCCTTTGGTTATTGGTTGGGATTCTCACCCAACATGACCTCAGCAGCGATTAGAGCTTAATCTCAATCTCTACGCCGGCTGGGAGCTCAAGACTTGTCAGAGCTTCAACAGTTTTATTTGAAGGTCTGAGAATGTCGATGAGTCTTTTGTGTGTTCTTTGTTCGAATTGCTCACGGCTATCCTTGTACTTGTGAACAGCACGAAGAATTGTTACCTTCTCAATCTCTGTAGGAAGTGGAATAGGACCGCTAACCTGTGCGCCTGTTCTCTTTGCAGTTTCAACAATCTTCTCAGCTGCCTGATCAACTAAGCTGTGATCATAGCCTTTAAGTCTGATTCGAATCTTAACTTTACTTGCTGCCATTTTATTTCCTCCTGAAAAATTATGGTGCGAGCTCCGATAGTAACCACGCTTCCGTGTGTTTCAACCCTCTCTCTAAATAAAACCGAATGATGAAATTGTCATTCGGGCAGAGAATTAGCACATACTCCGGTACAGCGTTCGCAAGCCGCTGACCAAACATGTTTACCTATCGGTGATTTTCGCCCGGTTTAAAATCGGACATACTCCGTGTAAATTCCCGTCTGGGTTAAGACGCCACCTTACACATCATCGCATATCTAAGTGGTGAACAGGATATTTATATATAAATATATAATGACCCTTTCACACGCTCATTTATTATATATTACAGATAATGGTATGTCAAGAAAAATTTTAAATTTTTATAAACTTTTTTTCTTGTGCAAAATTGACAATAAAAAAATCAAAAATTCTGTAGATATGCACAAATGAAAATGTGGTGCAGCCGATTGGTGAATATCGGCTCACACCACAAGATATAGGTCTTATTATTTATCTATTAGCTATGTATCTAATCAAAATTAAAAAGCTAATATATTTATATACATAAGCTGATATACAAAAAATCTATTGAAATGTATTGCTTTATAACTAAGCACTTGTACGCATAGACAGTTTAATTTTGTCTGCAATCATTGCAATAAATTCAGAATTTGTAGGCTTTCCTCTCTGTGACTGAATTGTATAGCCAAAATAAGAAGACAAAACATCTACATCCCCTCTGTCCCATGCCACTTCAATAGCATGGCGTATAGCACGCTCTACTCTGGAGGCAGTTGTATTATACATTTTTGCCACAGTCGGATAAAGAAGCTTTGTAACAGAGCCCAGCATTTCGGCGTCATCAACGGCCAATTTGATGGATGTTCTTAAATACTGATATCCTTTGATGTGTGCAGGAACACCAATCTGGCGCATAATATCCGACACAACAATATCCATATCCATTTCCGAGAAAGAAGAGTCATTACGCTTTTTCTTATCTGTTTTCCAGGTTGACAGACGAGCAATGCGCTTTGCAACCGAGGCAGGCGTAACCGGCTTTATAAGATAATAATCTGCACCGGCATTTATCATTTGCTCCTCAAAATCCTGTGAGTCCATAGAGGAGATAACAACAACCAACGGTTTTTCAGACAGCGAATGATTTATATATTCCAACACATCAATGGCATCACTGTTTGCCATAAATACATCCATAAGAATTACATCAATATGCTGTGTTTCCAGAATGGATATTACCCTTGAGCCATCCTTTTTCGTTAAACAAACATCATAGCCGAGGCTCTTCAGCTCCTTCTGACACTCCTTTCCAAAAACTGCGGTATCGTCAGCAATAAGCACTTTTATATCGTTTTTCATAGAAAAACCTCCTATTTTTATTCCTTCCACATATTACCACTAATCAAAAGAAATTGCAAGAGTTTTTCACAATTAAATGTAAATATTTTTCACATTTATTGCTATTTTACACTTTCTGACAATGATACCATTTTTTCAGCAAATATTCCATACCCCTTTTCCGGATTATCTACTATAACATGCGTTAAAGCACCAACAAGCTTGCCGTTTTGTATGATGGGAGATCCGCTCATTCCCTGCACAATACCCCCTGTTTTTTCCAGCAAATCCGAATCAGTCACCCTAACCACCATATTTTTTTCCTCATTGTCTTTGTAGGAAACTCTTGTAATTTCTACTGTATAAAGCTGCGGTCCTCTGTCATCAAGGGTGCAGAGTATCTGTGCCTGTCCTCTTTCCACTTCTTGGGAAGGGGCTACCTGATACAATCTGCTTTCATCAATTGCACAGCTGTATTTTCCGTATATTCCGCTGATATTATTTGTGGTTAGACTTGCGATAACATCATTTGAAAAATCACAGCAGATTGAGCCTGTTTCACCACCGGAGCTTTTATATATCTTTGTTACGGGTGCCTTTACCGCCTCACCGTTCAGAATAGGCATAATTTCATTGGTGTCAACATCGGTTATAGGATGACCTAAAGCCGCCATAGAATTGTTTTTAGGATTATAGAAGGTAATTGTGCCAATACCGGCTGTGGAGTCACGCACCCATATACCTACCTTGTAACAGCCTTCTGTTTTGGAGTAAACAGGCTCTAAGGTAAAATTCTTATAGTTATTATTTCTTTTAACCTTTATTCTGTAGGAAGTGCCGTTGTTGCTGTTGAAAATTTCCTCAACCTGCGAAGAAGAGGTAACCTTTGTATTATTGATTTCAACGATTACGTCGCCCTTTTCTATGCCTGCCTCTTTGGCAGGATTGCTTCTGCCGGCGTCTGCGTCTACATCCTTAGTACCAACCACAATAACACCATCCGTATACAGCTTGATGCCAAAGCTTTCACCGCTTACATATACACTGCCCAAATCCTTGTTTGATATCTCTGTTTTTTTAACAGGAATAATGCCAAACAGATTTATTTCTCCGTCTATATTCGAAACACGCTGACTACTCTGATAATCAACCAAAGCTGCACTGCTTTTTTTTACAGAATAGATATGATTATACACAATCTGCTTATCAGCATTTGAATGAATGGCGGCAGGAAGTGAATAGCTGCCAATACCCACAGCGGTATATATAAAGGTTAATATAACAGCAAATACGATGTCAATTGCACGAACTACTCTTTTCATAATTTTCATAGCCTTTCCGGCTACAGGTTAGAATGCCAATTCACGCGTATCTTGCGTAGCCGAACAAGGCGTGAAAATATATATGCATCTGATTACAATTTTCTCAAAATCATCTAATATATTATTTGCAAAAAAATAAGGGCATTACAAAAAACACCCTTAAAAAAATTGTAATTTAAATTTGAAAATTTTTGAAAAGTTTTGAAAAATTTTTTATTATTCAATCAACATATGACATTGGCGGAGAAATCTATATGTGAGCATAGCATTATCAGCACAAGCGCTGCTATAAGCAAGCTTAAAATTTTTTTCATAATATATCTCCTCTCTCCTAAAAATATAATAGTCCATTGTGGACTTTTTGTCAAGTCCGTATTGGACTCTGTTATACAATTTCTTTAGGTGATAGTATGGATTATGTGGATAGACTAACTGCTCTTAGAGAAGATAGAGATATTAGCCAAATAGAAATTGCAAAGGTTTTAAACTGCCAGCAATCTGCTATTTCAAAATATGAAAAAAGATTACGAGAATACAAGGTAAAAGACATAATTAAGCTGTGCGAATACTACAATGTTTCGGCAGATTATGTATTAGGAATAAAAAGCAAAAAATAAGACAGTACAGCAAATCTGTACTGTCTTTTGTATTTTTATCAGATATGTAGCTTAGATAGAAACCTCGTGCGCAACGTTATAGAGATTCATATCAACAGACTTTGACATATTAAGCGCCTCAAAAATATCGTAGTCAACAACCTCTTCCTTCTGTGCTGCAACAACACGATTACCGATATTGTTCATAAGCAGCTTAACTGCATAGTTGCCCATACGTGTAGCCATAACTCTGTCCTTAACAGTAGGATGGCCGCCGCGCTGTGTATGACCGAGAATAGTTGCTCTTGATTCAACGCCTGTTTTTGACTGAATTTCCTTAGCAAGCTCCTCAACATCAATACCACAGCCCTCAGCAACAATAATGATAAAGTGCTTTTTATCTGTTCTCTGAGTTTTCTTCATACGCTCAATAACGTGCTTCTCAATATCAAAAGGAACCTCAGGAATCAGTATAGAGGTTGCACCGCAGGCAATACCTGAATTCAGTGCAAGCCAGCCTGCACGGCGTCCCATTACCTCGATAACAGAGCATCTGTCGTGAGACTCAGCAGTATCACGAATTCTGTCAACCATTTCCATAATTGTATTCAGGCAGGTATCATAGCCGATTGTATAATCACAGCAGGCAATATCATTATCAATAGTACCCGGAACACCAACACAAGGAATACCGCGCTCTGACAAATCTCTAGCACCTCTGAAGGAACCATCGCCGCCGATAACAACAACGCCCTCAATGCCCCATTCCTGACAGGTGCGAACAGCCTTTCTCATACCCTCCTCTGTTGCGAATTCAACAGAACGTGCTGAGTAAAGAATTGTACCGCCGCGGTTAATAATGTCAGAAACCGAACGCAAATCCATCTCGATAAAATCGCCGTTGATAAGTCCGTTATAGCCACGAACTACACCATAAACCTTCATTCCGTTTTCACAAGCTGTACGTACAACTGCTCTTACAGCAGCATTCATACCCGGCGCATCTCCGCCGCTTGTTAATACCGCAATTGTCTTCATATCAATTCCTCCTGTAGTAAAACAGTTTGTAATATCAACACCGCATATGCTATATATCATTCAATAATAATTAATGCAGTTTGGATTATTAGAAAAATAATTATATAACATTTATAATATCGCAAATATATGCACAGGCACAAATTAACAATATTGATTATATTTTAATAGCATAAGCAAAAAATGTCAAGTATTGTCTTTGTTAAAACAAGATAAATATTTAAATACATTTTTGGCTAACCAATATATGCAACATTACCTTCTCCGAGTATACGCCTCAGCTCACGAAGCTCCGTTTCATTCACTTCAACAAAATCCTCTCTCGGCTGGAGCTCATACTTCCCACTGTCAATATAGTAAAAATACAGCGGAATGGTTCCATCAAAAATGGTGGTAACTCTTTTCGCAAGGGCAATTTTCTCATCAGCCTTACTTTCAAATCGCAGGAACAAGCCCAGTCTCCGCTTCTTAGCACCGGTATTTTTTTCATCATTATGATTATTGTCCGGGGCTTGTGCCGATTTCGTTGGTGGCTTGTCAATGGTGCCTGCAAGCACCTTGGCATCCTTTTCCTCCTCCAGCGACAAGGTACCGCTCACGCTGATAACACTTCCGTCATAAATCAGATTTTGGAACTGCTCCAGCGTTTTAGGGAACACAATGACCTCTATTGAGCCATACAAATCTTCTATCGTTACAAACGCCATTGTGGCATTATTATTTCTTGTCTGCTTGAGCGTGGTATGCGTAATGATGCCGCAAAGCTTAACCTGACTTCTGTCCTTATATTTGGACATTTCCTCCTTGCCGGCCTCAATCAGATCAATGGTATTGGCATAGCCTCTGCTCCTGCAGATATCAGAATATTTATCCATAGGATGCCCGGACAAATACAGCCCCGTCATTTCCTTTTCCATTTTCAGCAGTTCCTGCTTAGGAAATTCAGGTACATCCGGCATTTCAACATCAAAGCTCATTTCATCGCCCTGACCCAAATCAAAAAAGCCTACCTGACCGTAGCGTGTATTCTGTCTGTAATTATCCAGATTTGTAATCAGTGCCGGCAGAGCTTGAAGCATCTGTCTGCGATTGGCGTCAAAGCAATCCATTGCACCGCAGCGGATAAGGCTCTCAACAGCACGTCTGTTAAAATGACCCTCCTGCATACGCTTGCAAAAATCAGTCAAGGAGGTAAAGCTGCCCTTTTTTCTTTCCGCAACAACCTCGTCGATAAACTCACTGCCTACATTTTTAATACCCAGCAAGCCGTAATGAATCACTCTGTCATTTGCAGTAAAGCCCTTCATAGAGGTATTTATATTCGGCGGACCAAGCCTGAGTCCAAGGCGCTTACACTCGGCTGTATAGCGTGCAATTTTGTTTGACTGATCCAGCACCGAGGTCATTAATGCCGCCATAAATGCGGCAGGGTAATACTGCTTTAAATACGCTGTTCTGTAAGCAACCAAGGCATAGCAGGCAGCATGGGATTTGTTAAATGCATATTTTGCAAAATCTGACATCTGGTCAAAAATTCTGTCAGCAACTGCTCTTGGAACACCATTTTTTTCACAGCCGTCAAGGAAGGTTTCCCTCTCCTGCTCCATAACGTCAAGCTTTTTCTTGCTCATTGCTCGGCGCACAATATCCGCTCTGCCATAGGAATACCCGGCAAGCTCTCTGAAAATCTGCATAACCTGCTCCTGATATACCATACAGCCATACGTGTTTTCAAGGATTGGCTTCAGCTTTTCATCCGCATATTTTACCTTTTCGGGATTGTGTGAATTTTCTACAAATGTATCTATCTGTTTGGCAGGTCCGGGGCGGTAAAGTGACGTTGCTGCAATCAAATCCTCCAACGCCCTCGGCTTGAGGTTCATAAGCATTTGCTTCATACCCGAGGATTCAAACTGGAATATGCCCTCGGTCTGTCCTCTGGCAAACAGCTTGTATACATTTTCATCATCTATAGGCACAGCTTCAATATCAATTCCTGCCGCCTTTGAAGCATCATGAATAACCGTTAAGGTTCTCAGTCCGAGGAAATCCATTTTAAGAAGTCCCAGCTCCTCAAGGGTAGTCATAATATACTGTGTAACCGGCACATCATCATTGGTAGCAAGAGGAACATAGGTTGACACCGGATTATGGGTAATAACCACACCCGCTGCATGGGTAGAGGTATTTCTCGGCATACCCTCAACCTTGCGTGCAGTTTCTATCAGCTCATTGACCTGCTGATTTTCCTGCATCAGTGCAGAAAGCTCCTTGGACTTGTGAACAGCCTGATCAATCGTTATATGAAAATCATTTGGAACAAGCTTTGCCACTGCATCAACCGCAGAATAGGGCATACCCATTGCTCTGCCCACATCACGTATTGCGGCACGGGTTGCCAGCGTTCCGAAGGTGACAATCTGTGCTACATGGTCTGCACCATATTTTTTTGTAACATATTCGATAACCTCTCCCCTGCGCTCGTAACAAAAATCTATATCAAAGTCAGGCATAGAAACACGCTCAGGATTGAGGAAGCGCTCAAAGAGCAGATTATATTTCATCGGGTCTAAATCCGTAATGCCCATACAGTATGCCGCAATAGAGCCTGCACCCGAGCCACGTCCCGGGCCTACAGGTATGCCCTTGGATTTAGCAAAGGATACAAAATCAGCCACAATCAGATAGTAGTCTGTATATCCCATTTTTTCCACAGTTTCAAGCTCGTAATCCAAACGTGCATAATATTCCTGCGGCGGATTGTCTCCGTATCTTTTTTTCATACCCTCCATACAAAGCATTTTGAAGTATTCAAAATGATCCATATTATCAGGTGTTTCAAAATACGGCAGCTTCGTATTGCCAAATTCAAAATCAAAATTACAGCGGTCAGCTATTTTCTGGGTATTATCAATTGCCTCAGGTGTATCGGCAAAAAGCGCACGCATTTGCTCCTCACTCTTTAGATAAAACTCCTCAGCGTGAAATTCCAGACCTGTATCATCACCGATAACATGATTGGTAGCAATACAAATTAATACCTGCTGAATTTTAGCATCCTGCTTTTCAATATAATGAACATCATTGGTGGCAGCAAGAGGAATCCCTGTTTCTCTTGACAAACGCTTAATTCCCTCATTTACCACCTGCTGCTCGGAAAGTCCGTGATTCTGCAGCTCTAAATAGTAATTATCCTCACCAAAAACATCACGGTACCATAACGCTGTGCTCTTTGCTTTTTCATAATCTCTCTGCAAAATAGCCTGGGGAATCTCCCCGGCAAGGCAGGCAGACAGGCATATTAAGCCCTCACTGTGCTTTTCCAGCAAATCATGGTCTATTCTGGGTTTAAAATAAAAGCCCTCTGTAAAGGCTCTTGACACCATATAAATCAAATTTTTATAACCGGTTTCGTTTTTGCAAAGCAATATCAAGTGATTATATTCCTTATCAAGCACCTTATCCTTATCAAACCTTGTACGCGGTGCAACGTAAACCTCACAGCCGATTACCGGCTTTATCCCTGCTTTTTTACAGGCTTTATAAAAATCAACAGCCCCGTACATATTACCATGGTCGGTAATAGCAAGAGACTGCATTCCAAGACGCTTAGCACACTGCACCAGCTGCTCGATACGGCAGGCGCCGTCAAGCAAAGAAAACTCCGTATGAGTGTGCAAATGAGTAAACATAATATTCCTTATCCTTTTTATATATTATCTGCTATTTCAATAATACGCTTTAATCTATGATTAACACCCGAACGTGACAATCCGCTCAAAGCCGCCAGCTCTGAAAGAGAAAGCTCAGGATTATCAATTCTTAAAACAGCAATTTCCTTTAAATCATTTTTTAAATAATCAAGACCCTTTAATTCTTTTATCTTCTCTATGGCCTGAATATGCTGATAGCTTGCCTTAACGGTCTTTTCAATATTCGCAGCCTCGCAGTTGGCTGTACGGTTCGCCTTATTTCTGATATCCTTAACGATTTCAACATTCATCATTTCAAACATAGCCGAGGAAGCACCCATAAGATACAGGCAATCCTCAATCACTTCGCTATCTTTAAAATAGATAATGTTATACCCTTTTCGGTTTGTAAGCTTAGGACTGAGTTCCATTTCATCCAGCATGGTAATCAGGCTTTTTGACAGATTAAGATACGGCACTGTAAATTCAAGATGATAGTCCTTTTGGGGTGTTGACACAGTACCGCAGGATAAAAATGCACCTGCCAAAAATGCGTGGGCGCAATGCTCACAATCAAAATTAGAATGATTGATTTTCAGGCTTCCCACATCTGTATGACCGAATGCACCCAATATTTTGTCACAGTCGCTTTCCTCCTCCATAAGTATGGAATAGCTTCTGCCCCGCGGTGACACTCTGATATCACACTGAACATTGCAATACTTTTTTATCAGCTTTTTATAAAGCACAGCAATATTTTCATTTTCAGTCTGCATACTGATACCGAGACCTGAAAAGCTTTTGCCAAAAATACAAAGCCCGTAAAGGAGTGCTTTTTCACAGCATCCGTTTTCATATTCAATTTGCAAAAGTTCGTTTTTTACATCCTGTGAAAATGACATTTTATACTCTCTGTAGGTTCGGATTTTTATTTATTGTCTAATAATACTTATACTCTATTTTCTGTCTAAATCCCTGTGATTGACAGATACATTGTCCCATCTTTTTGAGAAATGATTTTTAAGTGCTTCTGCGATTGCGACACTTCTGTGATTTCCGCCGGTACAGCCAATTGCAAATACAATCTGGCTCTTTCCCTCTTTGATATAAAGCGGATTTAAGAAATCAAGAAAATCAATCAGCTTTGTCAGCAGTTCCTTGGACGCATCAAAGGAGAATACATAATCATAAACCTCTTTATCCAGTCCGGTCTTATTTCTCAGTTCATCTACCCAATATGGATTTGGCAGACAGCGTACGTCTATAACAAAATCTGCCTCGCTGGGAATACCATGCTTAAAGCCGAAGGACATACAATGAATATTCATAACATCCTGCTCACTTTCAAGCAGAATCCGCGTGAGTCTTGAGCGAAGCTTATTGCTGTCAATATCACTTGTATCAATAACATGATCGGCACGTGCTCGCAGCGGTGATAAGATTTCCTTTTCATAGGTAATGGCATTTTGTATACTGCCGTTAAACTTATCCGCAAAAGGATGCTTTCTTCTTGTAAGCTTATATCTTTTTAACGCTTCATTATCCTTTACATCAAGATATATAACCTTGACATAATAGCCATATTCCTTTATCTTGCCGATACTTTGAAGCAAGCGTTCAAACACATGACTGGATCGTACATCACATACAATAGCAACCTTTCTGTACTCATCACTTGTGGTAAGAAGACCTACAAATGTAGACATAAGTTCAGGAGGCATATTATCAATACAATAATATCCAACGTCCTCCAAAAATCCCATAGCGGTTGACTTTCCGGCACCGCTTACACCTGTCAATACGACCAATTCTTTATTTGATAGCATAATTATTTTCCTTATCTTGTTACTCTTATTTCCATTTCCAGCTTGACACCCTTTTCATTATATACGGTATCACTGCACAATCTGCATAATTCAAGAACATCTCTGCAGCTGGCATTTCCTCTGTTTATAACAAAGCCTGCATGCTTCTCACTGACCTGTGCATCACCGACTCTTTTTCCTTTAAGATTACATTCCTGAATCAGTGCACCGGCATAATATCCTTCAGGTCTTTTAAAGGTTGACCCGGCAGAAGCAAATTCCAGCGGCTGCTTATCCTTTCTGCGGGACAGCAAATCGTCCATTTTAGCTTTTATTTCTTCTCTGTTTCCTTTTTTCAATTTCAAATACAAGCCTGTAATAATACAATTATTATCATAATAGGCAGAATGACGATAAGATAATTTCATATCCTTGCCTTCTAAGCAGCCTGCATTGCCGTCACTATCAATATGCGTGCACTTATACAGCACGTCCTTCATCTCTCCGCCATATGCACCGGCATTCATAAATGCACCGCCGCCGCAGCTTCCCGGTATGCCATAAGCAAATTCCAGTCCACTGAGGTTATGCTCCAAGGCAAATTTACACACTCTGATAAGCATTGTACCTGCCTTTGCATATATCGTCTCATCATCAATAAGCTGAACACCCGAAAAGTGATCATCAAGAATCATAACACAGGCATCAATGCCATCATCATCAACCAGCAGATTCGACCCATTTCCGATAACCAGCAGCCTTATATCATTATTTTTTGTACATTTTACAATTCTGCTTATCTGCTCCTCATTTTCAGGATACACAACAAGCCTTGCATTACCGCCTATTCTGAAGGTAGTATGCTTTTTCATTGGCTCGTCAAGCTTATATTCACATTTCAGTTCATCTAATAAATTAATTAATTCTGTCAAAATATCACCGATTAATCTTTAACCTTGCCAAGAATTGCAGCACCGATAACACCTGCATCATTACCAAGCTCAGCTCTTACAATTTTTGTCTGAATTTTACTATGTATGGAATATCTCTCAGCCTGAACATATCTGCGAAGAGGTGCCATAAGCGTCTCACCCTCATTACAGATACCGCCGCCCACACAAATAATCTCCGGTTGAAGGGCATTTACCAAATTGATAAGACCGCAGGAAACATATTTAATATATTGCTCAACAACCTTAATTCCTGCAATATCGCCCTTTCTCATTGCATCAAAGGCTGTTCTGCCTGATACTGCACCCTCCGCCTTGGCAAGTTGATGCATATAGGAATCAGGATACTCCTCCATAGCCATCTTTGTCTGTCTGATAAGTGCTGTGGCAGAAGCATAAGCCTCCCAGCAGCCCTTACGTCCGCAGGAGCACTGATCACCATCTACAACAATAACCATATGACCGCACTCACCGCCGGCATAGTTAACACCATTTACAATCTTACCATCTACAATTACACCTGAGCCTACGCCTGTGCCAAGGGTTACAGCAACAAAGTTTTTTGCACCGTTACCCACACCTGCATATGCTTCACCCAGTGCAGCACAGTTGGCATCGTTTTCTATATAAACCTTTTCGATACCTGTTTTTTCAATCAGCATCTGCTTTGCCGGAACATTGTTAAAACCGAGGTTGTTTGCAAACTCAATAATGCCCTCGCCGTTTACAGTACCCGGTGTACCCAAGCCAAGTGAATCAATTTCAGCCTTTGATATGCCTGCTTTTGCGATAGCCTCATCCACAACCATTGCAATATCATCAAATATTTCTTCTGCACTTCTGGGTGCATTGGTTTTTGTTTTTGAAGTTGCAAGAATGCTGTAGCTGTCATTAACAACTGAAGCTACAATGTTTGTTCCGCCTAAATCTACACCTATTGTATACATAATTTTTATCTCCTCTGTATATTAATTTTCCTGCCAGATATCTACTTCTTTGTCCTGCGGATTAACATCTTCCATCCCAAGACTGATCATAAGATCCTTAGCAGCATTATATCCCATTTTTTTCTGCCTGTTATTCATAGCCGCAGTTTCAACAATCACTGCCAAATTACGTCCGGGTGTAATCGGTACAGTCATTGCCGGTACTCTGACGCCAAGAATGTTTGCATATTCATTATCAAGCCCCAGTCTGTCATAAGCTTTTGTCGAATCCCAGGTTTCCAGCTGAATCACCATATCAATTTTTTCACTTGGTTTAACAGCACCCATACCGAATATTCGTCTGGCATCAATAATGCCTATACCTCTAAGCTCCACAAAATGACGAATGTTGCTTGGAGAATTGCCACGCAATGTTTTATCACTGATTTTTCTGATTTCCACAGCATCATCAGCAATAAGTCTGTGACCTCTTTTAATCAGCTCAATTGCCGCTTCACTCTTACCTGCGCCACTGTCTCCTGTAATGAGTACACCCTCACCATAAACCTCAACAAGCACACCATGTCTTGTGATTCTCGGTGCAAGCTCTCTGTTCAGATAAGCAATTAATGCAGCCAAAAACGGAGAGGTTTCCTCCGCAGTTTTCAGCAAAGGAATTTCATATTTTTTACAGGCCTCTATAAAATAATCCGGAATATCAAGACCCCTTGTAATTACTGCTGCAGCCGGCTTGAGACCAAGCCAGTAGCCAAGAGCCTTTTTTCTTTCCTCATCATTCATATTCAGCAAAAAGCCCAGCTCAGTCCAGCCAAGAATTTGTATTCTTAGCGGATCAAAATAATCTGTATAGCCTGTCAAAACGATACCCGGTCTGTTTATTTCCGATGTGGTTATCAGAATTTCACCTGCATCCTTTGGCAGATAAACAATATCCAAATTGTGTGCATCAATGATTTTTTCCAGAGATACAGAATATTCCTGCGACATAGCAATACCTCCTTAATACATATACGTTTCTATTATAAAATATAAAAAATCCATTATCAAGTTATTTTTCCAAATAGTTAAATAAATATAAAAAATATGCACCCTGCATTTACATATTGAACGATTTATGATAAAATGTCTAAAAATATAACAGACAGAAATTGAGGTTATATATACTTTGGATAAAAAATTAAAGGTTGGTATCGGCAGTGATGCCTTTCCGCCAACGACAGATGGTATCAGCAACGTAGCACAGAGCTATGCCTATGAAATAAATAAGAATCTGGGCAAGGCTGTTGTTATTACGCCTAAAAATCCGAATCAGCAGGATTATAAATATGATTACGAAATTTTCAGGTATAAAAGCTGGTGGGTACCCTCAAAAGAGGGTTACAGTGTGGGATGGCCCTTCAAGGATGAACTTCATCAGGCCATCATTGATATGAATTTCGATATTCTGCATTCCCACGCCCCCCTGGCAACCAGCTATTATTTCAGACGTGTTGTTGAAAAAAAGAAAATTCCTGTAGTCCTTACATATCACACAAAATATGAATATGATATTGACAGGCGTGTACCTACCAAGCCGGCAAGAAATTTTGCATATAATTTTCTTCTCAACAATATCAATGCTGCTGACGAAGTATGGGTAACCAGCGAGGGTACTGCGGACAGCCTGAAAAAAATAGGCTATCAGGGTGATTATATTGTTATGCCTAACGGCTGTGATTTGCCGGTAATGCATGTTTCTGCAAGCGATAAAGCTATGATAAAAAGGAAGCATAATGTACCTGAAGATGTCCCTGTTTTTCTTTACTCAGGCAGAATGATTTGGTACAAAAACATCAAGCTTATTCTTGATGCCTGTGTTAAGCTGAAAAGAGACGGAAAAAGGTTCAAGCTGATTATGCTTGGCTTTGGTGCAGACGAAAATGCAATAAAACATTACATAAAGAAAAACGGATTGAGCAGTGATATTATCTGGACAGGCAAAATACTGGACAGACAGGAAATTCAGGGCTATTACGGCATATCCGATATTCTGCTGTTTCCGTCCGTATTTGATACCAACGGACTTGTGGTAAGAGAAGCAGCTGCTTGCGCTACCCCCAGCCTGCTGGTACGAAACAGCTGTGCCTCCGAAGGCATCACAGACGGCGAAACAGGATTTTTATGTATGGAAAGTGCACATTCTGTAGCAAGCACGCTGGCTAAAATTATGGATAATAAAGAGCTTCTGAGACGTGTAGGCAAAAATGCACAGAGCCATATATATATCAGCTGGGAGGATGCCGTTCAAAAGGCATATAACAGATACCAAATCGTCATTGATAACTTCAATAAAAAGAATTTTAAGTAAATCAAATTTATACACGCAATTATACACAAAGCCATTCTACGCTAAAGCTATAGCATAGAATGGCTTTTTATTCTGCATTTATTCAGCCGTCAGTCTATAAATTGCTAAAACTTTGACAACGGCATAGCGAAATGGTACACTGGAATTATAAATATAAAGGAGAATAATTATGGGCGAAAAAATCAAAAAGGCCTTAGGAATAAAAGGCGATTTTAAATCAACAATAGTCCCCATGATGAATTACAGCTATGCCAATATGTTTATCGGCGGTGCCGGTTACATAATCAGTATGTATTTCACTATATTTTTAACCGACGTTGTAAATCTGTCTCTCAAGCAAGCCGGTATCGTTGTAATGCTTGCTACGGTTTGGGATGCTGTTACAGACCCGGTTATGGGTATTATTACAGACCGTACCCGTTCCAAATACGGCAAACACAGAAAATATCTGCTGCTGGGCATTCCTGTTTTGCTTATCTCCTATTCTCTGCTGTGGAACAGCTTTGGTCTTAACGGTACAGGAAATCCGAAGGCTGCAATGATTTACTACGTGCTGGTTTATATGCTCTATAAAACTGCATTTACGATTATCAGCGTTCCCCACACTGCAATGCTTCCCGAGCTTGCACCGGAATACGATTTGCGCACCCAGTATAACTCTGTAGGTTATTTATTCAATTCAGCAGGTATGGTTCCGTCATTTGGCTTGGCAGTATTAATCCTTGCCCTTTTCGGCTCAAACGGAACGCTCACCTCCGCATCACGCACACCTTTTCTTATCATCGGAATTGTGCTGGCAGTATTTTATTCTGTTTCGGTATTTATAACCTTTAAAACAACCCGAGAGCCCAGCTCGATGAACAATACTGTTGAGAAGCTTGACATCCGCTATATCATACGTGAATACGTACTGGTATTCAAAAACAAATCCTTCCGCCAGTATTTCTTTATGAGTGTTGCCTATCAATTTGCTACCGGATTTTATAACAATTCAAAGGTATACTATATAAAATATCTTGCAAACCAGTACAGCAAATACGCCATTTTCAATGCCGTGGCTGGTGTTGCTGAAGCGGCTGCCTTCCCGCTCAACTATGAGCTCACCATAAAATACGGCAAGAAAAAGTGCGGAAATATTGTTACACCTCTTATGGTTGCCGGTCTTGCTATCGGTCTGTTTATGCAGCAGAATAACGGCGGCTCCCTATCCTTTTTGTGGGTTGCACTTATGATGCTCAGTATGATTTTATACCCCTTTGGTATGTCGGGACTTGGCTTTGTATCCAGCAATATTTTCCCCGATATCACAGATGTTGATGAGCTGATAACAGGACGCCGCAGAGAAGGTGTTATCGCAACCTTCAGCACACTTATAAAGAAAAGCATCAGCGGTGTTATGGCAGCCATGGTAGGCTTTACACTGCAGGGCTTCGGACTTGTGACAGGTGACAAGGTATCAGAATATGAAACTGCCACAGGAAATCTTTTTGCGCAAAGCACAAGTGCCATTTTCGGCGTGCGTATCTGCGTGGCAATTATTCCGATTATTGCAGCTGTGATATCCTTAATCTTATTAAGAAACTTTAAAATGACAAAGGATGATCACACAATGATAAGAGCAGCTATTGCACTCAAGCATAAATATGGCTCTGTGTCACTTACGCCGGAGCAAATTGAACGCTGTGAAGCAATATCTGGTCAGCGTTTTGACAAAACATGGCTTGGAAGCGGTAACGCAAACAGTACACATACACTTGAAACAAATGAGGATGGAGAATACACCATTCTCGCAGAAAAGGAGTAAATTATGGATATCATTGACATCACAAAGAAAGAACCTGATCCCCGCGAAAAATCTCTGAAAAATGCTGTTAAAGGCTTCCTGTTTTATCTTGTTCAGTGGACATGGGGATTGCCTGTTAATCTTGTGGGAGGCATTATTTTCCTGTTTTGCACAATTGTAAAAAAGAGACGCTGGCAGCACTTCGGATATTCTTACATCGTCTATCTTCCTTGGAACAGCGGCGGACTTTCACTGGGATTATTTATATTCATAAAGGATAAACATAAAAACAAGGTGTGGACCTATAACACCCGCATTCACGAATACGGGCATACCTGGCAGTGCCTGATTTTAGGACCGCTCTATTATTTAGTAATCGCAATTCCATCCGCAATTTGGTGCAATTTCTTTGAAGGCTACAGAAAGAAAAACAACGTGTCCTACTATAAGCTTTACTGCGAAGCCTGGGCAAACGCCTTTGGGCAAAAATTTTCCAAAATGAAAATGAAGCTTAATACCAAATAACACATAAAAAAATCTGTTATCGAAAAAACAATAACAGATTTCTTGATTCCATATTAATATAAAGTCTTTGATAAAATGAAGCAAATCCAAAGTGCAATTACAAAAAATCCCTCGGCAGGTATTGCCAGCTTTGTATAAGGGCATTTCCAGCCCTTGTCAACACAAAGGAATATAGACCTGGTTACAAAAACAGTGGTAGAAAAGAACAAACCTCCTGCAAGAGAATAAACAGGCGTTTTCAGTGCCAAGGTTAAATAAAGAAGAAATGCACCCAGTGCAAAGGATATACCGCCATAGTACACTCTGATTTCTGTCTTTCCGGCATTATCAACCGGTTTGACGGAAAAGCTTTCAGCATTTTTAACAGGGTTGCAGATAAATACAACTGCCATTGCGAAGAAATACCCCACTAAACCTATAACCGCTACACTTGCGGGGATATTTGCCATAAACACAGCTTTGATTGTTTCCATAAATTTTACTCCTTATAATGTATTTGTAATTTCATTATATAGAGCAAGCAAACATCCGTCAACACAAATTCACGTTTATAGACACTCGGCACATATTGCACACTGTTTTCGACTTTCGTCTGTTATTGTCGAAAAATGTCGAAAATGTTTTGACAAAAGGTATGATAGTATGTTACTATTTTATTAAAGTAACAAAAGGGTGGTGTCGGCTTGATTCGTACAGGAAGAACTCTAACAATGTGTAGATTTGCTGTCGGAATCCTGCTGACACTTTTCATTTTATCTACCAATATCCACGCTTACGCATTAAACTACAATTTGGTGGAAAGTGAATACAATGGCTGGATGGAAACAGATGACATTACCTTATATAATGACAATTATATTTCCGGCTCACTGAAGAAAATTGTTGACCACGAAAACGGATGCGTTTATATCTATTTTCAGATATATGACAATCGGCTGGAGGATACCTCCTTTGATAATGCGGTTATCAGCTTTGATATTATGAATGATATAAATGAATATCACTTTTCCGTAAATCACAGTGGGTTTATAAATACAAATACGAATGAGAAGCAAGCCATTGAGCTGGCACAGAATTTTGAACTAAACAGCAGCTTTTTCACCGGATTTATTGGCTTTGAATTGAAGAACAAACAGGACCGGCAGCTGGACAGCATAATCAAATGCTCCTATACCTGCGGGCACAGCGAAGCATGCACTTTGTTTGAAAATGTACCTATCTATATGTATGTAGAGCCGGAAACGACTACTGTAAAAAGCACAAGTGAAAGAACCACCAAAGCAAAAAACAGCTCAGGAATAAATTCAAATAAGAGCAAGGTTAACTCTACATCTGCAAAGAGCAAGGCAACAAGTGATAAATCTAAAAAGGCTTCCTCAACTAAATTTTCAGGTTCAGGCAAAATTTACACAACAAATAACAGCAGTAGCAGCACGGAAACAGAAACAACTGAAAAAACATCATCCGGTGAAGTCCGTTCATATAATAATACCGGAACTACAGAGATGTCCCCGTCTGCCAAGGCTATATTAATATCTGCTGTTGTTATTGCTCTCGTGGGTATTATATTCATCATAGTCGCTGTTACATCAAAAGCAAAGAAGAAGCAATCCGATGACAGCACGGATAATAATACAGATGATAATAACGAATTTGAAACAACAAATTCTCAAATCAAGGATTAGCAACATTAATATATTTATCAGTCATAACAATCATTTCAATATCTTTATTAATACAATTATACCATAATATCAAAGTTATATCAACCCTTTATATCTACTGTAAACATTAGTTATTCGCCAATATCCTATCATTCTTTCCATTATGAATAATTTTTCAAATTATTTTTGTTACTATTTGCCATCTAAATAAACAATATATATGAGTGCGGCAACAAGCAGCACTGTTAGCCCATTTAAGTGGGTGTAAAAATTGTATCGTAAAAATGAAGAATCAATTGATGTAAAAGATGTGCTTGAGACAAAAAGATTAGTTCTCATAAAGTCAACATTCACCGCATCTAACCACAACATTACCCGATTGGCATTAGGAATCAAAGATAAGCAAGGTGACATAACACGAATTGCTACTTTACTAAGAATACCATAAATCCTATACGCTAAGCCCCCCTGTCTCTGAATTGAGATGGGGGATTTTTCTATGCCACAAATTCTATTTGCTCTCTATAATCATTAACAATTCATTCTCCAGTGATTTCGATAACTTATTTAAATTTACATTTTTACATACTTGTTGTCTTTGATTCATATTATCTGTAATCATATTCATAATATAATCATCGTTCGGAAAATAATGCCGAATAGAATATTTATATTTTGCGATAGTGATATCATTATATATAAAGATTCTCTCAATTGGATTTATATCAATGATTTCCGAAAAAGTTTTGTCGGCAGTAGCAATATACTGTAAAAAAATCCGATTATCTTTCATTAAGGCTGCCATTTCAGCCAGAGCATCCAGCAGATGAAATAGATCCCAAGACATACCTTCTATTTTATTCAAAATAGCATTAGATTTTATTTGCACCTTTTGAAAAAATGCTCTGACCTTTTGATGTTATTTTTGAAGTACAAGTATGCTAATACTGTTAAATACTCAAAGTATACGCCTAATTCTTTATTGCAAAATTCAATTAAATCAATAAGTTTTTTCTCGGCACTCTTTTTGCTTTTAAAATTAATTGTGTATGTTTTTAATAATAGACAGTAAATTGATTTTGCACGTTTTTCACAATCCCTCTCTTTTCTGCTCTTTTGCATCAAATTGAACATATTACCTGCATCTTCATAGTCTGATAAAATAGGAAACTTATGGTCAATGTTTATTCCGTCAGATAGTCTTCTCAGCAAGGCATAATAAACGAGGCAATCCTTTAGCTGAGGTGTCGTAACGAAGTATTGGTTTCTCGTGGTAATTGCCTGTAATA